>JARLHM010000220.1 GCA_031292235.1 Syntrophaceae bacterium | reverse complement strand
TAGTTAGATCAATTTCCTCACACGGAGACACATTTGATATGTTACCTATTGGAGAAGCTCAACAAAAAGTTCTAGAAGAAATTCCTGTTTTAGGACGAGAGAGACTGTTTATCCTGGAAGCGCTGGGCAGGGTTTTGGCTCAGGATGTCGAAGCGGTTCGTGATGTTCCAGCCGCGGACAACTCTGCCATGGATGGTTATTGCTTACAGCACAAGGACATTGCAGGCGCGAATTCATCAAATCCCGTTCGTTTAAAGATAGTTGGAGAATCGCCTGCGGGCAAACCCTACCAAGGAACATTGGAATCTGGGCAGGCAGTCAGGATAATGACTGGCGGTCTCATCCCAAATGGCGCCGACACTGTAATTATGGTGGAAGATACCGAGCGTGAAGGCGATTTTGTGGTTTGCCTTAACGATCCTGGGTTCAACTCGCACATAAGATTTGGGGGAGAATATGTCCGCGCCGGCGAGACTGTCTTTCAATGCGGCGATGTAATAAGACCACCTGAAGTAGGCATGCTCGCCACTTTGGGTCACGCTTACGTTTATGTTTATCAGCGACCCGTTGTCGCCATTCTTTCCACGGGTGATGAACTTGTTGATCTGGATGAACCATTCACGAATGGTAAGGTCGTTTGTTCGAATACCTACAGCCTCGCTGCTCAGGTAATCGATTGTGGGGCCATTCCGCTTTCTCTGGGTATAGCTTCTGATAACATTGACGATCTCCGGTCAAGATTGAGAGATGGGCTGAGGGCCGACGTGATTCTAACTTCTGGTGGCGTATCCGTAGGTAAATACGATCTCGTAAAGGATACTCTCACAGAAGTTGGCATGAAGGTGAAATTTTGGAAAGTGGCTATGAAACCTGGGAAACCTCTTGTCTTCGGAACACTGGGAACCAAACCAGTTTTTGGTTTGCCTGGTAATCCCACGTCCGCAATGATTTCGTTCGAACAATTTGTGAGACCGGCCCTACTTAAGATGATGGGACGAAAAAATCTTTTTAGACCGTTGCTGGATGCGGAGTTGGCCCAAGATGTCAAAGTGTCCCCAGGCAGACTTCATCTTGTAAGGTGTAAATTATTCGAAAAAGATGGGATCAGGTTTGCAGTTTCAACCGGAACTCAAAGCTCCGGATCCTTGCGTTCAATGGTTATGGCCGATGGACTTATGATTCTACCGGCCGAAAAGGCGCCTTTCAAAGCCGGTGACAAAATCAAAGTTCAGTTTTTGCACACAGACAATCCGTTGAGTTCAGAATCACATTATTAGCGCTCGCATCAGTCTGTTTGGATCTACCGGCTTTTCAAACAGATGGCTCTCGAAATGCTAGCCTCCGATGATCAAAACGGTGTTTTTCTTAGTATACTTTGTTCACGAGCTGGTCCAATGGAAACAAGAGTGACCGGAACACCTGACAAATGTTCAATCATCTCAACGTAATCACGAGCGTTTTTCGGTAGGTCGTCAAAGGACCTGCAATCAGACAAGGGCTCATCCCAGCCCTTTACTTCCCTATAACGAGGTTTAACCCGACCGAAATCATTTATGTCCGACGGAACATAGTCGAGGTCTTTACCGTCCAGTTCATATCCTGTGGCTATCTTAATTGGCGATATCCCTGTCAAAACGTCCATCTTGGTTAGAGCGATCCCGGTCAAACCATTGAGCCGAACACTGTGATTGACAACAACCATGTCCAGCCAGCCGCAACGACGTGGCCTGCCGGTTGTGGCGCCATACTCGCCGCCCTTCTCCCGTAGATTCTCACCTAGACGATCTGTCAATTCAGTGGGAAACGCCCCCTGACCGACTCTCGTGGTATAGGCTTTAACAACTCCCCAACATTTTTCAATCAAATTGGGGCCGATTCCCGAGCCGGGGCAAGCGTTTCCACTTACCACGTTTGATGAGGTTACAAACGGGTAGGTGCCATGATCTATGTCGAGCAGAGTCCCTTGCGCGCCTTCAAATAAGACGTGTCTACCTCCGGCGATAAAATTCTGAAGAGCGATAGACGTGTCGGTAATATGTGGATTCAACTTTTCCCCGTAGGCGAGATATTCCTGTACAATTTCTTCCGGATTGAGTTTTGGTCTGCGGAACCGTCTTTCGATCAGGAAATTCTTTTCATCCAAAGCCGCGTATACTCGTTCTCTGAAGAACGCCGGTCTTATAAGATCTCCAATTCTTATTCCCATGCGCGAAGCTTTATCTTCATACGCGGGTCCTATACCTCGACCAGTGGTCCCTATTTTAGCCTTTCCGAGGAATTCTTCACGACCCATGTCAATAATCTTGTGGTAAGGCATAATAACCTGAGCGCGATCAGAAAGGAGCAGTTGACTATCCTTCTGAAAATGTCCCTTTTCTCGAAGTTCGGCCTTTTCCTGGAGAAGCACAGAGGGGTCGACAACCAAGCCATTGGCGACGATATTTGTAATGTTCGGGTATAGGATCCCCGATGGTATCAAATGAACAATAACCTGCTCCCCGCCGACCTTGAGCGTATGGCCTGCGTTATTACCCCCCTGGAAACGGACCACGACATCCGCTCTGCTGGTTAACAGGTCTACAATCTTGCCTTTGCCTTCATCACCCCATTGGGCGCCTACAACTACGAGAGTGCTCAAAAGTTATCGCCTTTCTTGATGAGTCTGACTATGATTAAAGAATTTATCCGCGTTTGCTGTAATCAACCACATATTTCTAATTCGGGTAAACCGTCGATAATTATTTGATGAACATTCAGTATACCATGAATGCTTCTAATCTGTTCCAATGTCACTTCATCCGCCGGAGAATCAAGATTTGTTATTGATATCGCCGTTCCGCCGGCGCAATCTCGGGACAAATTCATTTGCGCAATATTTACATTCCTTTGAGCCAGAATGCCGGAAATCCCAGCAATCATTCCAGGGATGTCCTGATTTTTGACAATTAGCATCGGCCCTGCCGGAACAGCTTCAGTGACGAATTCATTGATACCTATGATGCGAGGCTCATCCCCGAATCTCCGAATCAGCGCCCCTTCAATCTTCACAAGGCTTCCTTGCTTCGAAAAAACCTGCAAGGTAATGGATGGCCGACCATCGACAGATTCTTTGAGGATTGTTTCGTGGACCTGTATTCCGGCCTCTTCGGCGACAAAGTTAGCGTTTACGAGGTTAACGTCGGATCCTTTAAAAACATTTAGAAATCCCATCAACACCGCTGTCGTTATTGGCCTCAGATCCCAGCCTACTAATTCCCCTCGATATCCTACCTCAATCTTAACAGCATTTCCAGATGACAACCCCGCTACAAACATACCGAGACGTCTGGCCAGTTCAATATAAGGGCCAATCTTTGATCGAAGGACCGGGTCAACAACCGGTACATTTACAGCATTTCCCAAGCTCCCTTTTTCGAAATAATCCCTAAGGGATTCGGCTATTGACTGTGATACGTTCGCCTGGGCTTCTTCGGTTGCCACACTAAGGTCCGGAGTGCAGATTACTTTTGGATGATTCAACAGTCGACCATGCTGAATGTAGAGTTCCGAGTGAATATCCACAGCCGCGCCTGCTACCTTACCGCTATCCAGAGCGGCCAACAGCGCATTTTCGAGGATCAAGCCCGCTCGACCGGTATTTATTATGATTACTCCGGTTTTCATCAAATTGAAGGTCTTCTCGTTGAGCATGTTTCTCGTATCAGGATTTAGAGGAACATGTAGCGAGATTACATCGGACTTCTCATACAGTTCTGGCAATGAAACAGGTCTGAATCCATGCTGTTTTATCATGTCGGATGTTACAATTCCGTCATAAACTAAAACGTTCATACGGAGTCCCCTTGATGCGTATCGGGCTACAAGCGCTCCTGTCTTGCCAAACCCAACGATTCCAAGGGTTTTCCCAGCCATCTCACGACCCTGAAATTTCTTTTTCTCCCATTTACCCTGTTTCATAGAGTCCACGGCTGCCGGCAAATGCCTGTGGACGGCCATGAGAAGAGCTATGGTATGTTCGCCTGCGGAAACGACGTGGCTCGATGGCGCGTTCATAACTATTACGCCTCTACGAGTCGCTTCCTGAACATCGATGTTCTCAATATCAGCGCCGGCTTTCGCTATTACCTTGAGTTGGAGGGCGAGTTCAAGCAGGTCCTTTTGAACTGCTGTTGTTTCTCCCACCACTATTGCGTCATAATTCGGAATACAAGCATGTAGCTCATTAGCAGTCAAACCAACCTTTTG
This sequence comes from Syntrophaceae bacterium, assembly GCA_031292235.1. Lineage (GTDB taxonomy): Bacteria > Desulfobacterota > Desulfomonilia > Desulfomonilales > Desulfomonilaceae > CAJBEZ01. The sequence goes on along the minus strand of JARLHM010000220.1, from coordinate 232 downwards.
ATCAACTTCGAGCATAGGATTTGACAGCAGAATTCTAAGCCCGTTTTCGTGAATCTCTTCCGCTATTAAAATCTTGAAATCCATATCAAGTTAACCGTTCTTTCTAGCGAATTCTTTCATAAAATCGATTAAGGCCTTAACTGATTCAGGTTCAATAGCATTATAAATCGAGGCCCTGCAACCGCCTACAGAACGGTGTCCTTTGAGCCCACCCAATGAATTCTTGGCCGAT
>JARLHM010000219.1 GCA_031292235.1 Syntrophaceae bacterium | reverse complement strand
TAAGAAGATCAAATTCCTCGGAAAGCTCTTTTCGCCCACGACTCAAGTCTTTTGTCACGCGTTCGAGTCGTTTCTCGACGATCGAGAGATCGGATAAGATCATCTCCTCTTCTACGGTCCTATAATCCGAAAGCGGGGATGGTTTTCCTGAAGAGGCAGAATCAAAATACCGGACGCATGTGACAAGCGCGTCTAAAGGACGCATTATAGAAAGCAACTTGTCCCCAAGTGACCGGCCTTGTTTTCCTTCACCGGTGAGGCCAGCGATGTCGAGATATTCAACGTGAACGGGGGTTACTTTTTTAGGTTTGTGATATTGAGTAAGAAAATCTATACGGGGATCGGATACTTTTACAACGCCCAACCCTGGATCCTGCCTATTTCGCTGTTCACCAGGATTAAGTCCCCCTGTAAGCGCCCTAAAAAGGACAGTCTTTCCTGATCCCGGCAAACCAACTATTCCAAGCTTCAATTGACAGTTACCTTCCCAACGACAATTTCAAGCGCACTATTTTGGGGCCTGAGTGAAACGAATGTAAAGGCGTACATTTCTACTGTCAACTTTAGCCGGCGCAGGTGAATCAGATTCCCGGGATTTGGCCCCAACTTCAATAGCTCCATAGTTGACCAAAGCCGAAGTAAGATCACCGTATCTGCTCGAAGGTATGATCACGGCTACTAAAGCTTCTCCAAAAGCATTCCTAAATTTTTCGTCAACTAATTGGCCTTGAATATCTGGGAGGATTTCTTTGAGTGTTTTTAAAGCCAGGTCAATCTGAGGGCTTTCCACTGTAAGGTTATCCGCTCCAATTTCATCGGCTACAGTTGGGAAACGCCACGAAACAGCAGAGGAACGACCGGGCCCATCATAAGGAACATAAGCATGGGAGAACGGAGCGGTTTGAGACGAAAATGGCGCTGAAGCCACCATTCTAGGGTCAACGGGACGGGAAGCCGGTTCGACAGCGATAGCGCCATTTTGAGCCATACTATTGAGCGACAGGCCTGATTTTCCGATCTGGGACAATTCCGGTGGATAGTTATATACAAGGAAGGCGCATACGGTCACAAAAGCGAGCGACATGGCTCCGACTGGAACAGGAGCGGTTGGGATTGAATTCATCAGATTTTTAATTTGGGAGATAATCGATTGGAAGAGTGAGGGGTTTTTATCGATTCTGGCGTTTAGTTGTTTGAGAAAATCGTTTGGAGGAGCAACCTGTTCTAAATTGGCTAAAGCCTGAATAGTGACTCCGTACCACTTAAAATCTTCCCGACACGCGGCGCAGGATTTTAAGTGATCTTTAACCATTTTTTCGGTTTGCGTGTCAGAATCTCCCTCGTAAACCGCCCCAAAATAGTCAGCAATCCGCTCGCAATTCATCATGACAGGACCTTCTTAAGTTTTTCTTTAACTACCATCCGCGCTCTATGCAGACGGGATTTGGTCGTTCCTTCTGGCAGATCCAATATGCGGGCTATTTCGTCGTAGGACAAGCCCTCAATGTCTCTTAAAATGACAATTTCCCGATGGTCCGGTTCAAGCTCGTTAATCGCTTCTATAACAGCTTTCCTAATTTGATTTCCGGACAAAAGTTCTTCAGGATTGGCTGTCTGATCCGGTAAAGCCCTATGGGACTGATCTCCTTCATCGTCGGTTTCCGATGATCCTTTATTCGTAAAAAAACCACGACGCTTTAAATACTTGAACCTGTTTTTGCCTCTATTCGTCGCAATCTGAAACAGCCACGTCGAGAATTTTGAATCACCTCTGAAACTTTTTAGATTTTGATATGCCGCGGTAAATATTTCCTGAGCAAGATCGTTGGCCTCTTCAGGGTCGCCAACAAAGCGATATGCGACACTAAAAACCTTTTTCTGATACTTTAAGACCAGATCATTAAAAGCCTCCCGATCACCACCAGCGCAACGCTTAACCAGTTCTTCGTCATCGTCATTGTTATCCATCGAACTGCCGACAAGCGATACACTTGCTATTGTCAGACAAATTAAATTTAGAATTGTTTCAAGATCTAACATCACGATAGGATTTTTATCTCCGATCAATATTCCGTGAAAATTATGGTAATTTGGGGTCTAAGTCAAGAATTAAGGTCAACAAACCAATCTTCGGCCTCGCAGGCTCTTGTTATAATCGATTTGGAAACTGAACGCGCCGAACAATTCCGGTGTTAGTGTTTGTTACTTGAATATATTGGCATAATCGGGTAAAAAGTGATGTTCAAAGTATGATTGTTACCAATTGACACCTTGCCCAAAATCGTTCGTCTATAGAAATAGCATTTTGGAGGACGGAATGAAACTATCAAGACGGGTAACGGAAACGGCGCCTTACCTGTTTCATTTGATTGATGAAAAGCGCAAAGCTGCCCAAGAAAGGGGCATTGATGTGATATCGCTAGCTATTGGGGACCCGGACATGCCAACTCCGGATTTTGTGATAGACCTTATGAATGAAGAGATGCGCGACCCTCGTAACCATCAATACCCCAGTTATAAAGGGGAATCCGATTTCTGTGAACTGGTGGCGCATTGGTTTAAAAAGCGTTTCGGAGTGAATCTGGACGCTCAAAATGAAATAATGGCCACCATAGGAAGCAAAGACGCTGTATCTCATCTACCCTTTGTGTTCATTGATCCAGGTGACACAGCGTTGGTCACCGATCCCGGATATCCGGCCTACGAAGCCGCCATTGGTTTTGCAGGAGGCACGCCCATTCGCATTCCCCTGCTCGAAGAGCGTGGGTTCCTGCCCGACCTGTCATCTATTCCTGAAGACATTGCCGACAACGCGAAATTCATATTTATTAATTATCCGAACAACCCGACTGCGGCAGTCGCCGATGAGTTTTTTTTCGAAGACCTAGTGGCGTACGCCAAAAAGCATGATCTTGTCATACTCGCTGATAACGCTTATTCTGAAGTGTACTTTGAACCTGAAGATAGACCCATAAGCATAATGCAAATACCTGGCGCAAAAGATCTTTCAATCGAAATTCATTCCTTTTCTAAAACCTTTAATATGACAGGATGGCGAATTGGTTTTGTTGTATCGTCTAAGGCGTTGATCCACTCATTCTTGACTCTAAAATCAAACTTCGACTCGGGAGTTTTCATGGCGATCCAGAGGGCGGCGGCTAGAGCTTTGGGGCATCCAGACGCGCCGTTGTTTAATGAACAGAGGACACAATTGTTCAAGAAAAGACGGGATATCATCGCCGCAGCGCTCAATGACTTCGGTTTCAGGTTCGGTTTGCCACGGGCAAGTTATTATTTCTGGGTCCGAATCCCTGAAATGTATTCGTCTTCAGTCGTGTTTTGCGCTGACTTGCTTGAAAAACAGGGACTAGTAGTCACCCCTGGAGTTGGCTATGGACCCAGTGGGGAAGCGTTTTTCCGAATCTCAATGACTTCGCCCAATGAAAAAATTGAAAAGGGCATGGAACGTCTCAAGAATTTCATGAAGGGACTCTAATGAAAGCCACTCTCGTGTTGGCCGATGGCGAATCTTTTGTGGGTACCGCAATGGGGGCCACAGGCGAAAAAGTAGGGGAAGTCGTCTTTAATACGGCGATTACAGGATATCAGGAAGTTCTGACCGATCCTTCTTATCGAGGACAAATTGTCACCATGACTTATCCCCACATTGGCAACACAGGGGTCAATTTCGAGGATAATGAGTCCAACTCGCCATTTCTTGCTGGTTTTATAGTGAAGGAATATTGCGCCAGCCCCAGCAACTGGCGAAACAATGAAGATCTTGGCGCTTTCCTAAAACGATTCAACGTAATCGGCATCCAGGGAATCGATACCAGAAGACTAACCAGAAATTTACGAGAGACAGGCGCAAAAAAGGGCATAATTTCTACAGAAGACCATGATCTCGATAGTCTGCTTAAAAAAGTCACAAATTATCCTGATATCGAGGGACTGGACCTGGTAAAGGAAGTCACCTGCGACAAGCCCTACGATTGGAATCAAGGGACGTGGCGATGGAACGCGCGTTCAACAACTTCTCAAAACAAATTCAAGGTAGCCGCTCTGGATTATGGGATTAAACAAAATATCCTGAGACTGCTCGTGGACTCAGGAGCCCATGTGAGAGTGTTTCCCGCTTTCTCAACCTTAGACGACATTCTCGCTTATAATCCGGATGGAATTTTTTTATCGAATGGCCCTGGTGATCCCGAGGGGGTCCCTTACGTGATTGAAACGGTCAGGAATCTCATCGGGAAAAAACCGATATTTGGAATTTGTCTCGGCCACCAAATACTTGGCCTGGCATTAGGCGGACGCGTCTATAAGCTTGCTTTCGGGCATCACGGGGCAAACCACCCTGTAAGAAGACTCGATACAGGCCAAGTCGAGATAACTTCACAAAACCACAACTTCGCTGTTGACCCTGACACTGTAGCTTCAGAATGCATAGTTACTCATGTCAACCTCAATGATCAAACTAACGAAGGAATGGTTCACAAGAAATACCCGCTATTCTCGATACAGTATCACCCCGAGGCGTCACCCGGTCCCCACGATTCCAGGTATCTGTTTGAACGCTTCCGAAAAATGATCATGGATTCGTGATCAACATCTCAATCGCAACCGCAACCCGTAATATCAAAAAGCTACAAGAGGTTGCGGTTACTAAGTCAACAATTTAACACGACTATTTAGCCTGATCTGTAATATCAAAGTATTTCTGCGGGACAGGATCAAGAGGCATGTATTTGAACTTGTTCCCGCCAAAATTGACTTTCTTCAAGTCAATCTTTGTCACATTCAGATTCTCATAAGTCCGTTGATACATCACCTTGTTAGTGAGATCTTTAAATGTCGCGAACTGGGTGGTCTCCGCCGCGGTTATTTTTCCGTCCGCTCCCTTTTCTATAACCAGACCTCTGGAAATATCGAAGGAATTCACAATGTGTTGGGCGAGGTTTAGGTTCTTGTCGACATTGGGTTGTCGCTCAGCGGATTTTACTACAATTGCGAGCCTCACAAAGCGACTTGGTGGAGTCATGTCCCCTGGAACTCCGAACATTCCTGCGCCATGACCAGTGGGGACAAGCTTCAGAGAATCCAGGACACCACCTGTTGGGTTTGAGTTGTTCATCCCGACGTATTGGCGCAGATTCGTCATGTGCCACGGGAGATTCGGGGCGTTTGTTAATATCCCAATATAGTCGTCGTATACGTGAAGCTGTCCGTTCTCAAATTCCAATACGATGGTTTTGCCTGTGGCGTCCGAGACAGCAAGATGAAGAGGCGGAACCATGTTCAACTCCTCAACGATGGCTCCGTAAATTACTACATTTTCAACTTCTTTCTTCACTTCCTCAACAGTGGCAAAATTTCCTAGAATCCATGGCCCCATAAGTACAAGGTTGAGGGCCTTGGACTCTTCGCCCGGCTTTACTTCCTGATACGTGGTGTTATGTTCGAACCACAGGGCCCCAATGGTAAGGCCGGCTTCATTCATTCCATCAGCTACAGCTCCTTCCGGCCCAGCCCCATAATACCCAACATAACCATATTTGGTTTTCCAGCTTATCCCGGGTTGTCCGTTGGGGGCTTGGCTCTGGAAACCCATGTTACGTGGCGCCACGACGATTTGCCACTTCAATGGAACTCCAAACTCCATCGTCCTCCCTACAAGGACCGAACCATCTTTGGCCCCGAGCGTGAACCACATACACCCCTGAGCGACGCCAAAAGAACCTATTAGCGCCAGGCTGATTATACACACGCAAAACAATACAGTTCGCCTCGTCATGACATGCCCTTCCTTTAACCATAGTCAATTATTTCGCAAGTATTATACACTGAATAACCCTACAACGCGACTTATTGATTTCTTGTTTGCAATTCCATCCAATGCCTGCCATACTACG
>JARLHM010000218.1 GCA_031292235.1 Syntrophaceae bacterium | reverse complement strand
GTTGCGAATCGAATCTTATCCCTATCTTTTTAAAGACTTGGCCCGTTTGAAAAGAAAACTTGCCGAAGACGATCCCGAATTTATCAAAGTCTTGGGTATCCTCTACGTATTGAAGACGCTTTCTTCGAGCGATGACCCGGAAGAGCGCTCTAACCAGATAAAACTAATTCACCGTACTATGTGGGAACTTTATAACACCAATGCCGCAATAAAAACATTTGTCGACAAAAACGTACAGGCATTCAATGGTGAAAAGGGGAAACCAGAAAGCTTCAACTTCCTTGATGACCTTCTTTCCCAACAGCTCTTCAGACTTTCATTTTGGAAAGTGGCAGCGGAAGAAATAAATTATCGCCGCTTTTTTTGTATTAATGATCTCATTTCACTCAGAATGGAAGACGATAGAGTTTTCAGCCACACGCACGGACTGATTTTCGATCTGATAAAAAGACGAATCGTAACCGGTTTAAGAATTGACCATATCGATGGGCTATACGATCCGACATCCTACCTTCAAGAAATGAGAAAGAGGGTGCCGACAACCTATATCGTCGTTGAAAAAATTCTCAATCTCAAGGAAGACCTGCCTCAATTCTGGCCGGTTCAGGGAACTACCGGCTATGATTTTACAAATTATGTCAACGAATTGTTTTGCCAAAAGGAGAATGTGCGAGCGTTCAGCAGAATCTATTCGAGTGTAACGGGCTCAAAGAATTTGTATGCGGATGTAGTGACCCACAACAAACGGCTGATAATCCAGGAAGATATGGCAAGCGACGTCCACAACCTTGCCAACCTCCTCAAAGAGATCTCCAGTCGGGACCGCCATGGAAGCGACATAACCCTCAATGCGCTGCAAAGAGCTTTGACCGAAGTCCTTGCAGCTTTTCCCGTCTACAGGTCCTACATCAGCGATGTTGTGGTGTCGGAAAACGACAGGAAATACATTCTGGATGCGGTGGACCGGGCGATAGCCAATTTCCCAGGCCTATTCCATGGACTCACGTTCTTACGAAGGTTCCTTCTTCTGGACTTTCCCGATTATGTCTCTGATGAAGAGAAGAGAGGCTGGCTTATCTTTGTCATGAGGTTTCAGCAATTTACCGGGCCGATCATGGCGAAAGGAGTTGAAGATACGACACTCTACGTGTACAACAGGCTCGTGTCACTCAATGAGGTGGGTGGACGGCCGGACCACTTTGGATGCTCGCTTGAAGAATTTCACACGTTCAACACGAAGAAGAAAGACTTGTGGCCGGATTCCTTGAACACCACTACGACTCACGATACCAAAAGAGGCGAAGACGTTCGCTCCAGGATAAACGTGTTGTCCGAGATGCCGGATGAGTGGCTGACAAAAATCCGAACGTGGATCAAGATAAACAGGGGTAAAAAGAAACGTGTCCGTGGCTTAGCCGCTCCGGATAGAAACGACGAGTATTTCTTATACCAGACGCTTATTGGAGCATTTCCGTTTTCAGGCGCCGAGTACCCCGATTTCATTGAAAGAATAAAGGAATATATTGTCAAAGCTGTCAGAGAGGCAAAGGTCCATACGGGATGGTTAAAGCCCGACATCGAGTACGAAGACGCCTATGTTTCATTTGCTGAAAAAATCCTGGCCCTTTCAGGAGGTAACGCATTTCTGAAAGAACTGGTTCCATTCACCAGGAGAGTCGCTCATTTCGGTATGCTCAACTCCCTTTCGCAGACGCTTATTAAGATTACATCACCTGGTGTGCCCGATTTCTATCAAGGGACTGAGCTGTGGGACCTAAGCTTAGTTGACCCGGACAATCGCAGGTCTGTAGATTTTGAAAAAAGACGCGCAATGCTCGCAAGCATCCGAGAACAGGAGGATTCAGATCTTTTCCGGTTGACCCAAGATCTTCTTCGCACGCGGGAAGATGGAAAGATCAAACTCTTTCTCATTTATCGGGCGCTCAAATCGAGAAGAAGCCATCGAGAGATGTTCCGGGAGGGCGATTATGTTCCCCTCGAATCGGTGGGAAGATTCAGGGGCCATGTCATCGCGTTTGCCCGGAGGTATCACCGGCAATGGGCCATTGTCATTGCTCCGAGGCTTCTCAGCCATCTGGTTCAAGAGGGAGATTTTCCTCTTGGAAGACAAGTATGGCAGGACACTGAGGTGACAATGCCTGACTCGGCACCGGTAGAATGGCGGAATGTTATCACGGGCGAGGTAATTTCCGCAGGTGGCGCCCTGCCTGTCGGAGATGTATTACACAGTTTTCCGGTCGCGTTACTCATGGGCGAAGGAAAGGAGTAATATGCGTAAACCGCCTGAGTGGGGTCCGTACGACTATATTCCCGGGTGTGGCCGCCGACCGCCGAGAGTCCAATACATATCCATATAGCAATAATAGTCCGAGGTTACAGAGGTGAAGATGTCCACAAATACCAACGCTGAACCCTTTATCGTAAAAGATTGCGCGCTGTTGAACATAGCAATCGGGAAGAAGGCCAGAAACCTAAAAGAAATGAGGGATCATTTACTGGATATCCCTCTCGGGAGCATATATCATCATTTTTGGGGCGGTCTTTTGAGGTACAGGTTCGATGAGCCTGAATACAACAACGATTTTGCAGAATGGGTTCGCTATTGCCTTCAAGACAATATTCTTGCTGAACGATTATCAATTATCGACCCGGCCGCTTTTGCAGACCTGGAATCCTTGCGTCAAGAGCTGCTCGAAGTAATTGAACAGAGGTTGGATGAAACCGAAATGATTACCTGGGCCGAGATTGACATGCAATTTCATTTTGTCAGCTCTCAAATAATAGTGTTCGATACCCGAGAAAGAATTGAAGAACCGGAGCAATTGGTGGAGGCTGTTTCCAAAATGTCTGGGGGAAGCTTATTCTATCATTTTATTGACGCCAGACGCCGCAGCCCTGAAATGATGGACGACTTCCGCTTATGGTTAATGCCTTGCGGTGATCGTTATGAGGACCTTTGCTCACAACTGGCGTCAGTAGATCCCTATTTTGTATCCCTCGTGGAGCTGCGGACGCAACTGACAAATTTATTTGCACATCGTTTTCAGGGAGTGGCCGGATGACATCTATTCAAGATTACGCGGCAGTAACCGGAGAAGACGTGATCGACCGACTCCGTCAGCTTGCAAGACCATTAAAAGGAATCAAAGTAGTTCACGTGAACTCCACTTATGTAGGTGGAGGCGTAGCGGAAATCCTAACCAAGCTGGTTCCCCTTCAGAAAGATCTGGGCCTCGATGTTCGGTGGGAAGTTATTCGAGGGGAGGAGCGGTTTTTCCAGATTACAAAGAGCTTCCACAACGCGTTACAAGGCATCCCCGCCCCACTGGGGGACGCGTCTTTCAAGGTTTACGAGGAAACCGGCGCCCAGAACTCGGAAGGGCTCCGTTCGATCCTTGAGGATGCGGACATAGTTTTTATACACGACCCGCAGCCTCTGCCCCTGTTGAGGTTATGCCCGAACCGAAAAGGCAAGTGGATCTGGCGATGCCATATCGACTTGAGTCACCCTTATCGTCCGTTGTGGAATTACTTGCGTAACTTCGTCATGGAATACGACGCGAGTATTTTTTCCCTCGCGGATTTTTCGCAGCCCTTGCCACACACCCAGTATCTGATGCCGCCCAGCATCGACCCTCTCAGTGAAAAAAACATGAATCTGACCGAAGAGAAAGTCCATGGAGCCAAAATTGAATTCGGTCTGGACCCCGACAGACCAATAATGCTCCAGGTCTCACGTTTTGATCGCTTCAAGGACCCTCTCGGCGTGGTCAGAGCATATCGATTGGTCAAGCCGTCCGTTCCCGCGCTTCAGTTGGTCCTCGCGGGCGGTGGAGCCACTGATGATCCTGAAGCCGAAGCGGTCCTGGCCGAAGTTCGTAGCGAGGCGGGTACCGACAAAGACATTCACGTGCTTCAGCTACCCCCGGATGCCCATGTCACGATCAATGCCCTGCAGCGAGGCGCGGACATAGTGCTTCAAAAGTCTCTTAAAGAAGGATTTGGACTGACCGTGACCGAGGCCATGTGGAAAGGAAAACCTGTAATCGGAGGCGACACAGGAGGAATTCGTCTTCAGGTCGTGAACCACCACACTGGTTTCCTGGTTAAGACTCCGGAAGGGGCTGCTTTACGAACTCGATATCTCTTGCGTCACCCGGACATAGCCCTCGCAATGGGTCACAAGGCAAAGGAATTGGTACGTCAGAATTTTCTGCTGACCAGAAATCTGCGAGAATATTTAAGCATTATGCTGGCCCGTATGTTTGGCGCCCCGGAGAGGATAGAGCTGGAATGAAATGCAGTCCGAGCCTTAACAGGCTTCAGGACTTTCAAGGCTTCCATAATAGGAGAGTGATATGGGCCAATCTCCAACGGCATTTTGGAGTATCCCGTCTGCTGAAATGCTTCTGCGACTCGAAAGCACACCGGCGGGGCTGACTGACCGTGAAGCTAAGCTACGGCTCTCCCTATATGGCTCTAATCTCCTGAAGCCTAAGAAGAGATCCGATGCGTTCACGCTCCTGATTTCTCAATTCAAAAGTCCGATTATCCTGATCCTTCTTTTCGCCACAGGATTATCGTTCTTTCTCCATGATCACGTGAATGCGATTATAATTCTCGTAATTGTTTTGGGAAGTGGCCTTCTCGGATTCTGGCAGGAACGAGGGGCCGCAGACGCAGTGGAAAAACTACTAGCAATGGTTCAAATTGAGGTGCCAGCGATTCGTGACGGAATGGAAAGAAAAATTCCATTAGAAGAAATTGTTCTTGGCGATGTGGTTCTGGTCAGCGCTGGCGACGTTATTCCTGGTGACTGCCTTGTTCTTGAATCCAAAACTCTGTATTTGGATGAAGCCACGTTGACTGGTGAAACTTATCCGGTTGGAAAATCGGTTAAAGTTGTCGACGCTGGGACGCCCCTTTCTCAACGCAAGGGCGCTCTCTGGATGGGAACACACGTGGTGAGCGGCAGCGGGAAAGCCTTAGTTGTCAACACGGGTAAGCAAACTGAATTTGGCAAGGTGTCGGAGCGGCTAAAACTTCGACCGGAGGAAACGGAATTTGAACGAGGCGTAAGGCGATTCGGGTTCTTTCTCATGGAAGTGACCCTGATCCTCGTGATAACGATCTTTGCCGTCAATGCGTATTTGCAGCGTCCGATCCTCGAGTCCTTTCTCTTTTCCCTTGCGCTGGCGGTAGGACTGACCCCTCAACTCCTACCAGCGATCATCACCATCAACCTTGCTCATGGAGCAAAAGACATGGCACGGGAGAAAGTAATCGTCAAAAGGCTAGCGTCTATTGAAAACTTCGGAAGCATGAATGTCCTTTGCTCAGACAAAACCGGCACTCTTACCGAGGGGGTGGTTCATTTACACTCTGCGCTCAATGTAGACGGAGTCGCAAACGAGAAGGCCCTTCTCTATGCCTATATAAACGCTTTTTACGTGACAGGTTTCGTAAACCCCATCGACGAAGGCATTCGAGCCTATCGTCAGTTCGACCTTTCCGCGTATGAGAAGCTGGACGAATCGCCTTACGACTTTGTGCGAAAACGATTAAGTATCCTGGTATCAACTGGGAATACACATCTTATGATTACTAAGGGGGCTTTGCGTAATGTTCTCGACGTGTGTTCGTCAGCCGAGACCGGCAATGGCGCCATCGTAGACATTTCCTCGGTAAGAGACGATGTCGAGCGGCACTTTCAGGAATTTAGCAGCAACGGCTTTAGGACCTTGGGGATTGCGTATAAGGATGTAGGGTCCGAATTGACCATCGGCACGGACCACGAAACCGGCATGACGTTCTTAGGATTCTTGGTCCTTTTCGATCCGCCTAAAGCCGACATAGTTGAGACCATAGGACTGCTAAAGCGCCTCGGTGTTTCACTAAAGATCATTACTGGTGACAATAGACTTGTGGCTGCCAACCTGAGTCGCCAGATTGGCTTGATGAATGCCAGGATCCTTACAGGTCCTGAACTCAGGGAGATGAGTAATGAGGCCTTGTTGGCAAGAGTAACTGATGTGGATGTCCTTGCTGAGGTCGAACCGAACCAGAAGGAGCGGATCATTCTAGCTCTCAGGAAGGCCGGGAATGTCGTTGGCTACATGGGTGACGGCATCAATGACGCGTCAGCCCTACATGCTGCGGATGTAAGCATTTCGGTGGATAGCGCTGCCGACGTAGCCAAAGAAGCGGCTGATATTGTTCTGCTGGAAAAAGACTTGAAAGTCCTTGTGCAAGGAGTGAACTCAGGCAGGGTCACCTTTGCCAACACTCTTAAGTATGTGTGCATGGCCACAAGCGCTAATTTCGGGAACATGTTCAGCATGGCGGGCGCATCTCTCTTTCTGCCGTTCCTTCCGTTGTTACCAAAGCAGATTTTGCTCACCAATTTAATGACAGACTTTCCCGAGATGGCAATCGCGACCGACAACGTGGACAGCGAAATGGTGGAACAGCCGCGGCGCTGGGACATCAAGTTCATTCGGAAATTTATGCTAGCATTCGGTCTCTTGAGTTCGGTGTTTGACTACCTAACTTTTGGCTGTCTCCTTCTAATCAATGCCACAGTGGATCAATTTAGAACTGGCTGGTTCATTGAGTCTGTGGTTTCCGCGTCCCTTATTGTGCTTGTCATTCGAAGTCGGAAACCTTTCTTCAAGAGCAAACCGGGAAAGTATCTCTTGTTGGCCACCCTGCTAATTGGCGCTATCACCTTGTTTCTGCCGTTTTCGCCTCTCGCTGGTTTGCTTGAATTTCAGCCTCTGCCGTTTTCGTTTCTCCTAATGCTGGGGGCGATCCTTATCGGTTATATTGTTTCGACGGAATTGCTCAAGAGAGTCTTTTACGCTAGGGTAAAGCTTTAAAAACTGAGGCGCTGGACATTAAAAGGAATGGATATCGAGCGCCAAAGCTATAAGGAATAAACAGTGCCAACTACTCCATGGAAGAAATGCGCTGACCCTGACCCGAATCGTACCTACGTGGCATTCTTAACCTACCTACCGCTGAAGCAATTTAGGATGATACCACGTTTCCTGTTTTACACAGTCAGGGTCCTAGTCCAATTGAGCAAGTCAGACGGCTTAGGTGGCTATTCGCTTCGGGCAAATTTGTTTAAGAATAGCTTTTGGACTTTATCGGTGTGGGAAGATGAGTCGGCGCTCCGAGGCTTTGCTTTCAAAGGTTTTCACAAGGGGGTCATGAAACTGCTCCGCAATGACATGGGCTCAACCCGATTTATAAAATGGGCCGTGCAGGGGACCGATCTCCCGCTTTCGTGGGAGGATGCTATGCGACGATTCGGGAAGTCTTAAAAGATTGGATTGCAGTTCGCACTCGAAGGTCATGTGCAACGGTCCCGAGCCGTTAGATCAACAGCCATTGTTAACTTTCGACAAAGCGCACATCTCTTTGAGGGAAGGGTATTACAATGCCTTTCCTCTGAAATTCCATATAAATAGCCCAATTCAACTGAGAGATGGCGCGTCCTCTGAACTCCGGCAGTTCTATCCAACAGAGTAAAGAAAAGTTCAGCGATGAATCTCCGAATCCCAAGAATCTTACAGATGGTGGAGGGGCCGATGTAACATGTTCACTGTTAGCGGCGACTGTCAGCAAAGCTTCTTCCACTTCTTTGGGATCTGAACCGTATGCCACGCCTACAGGAACGTGAACTCTAGATACAGTTACAGGAGCGCTCTGATTCACTATCTTCATGTTGGCTACAGTCGAGTTGGGAATTGATATGAGAATCCCATCTCTTGTGCGGATGCGCGTGCTTCTAAAGCCGACCTCGGCGACAGTGCCATGTTCACCGTTACCTACTTCAATATAGTCACCCGGCTTAAACGGCTGATCCAGAATTATCATAATCGTTCCGATCAGATTGGACAAAGCTTCCCTTCCCGCCAATGCCACTGCAAGACCGCCGATTCCCAGGCCGGTGACCATGGAATAGGTAGGTAACCCCAAGCGAGCCCCGAAATCTATTGCCAGGAGGCCTACAATTATCAAAGTCAGGATTTGAAATCCGAGTCTTATGAGTTGAGTGTCCATCCCTCCTTTCGCAAAACCGCCTATAAAAATTACAGCCTCTGAAATCCTATAGAGCACGGCGCCTACAAGCCATGTCCCTCCAAAGTATAGTATAAGCAAGAGAGCGAGTGCGATCGGCATATAAATATCGGCATTAAAAATGTGCAATCCGTAGATGATATACCAGAGCCCTATCTTGGCGAATAAGATGAGTCCAACGGGCAAAAACAATCCTCCGACGGAATGTTTAAAACCGGAATGAAATTTTCTGTCCAGCCCCTCTAGCGCTTTTCGGCCGTATATATATGTTGATAGAATAGTCAAAACTCCGCCCAGGAAGAACAAGGTCAAACCGATCCACTGCCACAGACGCAGCCCGCCAAAATGCCTCATGGCCCAACCCGGAAAAAGGTTGATAACTTTTCTCGTTATAAAAAGGCCCCCATGGGAGGTAAGCTCTTGATATGCGCCCATTCCTTCAGTTCCCCATAGATAAGGAAGCTGTTTGACGCTGTTGTAAAACTCTGGGGCCCGTTTCACAGTATCAGGGGTAAAAAGAAATCTCTCTGTAGACAACTGATCTTTCACAAGGCCAATTGTGATAGGCGTATGTGGGATGGTCCAACTGGTTATCTTTTGATCCTGAACAGCTTTTCGGTCCGGGATATCGGCGTAAGGCGGTATTTCTATGCGATGCAGGACTTCTACAAGATATAGAATGCTCTCAAACCCAATGGCTCGCTTTAGATCAGGCAATTCCTGGTCAAGATTGAGGCATTGTAAAAGCCTCTTCACGTAAACCTTAGCTTCCTCGACATTCCCTGACATGTAAGCGGATGCGGCTTTACTGTTGTCTTCTACAAAAGATTCCAGAGTGGCCCTTGGGCTTGAGACATCTACTGGATCCAGAGGGAAAAGCGTCTGATCTGCAGACGCAATACCGGCGGACAGCCCGGACACCAATGCGCACAGCGCTAGCGCAATCAAGGGTTTTCTTATCATCTCATTAAATTTAACTGAGGAGTCCAAATTCAACATCCGTTGCTCGACAAGTAACATAGCTCGCCGCTTTTCCTTACGACGAGCATTCTCCCGACCGTGTATCCGCTTTAAATGACGCAGGGCTCCTAAACGCATAAGAACTTCGATGCGCATCTCCTATTTCATCAGAGAAGCGCCAGGATGTCCTTTGATATAATTTTAAGCCGCGCCCGGCGTACCGGCCCCTTGTCTGGCTACAAAACCCTGTGTCTGTAATCCCGTGGCGGAAGGTGTTCCTGCTATCTTGGCGAGATACGTGTCTCCTAAAGTCTCAATATGTTCGCTGACCGTATCAAAATAATTGAAATGGGCCTGTTCTTCATCGATAATCGCTTCAAAAAGTTTCTGACTGGAACTGTCACCATTTTCTCTGCATACCAGAATAAACTGGTTATATGTGTCGATCGTG
>JARLHM010000217.1 GCA_031292235.1 Syntrophaceae bacterium | reverse complement strand
GAACAATTGAAGCGTCCTAAACTTGCCCCATTCTTTGAAGCACGGTATTTACTGACCCAAAAATTGCTAGAGGAAAACCGGACCAACCAGTTCCTTGAACTTGCTTCCGGCTTTTGCCCTCGCGGAATGCTCTTGACTGAGAATATGGACACAACTTATGTCGAAATAGATTTCCCCAGCGTGATAGAGCAAAAGACGAGGATCATCGAAGAACTTGTAAACTTGCGGAAGATTCACCACAGGCCAAATCTCCGTCTGCTCCCTGGTAACGTCCTGGATCCTGACGTGATCGATGTGGCGGCGACCTTCTTTCAGCAAGAGCCGATCACTATCATCAACGAAGGTCTTATGCGTTACCAGTGGTTTGACCACAAGGCCCTTCTGGGCAAGAACAATCTTCGCTTATTGCGGAGGTTCGGTGGAACCTGGATCACGCCGGATGTCACCCTTCCGGAACAGAATTCCATTCGGAAAGCTGTAATTCAACAGACCATGGAGTTGACCGGAATCGATGTTAGCGAGAATGCCTTTCCAGATGCGGCCCATGCTAAATCGTTCTTCGAGACATTAGGCTTCGAAGTGGAACAGCGGTCATTCATGGAAATGGCGGATCAGCTCACCTCGCCGAAGAGATTAGGAATGTCTCAGAGTGATGTTGAGCAAATGATCTCGTGGAGGGTAGCCTTTGTTATGAAAGATAGCAAATCGGCATGACTGAGTTTGGCTACTGCAGCACTTCTTTGGTTGCCAACCAATTTCTTCGCAGATTATTTTTAAGAGATACAGCGAGAGAACGGGTCCATTTTGCTAAAAGGACGCCAATATGGTTTAGAAGGGCTTAATGTTGGTCACGTAATCCGTATAGGGCCGCCCCGAGAGCGCCTATCATGTCAGGATCATCGGGAATTAGGACTTCGCTTCGAATCTCTCGACGGACAAGCTCCGTTATGCAAGGATTCCGGGCCACTCCGCCTGAAAACACAATCGGACCGGTTGTTGAAATTCTCCTTAACATTGATATTGAACGTTTAACCACCGAAAGATGTAACGCAAAGGCTATATCCTGGGGACGACTACCTCGGGCCATGAGAGACGTCGCTTCAGCTTCAGCGAATACCGTGCACATACTGTTGATTTTAAGACCCTCGGCCCCTCCCAGGGCAAAACTACCGAATTGTTCGATCGGAACCTGGAAACTCGTGGCCATAAACTCCAGGAACTTGCCGGTGCCTGCTGCGCAACGGTCATTCATTTCGAACTTCTGAGCTTTCCCCCTAAAGTCCAATGAAATTGCTTTAGTATCCTGACCACCTATGTCAAGGATCGCCTGACATTCTGAAAACACGTGCCTCGCCCCTATAGAGTGGGCCTGAATTTCAGTTATTGAATTGCCGCCAAAATTTTCCTGCGCAAGTTTTCGGCCGTATCCAGTCGCAATAAGGCGGTCGCGCTCAATTCCATCTAATAGTTTTGTGGCCTGTTCCAAAGGATTAAATGTTGTTTCGATTCTTCTGCTTACAAGTATTTCCCGATCCCTAGAATCTATACTAACTATTTTGATGGTTCTGGACCCAATGTCGATCCCCGTAGAAATCAATCCCAACTCCTAATAAGCCTTCTATGTTTTTGATCATCCTGAAAATCGGAATAAGGGACCCTGAATCTTGCTCCGGGTCCCTTGAAAACCGTCACGGGGGAAACCCAATTATCTGAGTCGTTCTATGAAAGCTTCCACGCGAGTTTTAAGTTGCTCAACGTCTTCCATGCTGTAATCCGTGTCAATCCGCAAGGTAGGAATACTGGCGTCTTCCAAAGCCTGCTCCACCGGCATCGCTTCCATCTGATAAGGTTGACAGAACTGCAGCCCGTAATGAATAACTGCATTTGCGTTGTATGCCGCAGCCATGTCCTTGACATGTTGGAGTCTGTCGGGGTTGGGGGTAAATATTGCGCAATCCACCTGAAAATATCGGTCAACAATAGCATCCATCAACTGATCCAAAGTTGAACCGGCATCATCAGTTAGATTACGTGTTCCTCTTTCTCCTACGCAGGATTCTTCTCCAACAATGACTGCGCCACTAGTTTCAATGATCCAAGGCAGCTTCCAGTTAGGAACGGCCATTGGGCAGCCGGAAAGCAGAATTCTGGGGGCTCCTTTGGCTGCAATGCCTGAATTCGCTTTGATTCTCTCTTCGAGTTCGTCACAAATTTTGTTCACAGACTGAGTGAAACGCACAGGGTCATCGTAAAAAAACACCTGGTTGATGAGCAATGCGTCAAGCCCTGATATTGGCGCAGGGTCAGCCTTTCTTAATTGTGCTAGTCTGTGAATGGCTCGACGTTTATTGTTTACAATCTCGATGCCGTTTTTGAGCTTGGCCACGTCAATTTTGGTTCCGGTAAGTTGTTCGACACGATCTTTAAACTTGTAATACTCTGCTTTTAGTAATGCTTTGCCCTCCGGGCTTTTCATCTGCGGGAGGTCCATGACATAAAGATTGGAAACAAGCTGCCCAAAGACCTCGTAAGACTTTTTCTTGCCATCACAAGTGTTTTCGCCAACGATCATGTCGGCTGATTCAATGTAAGGGCAAACTTTACCAAGTTTGAAGCCGAATGCGGATTTGATCAGTGAGCACGTATTCCTCGGGAGCAGTTTTTCCACCTCTTCGGTAGCGAAGTCTGCGCCAGTGCATAGCCCAACCAATGTCGCGTCCGCCGCCCGAACTATTTCTTCCGGAACAAATACGCAAAAGGAGCCGATGACCTTTTTCCCTTCCCTTTTACCATCCAGTAACTCCTTAATCCGGAGGCCATGAACTTCACTGATCACGAAATTGAAGTAATCCATGCCTTGAGGCCGGGATTCTTGAGTCAGGAATATGTCCTGATATCCTTTGCCGAGGACTTGAAGCAACATGTCGTGAGCGACCAGGTCAAGCCCTAGATCTTTCCACATCTGCTCGTAAG
>JARLHM010000037.1 GCA_031292235.1 Syntrophaceae bacterium | reverse complement strand
TACGATGAAACGCTCGATTACGCCTTTTACGATGTTTTAGGCGACGTTGTCTGCGGTGGTTTTGCGATGCCTATTCGAGAAGGCAAAGCTCAGGAAATCTACATCGTCGTCTCCGGTGAAATGATGGCCATGTACGCGGCCAACAATATCTGTAAAGGTATCGTGAAATTTGCGGAAGCCGGTGGTGTGCGATTGGGAGGCTTAATTTGCAACAGCAGAAAAGTCGACTTTGAAAAAGAAATGATTGAAGCCTTCGCCGAACAGTTGGGCACCCAGATGATCCATTTCGTGCCCAGAGACAACATGGTGCAAAAGGCCGAAATCAACCGGAAAACTGTAATCGAATTCGAGCCTGAACATTCGCAGGCCGGGGAATACAGGACTTTGGCAAAGAAAATTGAAGAAAACAAGATGCACGTTATTCCAAAGATCATGACCACTGATGATCTCGAGAAACTGCTTATAAAACATGGGTTGGCGGGCTAACTATCTACAAATATTGAAATTAAAGAAAAGGAAAACGAGGTAAAGGACATGTTGATGATCAGATCCATAGTGAGGCCCACAAAAGTGGACGACGTGCTGGCGGCTCTAATGGAAGCCGGTTTTCCCGCAGTGACAAAAATATCGGTCGTAGGCCGCGGTAAACAACGAGGCATAAAAATCGGTGAAATTACATATGACGAGATCCCCAAGGAAATGCTTCTAACAGTAGTCCCTGACTCGGATAAGGATTTTGTCATCAAGACAGTGATCAAGGCCGCCAGAACCGGCGATAAGGGCGCCTACGGGGACGGCAAGATCTTCGTGAGCCAGGTGGATGAAGTCTACACTATCAGTTCTGGCATCAAGGAAACAGCTTCCGGCGAAATTGAAGAGGTCAAGATATGAAAGCAATTATGGCAATCATCCGCATGAACATGATGAACAAAACCAAGAAAGCGCTTTCCGACGCCGGCATACCATCCATGACCGCCAAGGACGTCTTGGGCAGAGGCAAGGGCCTGGTTGATTACAGCTTACTTGAAGGCGCTGAAAAAGGTTACGAAGAGGCAATAGCTCAACTCGGTCACAGTCAACGCCTGATTCCCAAGAGGCTTCTGTTCACTGTCGTCCCGGAGAAGCTAAAGAAAAAGGCGGTTACAACTATCATCAAGGTCAACCAAACCGGCAAATCCGGCGATGGTAAAATATTCGTAATGCCGGTCTCTGGTTCCATAAGTGTCCGAACAGGTGAAGGGGGCGATAAAGTCCTCGATGAAACATAAACCCAGTCTCTCCCAGGAGAAAGAAATGAAAGCATTGAATGAAAACATACCGATTGAAACCGAACAAATTGATCCTCAGGAAGTCAAGCAGGAATTACTGAAAAAGTATCCGACTAAAGTAGCTCGCAAACGCGCGAAGCAGATCATAGTCAACAAAGTCGCTGGAGAACAGGAAATGCAGGAAATTGGTGCCAACACACGCACTATCCCCGGGATCATCACACAGCGAGGCTGTACATACGCTGGGTGTAAAGGGGTTATCATGGGTCCGACCCGTGACATAGTAAATATCACCCATGGTCCTATCGGCTGCGGCTTTTACAGTTGGCTGACACGTCGCAACCAGACCCGTCCAGATGGCCCGGAAGATGACAACTTCATGACTTACTGTTTTTCCACGGACATGAAGGAAGAAAACATCGTGTTTGGTGGTGAGAAGAAGCTACGTGCCGCCGTCCAGGAAGCCTATGACCTGTTCAAGCCCAAGGCCATCAGCATTTTTTCAACCTGCCCGGTAGGGCTGATTGGCGATGATGTGCACTCGGTGGCCCGTGAAATGAAAGAACAGCTCGGGATCAATGTTTTCGGGTTTAGTTGTGAAGGATACAAGGGTGTTAGCCAGTCGGCAGGACATCACATCGCCAACAACGGAATTTTTAAAAACGTCGTTGGGCTCAACGATAACGTCAAGGAAGGCAAATACAAGATCAACCTGCTTGGAGAATACAATATCGGAGGTGACGCCTTTGAAATTGACCGAATCCTTAGCGACTGTGAAATAACAGTGGTGTCCACTTTCAGCGGCAACTCCACTTATGACCAGTTTGCGAACGCCCATACTGCGGACCTCAACACCATCATGTGCCACCGCTCAATAAACTATGTAGCGGAGATGATGGAAACCAAGTTTGGGATACCCTGGATCAAGATCAATTTCATTGGCGCCTCGGCCTCGGCAAAAACGTTACGAAAGATCGCCAATTATTTTGAAAACGAAGAACTTAAACAGCGAGTCGAAGAAGTAATCGCCAGGGAGATGCCAGAAGTAATCAAAGTCCGTGATGAAGTCAGGGCCCGCTGCGAGGGAAAGGTAGCTATGCTTTTTGTGGGTGGATCCCGCGCCCATCATTATCAGGAACTATTCAAGGAAATAGGGATGAAAACCATTTCCGCCGGATATGAATTTGCGCATCGAGACGACTACGAGGGACGGACAGTGCTGCCGTCCATTAAAGTCGATGCGGATAGCCGCAACATCGAAGAACTTGAAATCCACCCTGATCCTGAAAGGTTCCGGCCCCGTAAAACGGATGAACAACTGAAAAAGCTCCAGGATGAAGGTTTCCGGTTCAAAGACTATGACGGAATGATGAGAGAGATGTCCGATCGGAGCTTGGTGATTGATGACATAAGCCAATACGAATCGGAGCAACTAATTGAAATTTACAAACCAGCCATCTTTTGTGCAGGCATTAAGGAAAAATACGCCATCCAAAAGAAGGGCATCCCAATGAAACAGCTCCATAGCTACGATTCAGGAGGCCCATACGCCGGCTTCAGGGGGGCTATCAATTTTTATCGGGAGATTGACAGAATGGTGAATAGCCAGGTGTGGAAACATATCAAGGCTCCCTGGCAGGAAAGCCCCGAACTAGCGGCCAAATACGCCTGCGATTGAGCCGAAAAGGAAGGAACAGACCAATGTTACTGCGACATACTCCAAAAGAAATTACTGAACGAAGCGCCTTGACTATCAACCCGGCCAAGACCTGCCAGCCCATTGGCGCAATGTACGCCGCTCTGGGTATTCATGGTTGCCTCCCGCATAGTCACGGCTCGCAGGGTTGCTGCGCATATCATCGAAGCGCTCTTACACGCCATTACAAAGAACCGGTAATGGCCGCCACCAGTTCCTTCACCGAAGGATCGTCGGTCTTCGGCGGACAGGCGAACCTGGTGCAGGCGATAGATAACATTTTCACCATCTACGAACCGGAGGTGATAGCCGTTCACACTACATGTCTATCTGAGACAATAGGCGATGACATTCCTCAGATTACACGCAAGGCCGAGGCGGACGGCAAAATCCCAGAAGGCAAATACGTCATACACGTGAATACCCCTAGTTATGTTGGAACGCATGTGACCGGATTTGCGAACATGACTAAAGCAATGGTGGATTATTTTGCGAAGTCCACGGGGCAAAAGATTGATCAGATCAACATTATACCAGGTTACGTAGAGCCGTCCGACATGGAGGAAATTAAACGGATAGCCGAAATGATGGGCGTACGTGTTGTGATGTTTCCCGACACATCCAAGGTGCTCAATCGGCCACAGACCGGCAAGTACGAAATGTTTCCCGAGGGCGGCGTGACAGTGGAAGCCCTCAAAACTACAGGCGACAGTCTGGCTACCATTGGTCTGGGACGACTGGCTTCAGGACCAGCGGCGCAAGCGCTTGATACTAAATGCAATGTGCCGTGTGAAATCCTCGATCTGCCGATTGGATTCAAAGCAACTGATCGATTCGTGGACACGCTGAGAAAAACCCTTGGGATAACCGTGCCGGACAGCCTCAACAATGAGCGCGGCCAGTTATTGGACATCGTTACCGACATGCATCAGTACTTCTACGGGAAAAAGGTTGCGCTGGCCGGCGACCCGGACCACCTGATCGCCCTAACTGAATTCCTTGTTTCGATTGACATGTGGCCGATCCACATTGTTACCGGCACATCGGGAAAAAAATTCGAGCCCCGTATTCGTGAAATTACGAAAGATTCTCCTTACCCCATAAACGTAAAAGCGCCAGGTGACATGTTCCTGTTGCACCAGTGGATCAAAAATGAACCCGTAGATTTGCTTATGGGAAACACCTACATGAAGTACATCGCCCGTGATGAGGACGTTCCTCTGATTCGGATGGGCTTTCCTATCCTGGATCGAATCGGCCACAGCTATTTTCCGATTGTTGGCTATCGTGGTGGTATGCGTCTGTTGGAAAAGATCCTTGACGCTATCCTGGATCGACAGGATCGGGACGCCCCTGAAGAAAGTTTCGAACTAGTGATGTAAGAGGAGACGATACATGAACAAACCGGATTATCATATTTTCGTTTGCGCCAGTTTTAGAGGCACGGAAGCCAAAGGGAAATGTATCAAGAAAGAATCTCTCCGGCTTATCCCCTATCTCGAGGAAGAACTGGCCGACCGTGGACTGAACGCAATGGTTTCGAGCACGGGTTGTTTAAAACTTTGTGAGGATGGACCGGTGATGATCATCTATCCCCAGGGATATTGGTACCGTGAGGTTAATAGTGAGGAAGTCGTAGATGAGATCCTGGACGCGTTGGAAAAAGGCCACGCCGCCGAGTCCCATCTCCTGGCATGAAATTATTATTAGAAGGTTCCTGCAATGACAAATACAATTTTTGCAGAGAGAAAAGATCAGGTTCATCGAAAAGGCGAAGAGCCTTTTCAGATGGCCTGTGACAAAGAAAGCCTCGCTGGAGCTGTAAGCCAGAGGGCATGCGTCTTCTGCGGCTCCAGAGTGGTCCTTTATCCAATAACGGACGCATTGCATCTCGTTCATGGCCCAATTGGTTGCGCCGCGTATACATGGGACATCAGAGGCGCATTGTCCTCGGGCCCTGAGTTACATCGTCACAGCTATTCCACCGACTTGCAGGAGAGTGATGTGATCTTTGGAGGTGAGGATAAACTGTACAGGGCCCTTACACAGTTGATAGAACGGATTAACCCGAAAGCGGCCTTTGTTTACTCGACATGCATAGTCGGGATCATAGGCGATGACCTGTCCGGTGTATGCAAGAAAGTGGAACGGGAGAAGGGCATCCCTGTGATCCCTGTGGAATCCGAAGGTTTCAAAGGCAATAAGAGAGCAGGATACAACGCTGCTTGCAGGGCCATGTTTCAACTTGTAGGAACCGGTCCAATTGATGATATCAGCCCTCTGAGTGTGAATATTCTAGGCGATTTCAATCTTGCCGGTGAGATATGGATTGTTCGCGAATATTTCGAACGAATGGGAGTGAAGGTCGTAGCAAATATCACTGGAGACGGCAGGGTTGATGACCTCCGTCGAGCCCACGGGGCCGCTCTAAATTTGGTCCAGTGTTCGGGTTCAACGATCGATCTCGCCAAGATGATGAAGGACGAATATAAGATACCCTTTTTACGGGTTTCCTATTTTGGTGTCGAAGACATGGCTGACTCACTCTATAAGGTCGCAGACTTTTTTAAGGACCTGGACCCGGAAATCATGGAAAGAACCAAAGCTCTTGTCCGGGATGAATTGAGTGAACTCTATCCAAAATTGAAGGAATACAGGAAAGCGCTCAAAGGCAAGAAAGCCGCAATCTACGTTGGTGGCGCTTTTAAGGCTTTTTCTCTGGTTAAGGCGTTCAGACTGTTAGGTATGACTGTTGAACTGGTTGGTTCCCAGACAGGAACTGAGGAGGACTACAAGGAACTCCATGAAATAACTGATCCGGGAACTATAATAGTGGACGATTCCAATCCGCTTGAACTGTCATCATTTCTTGAGGAAAAGGATGTAGATATTTTCGTCGGCGGAGTAAAGGAGCGTCCTATCGCATACAAACTGGGAGTGGGGTTCTGTGACCACAATCACGAACGAAAAGAAGCGCTTGAGGGCTTCGTTGGGATGTTGAATTTTGCCAAAGAAGTTTATTCAACAGTCATGAGCCCTGTCTGGCGTTTTACCCCAAGAAAACAGGCGATTTCCTCAAAACCGCAGGAAATGGATGTGTGCCATGAAAGAAAAGCGATTAAAAACTGAAAAAGAACCTTACGTAGCAACCACGGACAGTTGCAAGCTTTGTGCGCCCCTGGGGGCCTGCCTGGCATTTAAGGGAGTCGAATCGTCCGTTCCGTTCCTTCATGGGTCACAGGGATGCGCAACGTACATGCGGCGCTACGTTATAAGCCATTTTAGGGAGCCTGTAGATATAGCTTCATCGTCCTTAGGCGAGAAGCACGCGATTTACGGCGGCGGGCCTAACCTCAAACTGGGTCTCAAGAACGTGATGTCCAAGTATCACTGTGGTCTTATCGGAGTGGCGACTACATGTTTGACCGAAACAATTGGGGATGACACTTCAAGGCTTGTAAAGGAGTTTAAAGACGAATTCTCCGATGTGATGGCGAGTCATGGAAATCCTTCGATTGTCAACGTTTCTACGCCGAGTTACGCAGGTTCCCATGTTGACGGTTTCCAGTCAGCGGTCCGGGCAATAGTTGATCAGTTGGCTTCTAATGTTCAAGCCGGTGAGAATACTTTGAATCTGTTTCCTGGTTTTGTTTCTCCGGCGGACATTCGTTACTTGAAAGAGATTGTTCATGACTTTGGACTAAATCCGGTCGTGTTACCGGATATTTCTGAAACGCTCGATGGACCCGCCGCGGCTGAATACGAAAAAATCCCGTCCGGTGGGACGCCAATCGCCAGCATTAAGGGAATGGGAACGGCTCTATCTTCGATAGAATTCGGTCGGTGTTTGGCTAATTCGATGTCCGCTTCGAACATCCTGGAGGACAGATTCAACGTCCATTCCAGGAGACTGGGGACCCCGATCGGGCTTAGAGAAACCGATATTTTTATGAATGCGCTGGAAGAAATTACCTGCAGGAAAACTCCTGTTAAATATGAATTGGAAAGAGGACGATTGATAGACTCTTATGTGGATGGCCATAAATATGTTTCCGGGAAAAGGGCCGTGATCTATGGCGATCCCGACATGGTCGTCGGGTTAGCGTCCTTTCTGACGGAGATTGGGATCAAACCCGTACTTTGCGCAACCGGCGCAAAATGCCAACATTTTAAAACTGCAATTAAGGCAGTGACAGAAGAAATTCTGGATGAACCACCTGAAGTTTTAGATAATGTAGATTTTTTCGATATAGAGGAAACAGCCGAGAAAATGTCGCCGGATGTGCTTCTCGGTTCCAGCAAGGGCTACAAGCTGGCGAGAAAATGGAACATACCTCTCGTAAGGTTGGGATTTCCCATTCACGACCGTTTTGGGGCCCAACGAATTTGTCAATTAGGCTACAAAGGGACTCAAGACCTTTTTGATATGATAGTCAATGCCGTAATACAGGCGACGCAGGACCGTTCCCCAATTGGTTACACTTACATCTGATCGGGTTTAAATTATACAAGCGGCGCCAAGGAAGGAGTTACTCATGAACCAGCTAATTAACACGAAAACTCATCCGTGCTTCAATGTTGAAGCTAAACATACTTACGCCCGGGTCCATTTACCTATAGCCCCGGACTGTAACATCAAATGTAATTACTGTAATCGACGGAACGATTGCATCAATGAAAGCAGACCAGGGGTGTCCAGCGCAATCCTTACCCCGTCGCAGGCCGTTGATTATCTTGAGAAAATAGTGGCCGAGGTCCCAAACCTAAGTGTTGTGGGTGTAGCCGGACCAGGGGACCCATTTGCAAAACCGGAACTGACTATCAAGACATTGAATCTCGTGCGTGAGAAATTTCCGCATCTGCTACTGTGTCTCGCCAGTAATGGTTTGAATGTGCTGCCATATGTCGAGGATCTCAAACAACTCAATCTTTCACACATGAGCATTACAATAAATGCTGTTGACCCGGCGATAGGAGAAAAGATTTACAGTTGGATAAGGGACGGCAAGGTCATCTATAGGGGCAGGCAGGCGGCTGAAATCCTTCTGGAACGGCAACTCGCCACTGTAAAGGCGCTCAAGGAAGCGGGAATAATAGTAAAAGTGAATACCGTTACTATTCCCGGTATTAACGACCATCACATCCTGGAAGTGTCAAAAAAGATGGCTGAACTCGGAGTCGATATCCAGAATTGCATGGTGATTTATCCAAATCAGGGGACCCCGTTTGAGAATATTAAGGAACCATCTCCTGAAGAAATAGGCGCAATACGCAAAGAAGCCGAAAAACATCTTCCACAGATGCGACATTGCACTCGTTGCAGGGCCGACGCTGTCGGGCTTCTTGGGAAAGACCTGAGCCCGGAAAGGACAAATGAACTTATGAGACAGGCGACCACTGCCGGTCCTTCGCTTCACGGACGGCCATATGTAGCGGTAGCGTCTCTCGAAGGTATGCTAGTTAATCAGCACCTTGGCGAGGCTTACAAGTTCCAGATCTGGGGAAAACAAGACAATAACTTCGTGTTGATCGAAGAAAGAGAAGCCCCGGAAGTTGGTGGAGGGGCGGAACGATGGAATGAGATGGTCCGTATCTTCAAGGATTGTAGGGCCGTGCTCGTGAGTGGAATTGGAGAGAGCCCCAGGAAAGTTCTTGAAGAAAACGGTGTTGTTCCAGTTGAAATGAACGGTTTTATAGCCGAAGGGCTGGAAACGATTTTTGAAGGAGGCAATCTAACCAGGCTAAAATCAAGGAAACTGGGAAACAGGCAGGGCTGTGGATGCTCGGGAAACGGGCTTGGTTGCGGATGATTACAATCTTATTGAATCTAAAAAATTTCTCCGTCAAAAAGGGCCGTGACAAAGTCCTGTTCAGGGAACACAGTGATATCATCAAACTGATAAGTCCTTGATCCGCAATAAATTCCGATCAGGCGGTCAATTTTAAGTCCAGGACCACTGGTTATGGATCTTAGGGGCTTTTCCCAAGCCCGGTCCCAATGTTCGGCCCTTTTTACCTCGATAGCTACCACATGAGGAGGATTATCGAATTGTCGTTTTGCTGTTTCAATGATGAAGTCTACTTCCATCCCGGCTGGAGTGCGATAGAAAAACAGTGACCGAAGCTTGCGACTGACCTCATTGTAGACCCGAAGTTCATGATAGACCAGAGTTTCCAGGGCAAAGCCCTGCCAAACCCGATCAACGGGATCGCGTAGCCAATCCGCCGCTGCCCTCGCCACACCCGGATCAAACCAATAGAACTTGGGATGGGATGTTTCACGAACTTTAAACCCTGGTCGCCAAGCTGGTAAAAAATGCCCAATCAGAGTGTCAACCAGGATAGAGAAATAGGTATCCACCGTACTGCGGGATACGGCCGCTTCCCTGGAAATGTTTTCCAGGTTGACCTGCTGTCCATTGAATTGTCCAGCCAAGTTCAGAAATCGTACAAAGGGTGGGACCCTTCGGACCAATCCTTCTTCTCGGATCTCTTCCTTAAGATAGGTATTCAAATACGCTGAGAGGATTTCGGGGGCTTGATCCGGATCTTCCTGGACAAATGGTAGCATTCCCCAATTCAATGACCTCATCAGATCAAATTTCGTTCCCAACTCTTTGGCCGAAAAACCTTCCAAATTGATAGTCAGCGCCCTCCCGGCCAACAAGTTGACCCCGCCACGTCGTAATTTCCTCGCGGATGATCCACATAGCGCGAACCGCCAACGTCGCGACTCGATCAAGCGATGTACTTCATCCAGCAACTCCGGCGCTTTCTGGATTTCATCCATCACTATCCAGGTTTGCTCCGGCTGCTGGCCTATGATGGCCTCAAGACGATGAGGGTCTCTGGAAAGTTCCATATACAGGGAAGCGTCGAGTAGGTCCAGATTCACAGCATCCGGGAGCGCATGCCGTAGCATGGTGCTTTTACCGACGCCACGGGGTCCAAAGAGAAAAAAGGAACGGTTGGGGCAGATCAGGAGACGGGGTATATAATCAGCGCCAGGGATGTTCATGCGTTATTACTTCTCTAATGTAAAATTCCATTGTAAATTTACATTACAGGCATAATTTTGCAAGAAATTATTCATAGTCGAACAAACCGACATCTCAGTAAATATTTGTAAGGTTCGGCTGTTTTCTATTTACTTTACATGGAGGGCTAGGATTTCTCATCCTACATATTGGGACACAAAACGGAGATATCCTTGTGGGCCTCCTCGCGCATTCCACTTTTCCGCCGACCTGCGTATCTTTCGAAGACACGACAGAATGTCATCGAGTTTTGTAAATTGATCCAGTTCCATTATCGGGTCATCAGATAACTTTCTCCGGCCCATCCGCCATTCGCAGAATATCTTTACACGGTCAAGCAATTCTGCTTCATCTTTGTCTAAAGAGATTGCTTTTGGAGTATGGCCGCGTGACTCAGCCCGATATAAACCTATCAGAGCGTCAAGAGCCCTCATAACAGAATAATCAACTAGTAATGGTCGCTCATGGTAAACATCGACGATTGCAAATTCGATATTTTGGAGCACATCCATATGCGCATCAACGAGACTCATGTTTCAAACCTCCTCTTGTTTCCTCGGGGGAGGTGTGTCGGGGGTCGAATATTCTGAACCTGTGTGACGCAGGTTGTCAACTTTTCTGTTCTTTTCTAAAAATGTAAGAGGTGTTTCTTATTATAGAAGCTTTATGAGAAAAGGGTTATAATGTTCAGACAGTGGAATATGTGGATTTTATTGAGTTCAAAACTTTATAGTGAGAAACTGTTGTCCTATGGCCAAGAATCAACTATCATTCCAAGTGCTTTTCAAAGTCTGAAGGTAAGTATGGGTACAAACAACTGTGATCTCCCGCCGCTGTCCTCTGGTCCGCCAAAACGCAAGAAGCTCTTGGAACAGGAACTGGCACGATATGTTCGTCTTTTGACCGAACACGGCAATCCTGAAAAGGTTATTCTTTTCGGCACGCTGGCAACGGGGCGGATTCATGAATGGTCGGACATTGACCTGGTTGTAGTCGAACAGACCGAATTGTCTTTTTTCCAAAGGCTTCGACAGATTCGGAAGCTGCTCCAACCCAGGGTCGGAATAGATGTCATGTTTTACACACCGGAGGAATTCAATCAGTTGTCCGCTGAACGCCCTTTTTTCAGAGATGAAATCGTCGCGAAAGGGAAAGTTGTATATAAACGGGGCCAGTGATCGATGGCTGCATTTCAGTCGGCAAGATTTGCAGATGGCGGACCTTGCATTCAAGGAAGGCATCCTTGCCAATCAAGGGAAGACACCGCCCAGGACTCATTCGATTGTTGACATCCTTGGTCTGCTGCCACCTGGATATCTGCCCGATCTCAGAGACGCGATGAGCCAAATGGACATCTATTATATCCCGACCCGTTACCCGGACGCCTTGCCGGGTTCCTTGACTGAAGGGCTGCCCGGCAAAGAAGAAGCAACTGAGGCCATTGCCACAGCTCGTGCCTTGTTATTAGGGTTGAGGTTGTGTGAGTGTTGAATGGCCTATCATAATTTTGGTCTTGTCCTGCGTTTCGCCAGCCAATCGACAATCCTTAAC
>JARLHM010000036.1 GCA_031292235.1 Syntrophaceae bacterium | reverse complement strand
ATCCTCAACCAAAAGGAAATGGGTAATGCATTATTTTCTATTTGTCACTAAAAAGTTAGTAAGCGTTATGATATATCCGGTTGGCCTTGCTTTGGCGCTTGGGTTTATCTCTCTTGTGATGTTCCTAAAAAAGCGCAATCGTGCGGGCATTGTCCTATTAAGTTTGGCGGGAACGACACTACTCGCGTTCTCGCTGGTCTGGACAGGCCTAGCTTTGCTGCGGCCGTTGGAAGATGAGGCCGGTCCCTATGCGGACCCTGCCAAATTACAAGCGGCCGGCGTGGAATACATTGTGGTATTGGGGGGAACATCGTTCACTAATGAGATGAGCGCTTCAGACATTTGGGACAGGTCTGTGCTGAGGTTGTTGGAGGGCGTGAGGTTATGGAAGAACATGCCCGGCGCTAAACTGGTTCTATCCGGTGGTGCGCCAAGTTCCGCGGAGGTGATGGCGGTTCTACCGATGCGCCTTGGAGTTTCGAGAGAGTCACTAATATTGGAGACTCGAGCGCTCGATACAGATGATGAAGCCAACCTTTTTAAACCAATTGTTGGGGACACGCCGTTCGGTCTGGTTACTTCAGCTAGCCATATCCCGAGAGCGCTAAGGCTTTTCAGGAGCAAGGGGACGAACCCTTTGCCATGCCCTTGTGATTTTAGGGCGAAGAGACAGCAGCCTTTGTTTGTATTGCTTTCCCCGAATGCAGACGGCCTGTATAATTCGGAGATTGCCTTACATGAATATTATGGTCATATGTTCTATTGGTTGAAGGGGTTGATAGCCCATACCGCGCAAGCGTATTAATCTACCGTTTGGCGAAGTCACAGTCCTCATGGTTGTGCCGTGGGGGAGTATGGAACCAAACACTTGGGGTAAACTCAATAGTTTATCCCAAGTGAGTTATAATACAAAGGTATTGAATGGACTATCAAAGCGGGGCGTTTATTCGCTCCCTGATTTACAGAGTATCTACTGTTCACTCCTGGCGGAACGCTTTCGGTCATCTGAAGCAAGTTTGATTATCAAAAGATTGTCCAGAACTTCAACCGAGCGGGTGGAATCAACAAATTTCTTGGATGGAGAAACATTGAGCCCATACTGGGCGTTAAAAAGTTCCAGGACTTTGTCTCTACCAAGTATTTCGCGCATTTGTAGATCAATTTCGACAAGAGCGCCTTGCGGATCAAATTTATACGCGGCGAACCTGAAGAGATTATCGTTTCGAATAATTTCCCCAATCTCGTCCCCAATTTCTTCGAATGAAGATGTCCCAGCTTGTTTCTTAAGAATATCCACAATTTGTAGCTTAGTCATTCCAAGCCGTATGTCTCGATAACCTTCAGGTGGTTTGGGTCCTGCAAACGAGGCAGACATTAATACAAGTGAAAACAAAACAGTCATAGCGATGACGATTAGCGCCCAGCTTTTTCTCATAATATCCTCCAAGGGGGATGATTGGTACAATTATACTAAATATCTGAAAAAATTGAAAAATAAAATAGTGATTTCTGAAAATAAAATTACTCTTTCTTGCGCAAAATTGATTATCACCATGATTTATGGCAAATTCAGCCCAATTTCCATACGCCGCGGTCAAATTCTGTTCCCTGAGCCCGGAGTAAAAACGCGGTCAAGCTTATTGGGGGTTCGATCCGGTGGAATTACAGGGCGCGTTCCCCGGGGTCCATGAAAAGGAGTTCGTGTCAATTCCGTCTGTTTCAGCATTATCCTGTCGACAACCTGTTTCATAAGATTGATAGGAATAGCAAATCCGATGCCCATATATCCTCCGCTACGGGACAGGATTGCAGTATTCATACCGATTACCTGTCCATCGATATTGACTAGCGGGCCTCCGGAATTTCCCGGATTAATCGCGGCGTCAGTCTGAATAAAATCTTCATAATCAAGGATTCCCATATCATTACGCCCTTTTGCGCTGACTATGCCAGCAGTTATTGTCTGCGTCAGGCCGAATGGATTGCCGATTGCCAAGACCCAGTCCCCAACTTCCAGGGTGGATGAATTACCCAAAACAACGTGAGGGAAATCTTTACCATCTATCTTTAATATTGCAACATCAGTTTTAGGGTCGGCTGCGATTACTTTGGCCTTGAATTTTTTCTTGCCTTCCAGGGTAACGATGATTTCATCCGCTCCTTTTATCACGTGACGATTCGTCAAAATATAGCCGCGACTATCAAAGATGAAGCCGGAACCAAGCCCATGCTGGCGCATTCTTCCGCCGCCACCCCTCGGGGCGCCAAAAAAGCGCTTAAAGAAATCATCGCCAAAAAATTCCCGAAAAGGATGATTTTCAAAAAAAGGATCAAGTGCAGGCCCTTCGTCCTTGAACTATCCTGACGGATGATACGTTTACAACCGCTGGGCGAACGTTCTTGGCTACCGCTCTAAAAGATTCCTGTAGATCTTTTGCCCCATTCTTGACGACAGGCTGAGCGTACGTCGATGATGTCCATGAACAAAAAGTAATAAGCGTAATAGCGAAAATAATGCGACTGATATTGAATGAAATCCGCAGCCTGGATTTGCAGGACTTGCGATCTGGACAGTTTGAAAACATAAAAACTCCTCTGCTAAGGGTGAATCAACAATATTGAGTTGGCGAAAAATTCTCATAGTATAAACTGTCGGTCGGAAGCAAGAGAGGAAGTTTAATCCATGAGTGCGCTTAACAACTTTAGTCAACCGAAAGCTGACCATGGTTTCAAAGACGGAGACGCATAATGAAATTTTCCAGTCGATTGCCAATTTGTTTTCTTTTGCTGAGTTTGTTCTTGTTAATGTTCGTACAGTTTTCAAATTCCGATGAATTTGAAAAGGCGACTCAAGGTAGAGCTATAACTTTCCCGCATGATCACGGTAAACACCCGAACTTTGAGACCGAGTGGTGGTACTTTACCGGAAACCTGGCTTCAAAAAATCATGAATGGGGAACGCAACTAACTTTTTTCCGCCGCGGTCTTTTTAAAAAACCTGCAAAAAAAGGTTCCGCGTGGCGCGTTCGAGATTTATATCCAGCGCATTTTGCTCTTACCGACGTCACCGACAATAAATTCTTTCACACTGAACTTATTTCTAGAGAGGGTCCTGGATTGTCAGGCGCGGCTAACGATAGTTTAAATGT
>JARLHM010000216.1 GCA_031292235.1 Syntrophaceae bacterium | reverse complement strand
TAATGAAATTAACTATTCTTGGGAGTGGGACAGCGACACCATCCCTTCATAGAAACTCTTCCGGCCTGTTCATTCAAACGTCTAATCTCAAGATAATCGTGGATATGGGGGCAGGCACGTTAAGACGCATGTGTGAAGCCGGGATCGACTACCGCGAAATTGATGTCATAGCGTTGACCCATTTTCATCCGGACCATGTTACTGATTTTATTTCATTTCTCTTCGCTTCCAACTACGCGTATGGTCCTTTGAGGACCGCTCCCTTTCATGTAATAGGACCAATCGGGCTGGAACAATTTTACAAAAAACTAATCGAAATATTTGGGCAATGGATAGTTCCCAGTCAAGACCGGTTGATTATGCGCGAAGTATCGGCCACATCTCCTGATTCAGTTAAAATTGAAGGCGTTCGAATCAAATCCTCTCCAGCCGCTCATTCCTTTCCTTCTGTGTCTTATCGGATTGAAACCGGAGAAATGGCATTGACAATCTCAGGCGATACCGACGTTTCGGAAAATCTGGTCCGGTTGGCTCAAGGCGCCCATACACTGGTCTGTGAATGTTCCATGCCCGATACCATGAAAGTAGACGGACATATGACACCCTCCGAAGCCGGCGCAATAGCTGCTCAAGCGTTTGTCACCCGGTTGATTCTGACGCATTTTTATCCGCCATGCGACTCGGTCGATGTCGTATCCGTCGCACGGACCCAATTTAGCGGGACGATTTTAAAAGCTCAGGACCTGATGACCCTCGCGTTGAGTTGATGAATCATGACCTCTGGTCGTCCGCCATTTGTCCGCGCGGATTGCGATTCCCCTGAGCCTGTTGTAAGATATGAACATGAAGGAAGCTAGGCGCCGCAAACTGACAAGTGGAATTTTTACCCTATTCTTCCTGGTTCCCGTCATTCTCGTTCTCCAAATCCCAATAGGCATTCTAGGCGGAGTATTAGGAGCTTATCTGGTATATTCCCGTCAACTCCCCGAGATCCCTAACCTGAGTTCATATCAACCCAAGACCGTTTCCACCTTTTTCGCTGATGATGGGACCGTTATTGGAGTATTCTTCAAACAAAAACGCTTTGTCGTTGATCTTGATCAAATCCCCAAACATGTTATCAACGCGTTTCTTGCCGCTGAGGACGCTCGTTTTTTTGATCATGAGGCCGTGGACTGGCACGGGATAGTTAGAGCAATGGGACGGAACCTTGCCGCTGGCCGCATCACTCAGGGTGGCAGTACAATCACCATGCAGGTTACCAGAAATTTTCTGTTGACCAGAGAACGTACTTTTTCCCGAAAATTCAAAGAGATAATCCTGGCGTACCGCCTGGAGAACAATTGGGGAAAGAATAAGATACTGCACGTATATTTGAACGAAATTTATCTGGGCGAAGGCTGTTACGGAGTGGAAGCCGCGGCCAGAGGTTACTTCGATAAGCCAGTAGAACATCTAACCGTGGCGGAAGCGGCCCTGATCGCCGGTTTGGTCGCTAGTCCGGCGCGTTTCAATCCATTTAAAAACCAGGACCTAGCCAGACAACGACAATTAACCGTCCTCGGCCGTATGCTCAAAGCGGGATTCATCAACGAAACACAATACCAAAAGGCCAAAGAAGAACCCTTAACTTTTAGGAAAGAGGACGTTAAGCCATTAGACCTCGCGCCTGATTTCACCGAAGTAGTCCGTCGATATATTATAAGGAAATATGGAGAGGAAAAACTCTACAACGATGGCCTTAAAGTTTTCACCACCTGTCGGCTAGACTTTCAGCGCCGGGCGATTGAAGCCATGGAAAAAGGGCTTGATGAAATTAAGAAGCGTCAAAAAAACCTTGCGATCCTAAAAACGGTACAACCTTCTGAAATACCCGAACTGATTCAGAAACGAACCACGCCAAATCTAGTGGAAGGCAAGATATATCAGGGGATTGTCGTAAAAACCGCGCCCGCGCCCAACAACGAGGTTGTCCTCGATGTGGTGTTCAGCAAGAAACTCAAGGTACGTGTCAGACTGAACAAATCCGTTGCGTCTATTTATAGGGTTGGCCAGGTGCTAGCGCTACGTTTTGAAAAATACGACGGAGCTGTTCCTCAATTCACACCTGATGACAAGCCCAAGTTGCAGGGCGCTCTTGTTTGTATAGAAAATAATAACGGAAATGTTCGAGCTATAGTAGGCGGATCGTCTTCGGAACATTTCCAGTTCAATCGCGCAATCCAGGCTAGGAGACAGCCGGGAAGCTCGTTCAAACCTATTGTGTATTCCGTGGCCCTCGAGCAGAAAAGTTACAGCCCCGCTACAATAATTATAGACGAACCCATAGTTGTGGATGTTGACGGGGCGGAAGATGAGTGGGAACCGAGGAATTCCAGCGGTAGCTTCATGGGACCGATGAGTTTCCGCAGGGCGCTCGAATTATCCCGAAATATTTGCACCATTAAGATATTGATGGATGCAGGGCTTGGTCCTGTCTTAGATATGGCCAACCGCATGGGCATAACATCCCCGCTTGGACGGAACCTGTCTCTTAGTCTAGGCACGTCCGAAGTGACGCCATTTGAACTCGCATCCGCATATACGGTTTTCCCGAATGGTGGCATACATGTGGAGCCGATTTTTGTGAAACGGGTCGAAGACAGGTTCGGCAATGTATTGGAAGATCATAGCGAAGTACCCGTCCTGGAGTCTGATTCGCTTTTACCAGTCCCTCGTGATGAATTTCGCGAACTTGTCGATAGAGCTGAAATCAAGACATCACGACTCCCTGAGACGCCGATCCGGCCTTTTTTCAAAGCTGAATCAAACTTCCCACCACAGTTCCGACAAGCTTCGGCTGAACAAAATCTCACTGGCGTCGAAGAAGATGATCGCCTTACAGAACCTCCTCGAGTCAAGGCAGTAATGTCTCCACAGACAGCCTATATTATGACTTCCCTCCTTCAGGGTGGAGTTCGCCAAGGCACAGGGGCAAGAATCAGCCAATATCTTAAACGCAAGGATATCGCCGGAAA
Source organism: Syntrophaceae bacterium (assembly GCA_031292235.1). GTDB lineage: Bacteria > Desulfobacterota > Desulfomonilia > Desulfomonilales > Desulfomonilaceae > CAJBEZ01. Next base: position 10,609 of record JARLHM010000216.1, on the reverse strand, counting down.
AACAGGGACGACCAACAACGTGGAAGACGCCTGGTTTATCGGTTTCAACCCAGATTATACAACTGCCGTATGGGTAGGTTTCGACGAAAAAAGACCACTGGGCCGCAGGGAAGAAGGATCCAGAGCGGCGCTTCCTGTATGGGGTTATTTTATGAAGGAGATACTGAAGAACAAACCGGAACGGGAATTTGTGATACCACCTGAAATAATGTTCAAGGAATTACTGACAGTCGTCGCCGACCCCAAAGAAGGCCCGACATTAAAGCCTGTGAGGGAACCAATTTACGCTCCATTCAACGGCTACACACTGGTCATATCGCCCCTGGATTCATTCGATACCCTTGCGGAATACATAAAGGCCCCACTACCTTTGTATACAGAAAGTGGCGGGATGACGGCCGCTCCTATCACCCCACAGGAACCGCAGCCCGCCGCACAGGCGCCTGGGCCTCCGCCCTCGCCGTATCCCAGGTAGGATATAACCAGGATTTGCTAATGAAAATTGCTGTGGCGCTCAGCGGTGGAGTTGACAGCGCTTGCTCGGCGCTCATGCTCAAAATGGCGGGACACGACGTCATCGCCCTTCACATGAAGCTGACTCCTGGACACCATGACACGTGGCCAAAAGCTAAATCAGTCGCGGATTTTATTGGCGCTCCCATTTATCTGGTAGACCTTATCGAACCATTCCGTGGCCTTGTAATTGATTATTTTGTTTCCGAATACGCTTCGGGACGCACTCCCTCTCCATGCCCTCGATGCAATCGAAAAATCAAAATGACGCTCTTGCTCGAACGGGCCCTTGAACTCGGCGCAAACAGGCTCGCCACAGGTCATTACGCCAGGATCTTTCGTAGACACGCTGGATTTGGCCTACTCAAAGGAATGGACCACATTAAGGACCAGTCATATTTCCTGTTTATGCTCAATCAGGCCATACTTTCAAAAATGTGTTTTCCGCTTGGCGAACTGACCAAAAATGAAGTCCGCAATATCGCAAGAAGCCACAATCTCCCGGTTAGCCTGACCGAAGAATCTCAGGAGTTGTGCTTTGTGCCCAACACCATGTACACTGATTTTCTAGTGGAACACGGACTTAAACCCAAAGAGGGGCCGATTGTGGACATCGATGGTCACGTTGTCGGAAAACACAAGGGCATAATGTTTTATACCGTCGGACAGCGTAAAGGTCTTGGGGTCTGCGGCCCCGAGCCTTCCTACGTGATCCGGATTGATCCCACTGAAAACAGGATAGTAATCGGCAAAAGGAACTCGACCCTCGTCTCAGGGATCATAATTAACCAGCTCAATTTTATTTCCGGAAACTATCCTGAAGACAGTTCCGAATTTTCAATAAAAGTCAGATCAACTTCCAAAGAAGTTCGTTGCGTGGTAGATAAAATACAAACCGATTCGCTCAGCGTCTATTTCGAAACCCCGCAATCAGGCGTAGCGCCCGGCCAGGCGGCGGTCCTTTACCATGGAGACGAACTCATAGGCGGCGGCTGGATTCAACAAAGCCTTAAATAGTAACTCCATGAACTTTCAAGATCAGCGCTTATCCAATTGTCCCTCGCGTTTACAACGCGTACGTCTGATCTGGCTGAATAGACAGGATGAATAATGAACCATAGTCAGTTCTCAAATCTGAAAGGCAAGGAAAAGGAACTTCAGGAAATTATCAGGCGTCTGGCAAATGACAGATCAGTGGTGGTCGCCTGTTCCGGCGGGGTTGATTCAAGCCTCCTGCTACTGGAAACCGTGAATGCTCTCAGTCCTGAGCGCGTGATCGGGGTAACAGTCCATTCGCCAACATCCGTACCGGATCAACTCCAGGAAACTCAGGACCTTGCGCACGCTCTCGACGTGCGGTTGATCGTAGCCCAAACCGAAGAATGCGACGCGCCGGAATTCATCGCAAACGGACCCGAACGCTGCTATCACTGCAAAAAGATACGCTACCAAGAAATTATACGGCTGCCGGGAATTGACCCGGACTCGGTTATTTTCGATGGAACCAATGTCGATGACGACCCATCCGACCGCCCCGGGTTCGCCGCATTAATGGAACTGGGCATCCATACTCCGCTTCGTGACGCAAACATGAATAAAGAAGATATAAGAGCTTTACTCAAAAGCGCAGGCTTTCATAAAATCGCCACCAAAGCCTCGCAGCCATGCCTGGCCACCAGGATCCCACATGGCGTCCCAATAACTCTCGAAACACTGGATCGCATTCGAGCAGGTGAAATGGTCCTCAAAAGACTTGGCTTTGGTCTGTTCCGTTTACGCACTCACGGGGATTGGGCCAGAATAGTTCTTGACGCCGAAGGGTTCGAAAAGATTTCGTCCGACCATCCTATTAGAAAAACCATTTCCGATGAATTAAAGAAAATCGGATATCAAACCGTTACACTGGACCTTGACGAATATGGAGCGGCATAGCTTTAGGTGGGATAGTGTAAAGCCCGGCTAAAAGAAAGCTCGGGCTTCATGGAAGAGATCAGGTATCGGAAACGCTGAGTTAGTTTTTTGGACCCATTCCCGACATTCCGCCGTGCATACCCATTCCGCCACCGCCGCGCATGCCCATGCCACGTCCCATGCCACATCCACCGGGACCGCATAGCCCTGCGCCTTTGCCCATCCACACACCTAATTTTTCTCGCTGCTCAGGCGTTAACAATGAACGGATCTTTGTGCCAAAAGCTCTCGCTTCGTTACGCATCTGGTCCTGAACCGCCCAGATTTCTTCTTTTTTCTTCTGAATGGCCGCCTCGTCCTGCGGGCTCTTGGAAGCCAGTTCCATCAGATCAATCCGCTTTTGGGCCTTTTGTGAACGTAACGTTACTTGTTTCCTCAGGAATTCTGTCTTCAAGGTATTGATCTGGTCTTTTTGTTCCTTGGTCAGGTTGTCGATAGAAGAAAGGATAGGACACTGCCCCATGCCTCGGCCGAACCCACACCCAGCTCCATTACCGCAGGGCCCAAACGCAAACACCGTGGAAACTACCATCAATGTCATTGCGCCTACTAATCCGATTACCATTTTTGAGTTTCTCATTTGTTCAATCTCTCCTTTTATAATTTCTATGATTCTCAACATTGCGTCGCGCGTCGCCTTTGTCTCTAATACCAACCTGCCAGGAAAATCCCGCGCGAAGAAATTGATACAAACAGACTGGGCCCCCAAAATAAAAAACGAACCTTAAAGTTCGTTTTCAGACGCATGTTATTTATGAATTATGCGAAATGGTATCATATAATGGTTCAATTACATGGGGCGCCTGCCGGTGGGCAGCAGCCTGGGCCTCCTTTGCCAAAACCTCGTCCCCTGCCCATCATTCTACAGGTCCTATGCTTCAGGAATTCAAGGAAAGCCTGCCGTTTCTCTAGCGGTAATGTCGCCATTGTCATACTGACTTTTTCCAAGATCTGGTTTTCAAGCGAGGCTCGAAGATCAATCATCTCTTTTATGGTGTTTCCAGCGGGTTTAAGATCCCCTGGGTTTTGAGCTATCAGATCCAGGACCTCAGCCCTCTTAGCGTTAAGTTCACGCCTGGTCTTGATGATCCCCTGTTTTGCCGTTTTTGACCAAATCTGGGACATCCTTTTCATGTCCGCGCTCGAGATAACAGGGCACTCTCTCGATAATTGCGCCTCGAAATCTCCTGGTTTCCACCACCAGTGTCTCACTATGACGACACCAACGGAAATGTTGGCGAGCAAGGAAAAAATCAGTAAACCCACAAATAACGCCTTTTTCATCGCCCGTTCTCCGATTGCCCAAAATCTATCAGTACATCAGTCAGGGATTCTCCATTATCCTGAATCAAATTCTCCAAATTGTGCGATGTGTCGTACGAGTTCAGGGCCTCAGTCAATGTCTTGCCGGCCATGTCACCGACACCAACCGCCAGAATCGCTATCAGCGCCCAAATCGGAACTTGCTTCAAAAGAGAAAAATTCCACGCATATCCTGCCGAATTGGACTCACCAGAAATACGGACCTTTACTTTATTCGCCAGGGAGCGGTCAGCTAACGAAGGTTTTACATTCGCGAGCGCCTTATTTAAGGACATCATTTTTTCATAGGCACGTGTACATTCCGCGCACTCTTCCAAATGAGCAAGCAATTCATCAACGGAAGATTGCTCCAACGCGCCATCCACCAACAGAGAAACACGCTTTTGGTAATCTATGTGCCTCATGGTCTGTCCCTCCAATATCTTATACACGGAACTGACACAGAACCCGCGGAAATCTTTTATCTTTCCACAAGTTCAATAATCTTTTTTCGCGCCCTGAATATCAGTGATTCAACAGATGAAACAGAAATGTCCATTACGATCGCAATTTCATCGTAACTCAGGCTTTCCTGAGACCTTAACAACAACGCGGTCCTTTGTCGTTCAGGTAGTTTTTTCAGGGCCTTATCCATCGCGTGGCATTGTCGCTTGAGCGATAACTGTGTTTCCGCGTCCAGTGGCTCTTGGGACAACGGGTTTGACGCAAATTCCAGTTCCGGCTCGTCCTCGTCATGATCACTGAAAAATTTGAGGGCCTTTCTCCGAAACGAACTGACGATGTTGATACTCTGGGTTCTGGCTATCGTTAATAACCAGGTCTTGAATGTGGACTTGGAGCCGTCGAACTTGTCTAGGTTCTTGAAAGCCCGGAGAAATGATTCCTGAACAACATCTTCAGCTTCCTCATGGGAACCGGTGATGGATCTTGCGACTCGGTACACAAGCGTCGTATGCCGATCGACAAGCTCTCCGAAATGATGCTCGGAACCACCCCTGGCGGCGATTATTAATTCCTGGTCTGATAGGTCTTCGAAACGTCCCATAAAATTCAATTCGTATCTATTCTATAACAATTCAATTGGTCCCAAATTGTCATGTGTCATTTTGGTCTTTCAGATCTCGTTTGGTGTCCAAACGTTCCTTCAGGTTTTTTTCAAAACCTCTGTCCGTCGGATAATAAAATCTCCTACCCTTCAACTCCTCAGGCATGTGCTCCTGTTCCACAACAGCGCCCGGGAAATCGTGAGCGTATTTGTATCCCCTGCCATATCCAATGTTTTTCATAAAATTTGTCGGAGCGTTTCTTATATGTAACGGGGTAGGCAGGGAGCCGGATTTCTTGATTTCTTCCTTAATATCTATATAAGCCGCTTCCAGTGAATTCGATTTGGGGGCCATCGCCAGATAAACCACAACCTGAGCCAAAGCAAGGGCGCATTCGGGAAGACCGATGAACCTGCACGCGTGATAAGCCGCTACCGTCTGCTCCAGCGCCTGTGGCGCGGCTAGGCCTACGTCCTCACTGGCGAACCTCACCAGACGCCTGGCAATATATAATGGGTCTTCTCCACCTTCAATCATGCGTCCCATCCAGTAAAGCCCCGCGTCGGGATCACTATCACGAATCGATTTATGCAATGCGCTTATGAGATTGTAATGTTCCTCGCCCGCCCTGTCGTAAAGAAGGTTGCGTCTTTGGGCCGCTTCCTGCACAGTCGCCGTATCGATTTCCTTCTGACCGTTCATTTCAGAAAGGTTCGCCGCCGCCTCAAGGATGTTAAGCGTGTTTCTCGCGTCACCGCCTGCAAGAGAAACCAGCAGGTCCCTAGCCCCCTCACCCATAAAGAGAGCCATCTTCCCCAGACCGCGCTCCTCATCCTGTAACGCCCTGGCAATAATCGTCTCAATATCTTTGGGTCCCAAAGGATCAAGGATGAAAACCCGCATCCTCGAAAGTAATGCCGAATTGACCTCGAAACTGGGGTTCTCCGTGGTGGCCCCAATCAGTATCAGGTCTCCCTTTTCAACATGAGGAAGCAGATAATCCTGTTGCGCCTTGTTGAATCGATGAATTTCATCCAAAAACAAAATGGTTCTTGTACCTGAGAACTTGAGATCTTCCCTCGCCTTTACCGAAACTTCCCTGATTTCTTTCACGCCGGCCATAACTGCCGAAAAAGAATAAAACTTTGCTCCAGACTGATTAGCCGCTATCTGGGCGAGAGTAGTTTTCCCAACTCCTGGGGGCCCCCAGAACAGCATGGAAGACAGTCTACCCGCCTCAATAGCCTTACGCAGCGCCTTGCCCGAACCTAGCAGGCGCTCCTGACCAACAAATTCATCCAGGCTGGACGGTCGCATACGATCGGCGAGCGGTCGCTGACTTAACGTAATGTTGACGTTCTCAAAAAGGTCCATAATATGTCGCTTTATGTTAACGGGACGGGGGTGCATGAACGCAGATTTGACGGCCCTGCGTCACTCGTAGTAAAGGGGCCTCCGTCCTGTCGCTATCCTTAAATCACTTGTTGGATCGCTAAATGATATAATTTCAGTTTCAGCCTATACGATTGTTCCCAGAGCATCAAGCTGTATCGGTCAGTCGTGGGAATTTAGGCTATTTCTCTAGATTTTAACTCAAAAACATGGTACTCAATTTGAACGTTTTAGTTATCTGTGCGGTGGGGCGATCATGCGCAAGGTCGGACTAGTTTTAAAGAGCGGACATGCCCAGGCGTTGGCTCTAGCTGAAGAGATCTCCCATATCCTTTCCAGGGCCGGAAAGGTTACGTTAATCGAAGAACCCTTTGCCAACCTGTCTTCAAATTGGGACGTCCGCCCCACGTCCTCAATAGCCGATGAGTCTGATCTCATTGTAGCCCTCGGAGGCGACGGCACAATTTTGCGGGTTGCGGCGTTACTTAACGACAAACCTGTCCCTGTCCTTGGAGTGAACCTTGGTCGAGTCGGCTTTCTAGCGGAGATATCGCCCGAAGAAGTATGCTCGGAAGTACAATCAGCCATTGACGGCAATTACTTGCCGGCCGAAAGAATAATGCTTGAAGCCACTCTCCCCGACAAACGCAAGGTTAGACTCTTAAATGAGGTTGTAATCCATTGGAGCGGAGTAGCGAGGATTATTGACATTCTCGTGAAACTCGAGGCCACCAGAGATATCGAAATCCGCGCCGACGGGGTCATCGTCGCTACACCGGTCGGATCAAGCGCCTATTCTTATGCGGCAGGCGGCCCTCTTGTGCATCCCGATGTCGAAGCCATGCTGATCACGCCAATCTGTCCGTACTTCGGACTCACACGACCACTCATCCTGCCGTCCAACCGAAAACTCGAATTGGTCATACAGCGGGGTGAAACATTTAAAGTCACCATCGATGGCCGAACTTCCTGTGATTTGAAATTGGGAGACACAATCAAAATCGAAAAATCGCCGATCCCGTTTGTAATTGTGAAATCAAGAACACGAGGCTATTTCGACGCGCTTGACGCAAAACTCGGATTGGTCCGGTAACCTGGACACACAAATGAACCATTGCTTTACCAATTTTGCGTATATCGACAAACCGGACAAAGCCCGACAACTGATTGTCCCAGAATCATGCTAAGGTATTTAAGAATAAATAATTTTGCGATTATAGATGAAATCGAGGTTGAATTTCAGGAAGGTTTTAACGTTTTGACCGGTGAAACCGGCGCGGGGAAGTCCATCCTGATTGGCGCCCTCGGTCTTGTCCTCGGCGCAAAGGGCGGTGCGGACATAATAAGGTCTGGGGCTGAAGAAGCCAGGGTCGAAGCCTTTTTTGAAATAGACGACCCCAGCGTCCTACCCGATGACCTTGAACTCGAACCAAACAGTCCCGCTGAGTTGGTGATATCGCGTCGGATTAATCTGAGCGGCCGCTCGAAATGCTCTATAAACGGACATAGCGCTACACTGGCCATGGTTGAAGCCCTGGGAAACCGTCTTGTCACGGTTTTCGGCCAGCACGAAAGTCATGTCCTGCTGAATCCGGACGAACATATCGAAATACTGGACCGGTCAGCGCATCTTCAGACGCAACGGAAAAGAGTTGACCGACTCTACCATATTACCCGTAAGGCGTCTGATGAGCTGGCCACACTGAAACGTAAACTTCAGACGCTCGAATCTGAGGCTTCTGAAAACAGGTTTATGGTTCAGGAACTTACCAAAGCCAATCTTAAGGTCAATGAAGAGCAAGAACTGGAACAGGAACGGGATGTCCTGAAAAAAGCTGTACAGATACGTGAAAAAGCCTACGAAAGCTATCAACGTCTTTACTCGAAGTCAGGCAGCGTGATTTCAAACCTCTCGGAAATTAAGAAATGGATTCAGGGTCTGGTTTCTCTTTACCCCAAAATGGATCAAACCCTCCAAAATTTCGATGGAGCGGTTTATCAACTCGAGGATGTGGCGCTTGAACTGCGTAACGTCTCGGAGAACACTCACGATGACCCTGTAAGGCTCGAACAGATAGAAGAACGGCTTATGAGCCTCAAAAAATTAAAAAGGAAGTATGGGGGTGACATCGAGTATCTCATAAACCGTCTTCAGTCACTATCGGCCGAAGTCTCACTGGTGATGGATTCTGAAAAGACACTCAAAGAATGTGAAAAACGATTTGATGACGCTCAAAGAGATTTCTTCGCAGAAGCTCAAACTCTATCCCAAAAAAGGCGTGAGGCTGCTAGGCGCCTCGAAGTCTCTATGAAAAAGGAGCTTACAGACCTCGCGATGACTGACGCGACGTTCTCAGTCAGACTCAAAGAGCTTCCAAAGGAAAAGTTCGGCGCTAAAGGTATTGAAAATATCGAGTTCTTCCTTGCGTCCAACCCTGGAGAAGCAGAAAGGCCTCTCGCCAAGATAGCGTCTGGTGGTGAATTGTCTCGTGTCATGCTGGCGTTAAAGGCCCTTGAAACCGAAGACGCTGAACAACAGGCCGCTACCCTCGTATTTGATGAGGTTGACGCGGGCGTTGGAGGACATACCGCAGTAGCTGTAGGGGCCAGGCTCTCGAGGGTCTCAAAACGTCAACAAACAATTTGTATCACTCATTTGCACCAGATCGCCGCAAGCGCGGACAATCATCTTGCTGTCAGAAAGTTCGTGAAAAAAGGCCGGACTTCTATCGAAGCCACCTCCCTTGATCGGGAAGAACGGATCAGGGAACTTGCCCGAATGCTGGGCGCGTCGGAAGATTCAGTCCCTATTCGTGAACACGTTGGAAAGCTGGTAAGAGAAAACACGAAAGGGTCATGATTTGATAAGAAAAGCCTCTTTAAAAGACGTCAAAAAAATCCACACCCTAATCTCTGAACAGGCTAAAGGCGGCCATCTGCTGGCACGCGCCATTGCAGACCTGTATTCCCAAATCCGGGATTTTTCTGTCGCTATCGATGATGATACCGGCGAAATCATAGGCTGTGGGGCCCTTCGTATTGTCTGGGAAGACCTTGCGGAAGTCAGGTCGGTCGCTGTCCAGTCTCAGCGTCAAAGTAAAGGCGTTGGCAGAAAATTAATTGGGACTCTGATTGAAGAGTCACGTGAACTGGGCATAAAGAAGGTTTTTGTGTTAACTTATCGTGTTAGCCTTTTTAGCAAGATGGGCTTTTCCTTAATGGATAAGGGCCTTTTGCCTCACAAAATCTGGGCGGATTGTGTTAAATGTCCCAAGTTTCCTGAATGCGACGAAGTCGCAATGGTCATGGAACCCAACCATGGTTCCGATCCGGATACAAAATGAGGGGTTGATGAAAAAGGGATCGATCTTGAGACGGACTATTTCTTCAGAAAGGGGCTTACTGGTTTTCCGGGTCCCTTTACTTTCGCTCTTTCTTGTTTGCTGGCTTGCCGGATGTGGTATGGTCAACCTTGGGAAATGGAAGGGCATAGAACATACATCCGCGAACGAATATTACTATCTCGTCAAAGACGTTCATCTTTCACCTGGTTCCGCAATTGGGGCCAAAGACAACTTTGATCACAATGTCCATAGTTCGGTATTTCTCTACTTCACACCAAGGAATGAAACCAATAGCTATACCGCTGAATCCATCTGGTATGACCCCTCGGACTCCGAATATAGAAAAATCCGCGAGACATATGACACACAAAAAGAAGGCAAGAAGGGCATAAATCGAAACCCTAAAGGCACCGTCAGGACCATGGCAATCCCTACAGAAGAACTTTACAATCATAAACCCGGTCTCTGGAAGGTTGAACTCTATCTCGAAGGCAAGCTGGTCCGTCGCCTCACATTTACAGTCAGATAGGCAATGTGACCAACGATCTTCCCCGCGCCTTCCCACGGCGGCGCCATGGGGGATTGCCGCATGTATCCCCTGCGCTATAGATTTCTCACTGCGTTCGAAATGACATAATTCGGCTCCCAACATTTGCGCCCACGCTGGACGCCGTCCCTTCGGTCACATGATCCATCGGTCCCCGACCGTTTTCCAATGAGTCATTGACCCCCTAATCCTCATCTTTCATACTGATATCAGGAACCACGAGACACATCTCACATTCCAATTATTCTTCTTCACTAAACACATAGATCTTCTACCTAAACAGGCTTCTGCGAAAGGGGGCATGATAATGATTCTGTCACTGGCGATAGGGTTGGAACCCGCTCATGAACGAAAAAAACTCCAGACGCTCACCCGTCAGGAACTTCAAACACTCACAGTAAGCAAATACAATTTTGACCAGGATTTCCCTGAACATTCCAAACTTATAGACAATTCGGAATTCTGGCGGATAG
>JARLHM010000035.1 GCA_031292235.1 Syntrophaceae bacterium | reverse complement strand
TCCTAGAAAAAGGTTACTCGTGATTGGGGCCATGCCCTGCACCCGGCCTTCAAGCAATACACCGTCCTGAGCGACGCAGTGGTATTCCCCAAAGTTTTGGGGTTGTTTCACCGAACCGTTTATATTTTTAGAGATGAATCGGGATGTCAGAAATTCAAAAGTCGACCGCCAACCTGGGTACGCCATTTCGGCGCACAGGCCAACAAAAGGAATTGTTGAAGTAACATTATCCTGAGACCCGACACCGGCGTTTACATCACTGGTTCCTTGATCATTATACCACCAGTATTCCCGCCGCCAACCCCCAACTACACCGAAGCGATGTCCTAGCGATCTCCAGACATCAAATATGCCCGCAGCCTCAACGCCGACATATCCTGGTCTTGCGTTTGAGTATCAACTGTTTGGCTGGCCGGGTGTATTTGGGGCCCACCAGGGGCCATATATTATGTTTTGCTGACCATACACGCTCACATCACCGATTAAACGAGCGGAGAGTCGGTTGATAGGGGACAATTCTATCGTGCCTGAAAGGATGGGAAATCCAAAACTGATGTCAAGCTGCACATCAGGATAAGGATCAACGGCGCTCTTCGCCAGTCCAGAACCGTAATCTGAGAAGGTACTGACAACCTGGGAGCCATATAGGTAGCCAACCCTAAAAGATGAGTTGACAGGAATATTCCATGGAAGAAACTCTGCACGGACGGAAGGCGCCATCACCACAAGAATCAACAGTAATACATGCGCCCATATCCTGACACGCATCAGAACAGTTCCAATCAAATTCACTAATTAATAATTTCCCCTTGATTGTAACGCAGCTTGAAGGAAAGAAAAAGACAAATGAACTTAAAGTGTAATAATTCTGGTATTCGCATCTGGAATATAACCTCCACTTCAAGCTATCTGAGACTGACCAGACGGAGCAACTCGAATCTATGGCGCGGGCCACTTCATTATCGGCGCCGTGCTGATGCTGTTCTTTTTCTATGATTATTTGGGACAGCCTTCCCTTTTTTTCATATTGTTTGGACCGACATGGTTTGGGAACTCCTCAAGCATCAATAAGGCGACCTTCAGTCCTCATACGATGAACAGGGCCATCGCATCGGGAATATGTGCTCTCCCCTATGTCGACATTCCTTACCATCTCACATAAGTAGATAAAGTCATTCTTCGAGTAGGTGGCAACCGCTGCCTTGTCTGGATGAACGCAAGATTCATAGATATGGTCTGCTGCGTTAACTAAACCAGCTCCCATGCACACAAACAATGCTGCTACTAATGCTATTCTTTTCATAATCCGCACCCTCCCATCAAGTAAATTCGAACACATGCAAGACTAAGGTGTTATCTACCCTTCGATAATTTTTTTAACACAGTCAGGATTGTACCTCAGTGATTGCCTTTTTTCTATTGAAAAAACTAGAACCATCAATTAGACTTGATTGTCTTCTATACAGAAAGGGCAGAAGAGATGCCGAAACTTACCATGAAAGATAACGTTTCCCCACGCAAGAAAGTGAAGCCTATTAAGGTCACTAAAAGTCTGCCGTGTATAGAGAGAAGCAACATCCCCGACAAGGAAGTTCTCGAAAAAATCCTAAAGAAATATAGCTCCGCTTGGAAGAGACTCGCCCAATTGTAAAATACCTAGACAAAGAAGCTCTCATACTTATCAACTCGTCTGTAATCCAGCTCGAAAATCCTAAGAGTGAGCTTGGGGGGCTTCTTCACTGTCCTAACAGCTTTGAATACCTATTGGGGATAGTAAAAGACGACGACTTCTTTCCTACTCTAGAAGAGAAAGCTGCTCAGTATTGTTTTAAAATTATCACTGATCACATATTCTTGGATGGTAACAAACGGGCTGGCATGGCTGCTGTTATTTGGTTTTTAGAACGAAACACTGCTTATTTAGAGCCACTTTCCAGCGATAATATAGTGAATGTCACTCTCTCAATAGCTACGCATAAAATGGATTTAAAGAAACTTGTTAACTGGATACGAAAACGAATCCGGTTTAGTGAGTCTACAACATCACAAATTGTCTGACTCGCCATGTAAGTAATCCAGACGGTGAACTGATAGGATTACCATCCACATCAGCCATTAGTTCATCCACTTCAAACCATCTGGGTCGACCAGGCAAGCGTAGCTCGAATCTATGGCGCGGGCCACTTCATTATCGGCACCGTGCTGATGCTGTTCTTTGGGCTACCCTCGATAACCCGATCGCTGTACGCCACGTAAACCAGAACATTCCGCTTACGAAAAAAGCCGCTCCGTTTCACACCCTGAGCCAACATGTTTTCAAATTTGGATATCTGTTCCAAATGGCTGCCGTGACAGGAATCAAAGATCGGCCCGGCACCCCAATACTTATACCCCCTCTCTCACCCTGTAGTACGTCTGGCTAGGGCAATCCCATCGCCGCCAGCACTGTTTCCACTTCGTCCAGAAACTCGGGTAGTGTCAGTGGCCGTTGCCCCTCTGGACTTCTGTCGTGCTGATCGGGAGCGTTGTGGTCATGGCGATGCCATGCGCCACCCAATCGATCCCGACCGTATAGCCGCTGCCCATTGTAAATCAAAACCAGATTGAGTGTATCAAACCGGTCATTACGATAGACTTGGATAAAGAGTTCAGGCGCTATGTGCAATCGCGCCTTAAGTAAACTCGGGGTTTGCTCAAGTAAATCCATCCGTCGGATATAAACCCGAAGCGCTGTTTCCTCCCGCAAGGTAACGAGCAGTTCGGAGACATTCATCATTGCTCTCCAAGATCATGCAGGCGCTCGATTTCCTTTTTCATGTCGCCGATGCCTGTAATCGCCAATTCCCAATCAAAATAGTCCTGTTCAACAGCGAAAGCCGGACTGGAGTTCAAGACTCGTTGCCTAAAGTCTTCAAAACTCTCATTATACTTGGCCTCGAACTGACGCGACATACTTTGAAACTTGATCAGGTTTTTCTGAGCACGCTCCAACAACAATTGAGCGAGCGCCTGCTCCAAGGTCTTGTCCGGAAACAGCCGCCTGGCGCTGGTTTCGAGAACTGCTGTCATACTGATGCTCATACTGACCTCCTTTGTCTCGCTCTGTCTAATCCACTCTCAAGCTTGCTCACATTCTCTTCCTGGACCAGCCATTGCGCCAGGGTGTAGACTGTCTGGCTGTTCTCTTTCAGCGTTTACATTTCGTCATCCTCAGCGCCGATGTGGACGACCAGTCGCACTATGAAGATGCAGCCTTCGATGTCTTTCGCCGCCACATCTTCCGATGATGTCACAAACCCAACCTACTCTGCCAATTATTCTTACATACACTACATCAAACTGAAAATACGATAAAAAAGAACTTTCTACGAGAGAGTTCATGTTTTCTGGTATGAGAGCAGGAAAAAAGAATCTATGGGGCAGGCCATCCCATTATCGGAACCGTGCTGATGCTGTTCTTCGGGCTACCCTCGATAACCCGATCGCTGTACGCCACGTAAACCAGAACATTGCGCTTGCGATCGAAGAACCGCACGACATGAAGTTTTTTGAATACGAGGCTGCGGTGCTCATCGAAGACGCTCTCGCCGTCCTTGAGTTCGCCGACGATCTTAATCGGGCCCACCTGACGACACGCTATGCTCGCGTCACTCGTATCCTCCGCCAGTCCCAATTCGCCCTTCACCCCTCCCGTTTCCGCACGGGCGATGTGACATGCGACGCCCTGGACTTTCGGGTCGTCGAAACCATCTACCACAATCTTGTCGTTGGGGCCGAACCAGCGAAAATGCGTGCTGACCGAGCCGGTCGTGCCGCGTTCGGGACGACTTAAGACCCACCACCCGAAGGACACGATGACCACAAGGATTCCTCCGCCGAGAATAATTCCGATCTTTTTCATGATGATTTGCCTTCCTTGAGTGAATTCTCACGCAACCTTAGAGCCATTCCTACGCTTCCGAGACTAATTTTCATCTTAGGATACTCCTTTTTTTTGAAGTGAACCAGCCTGACCAACCCTGATCCTCCATGAAAAAACTGACGAATGAACTTCGGAAGATTTGTGGTTGTTATTTGGGCGCCCCTGGGCTGGGCTTGACAAAAACTGTCCAATGTTCGAGAAGTACCCCATCGTCAAGTCATAGGCGCTCAACAGGACCACTTAATTAATGAATTGAATCGTGGATCGGCAAGGCATTCCAAGCAAGCGATCAGAATATGCAGGAGCAGGCGTGAGAAGAGTCAAACAGGAAAAGCCTATATTGGTATCAGATCTCGACGTAGTTTACATCGGGACATTCGTGCCAAAAACGTGCGGAATTGCGACATTCACCAACGACCTGAGTACTTCCATCGCACAGGAAATGGGAGACAAGCAGTATCGCGTCGTTGCCATTACTGATCGAGTTGGAGGGTACAATTATCCACCTGAGGTTACGTTTGAGATCCGAAAGAACGTAATTCGTGATTATGCTCGAGCGGCCGAATATCTTAACGGTTCATCGGCACAGATAGTGAGCCTGCAGCACGAATTCGGAATCTACGGGGGCGACGCGGGCAAGTACCTTTCAGTGTTGCTGTCTCATTTGAAAAAGCCAGTAATAACGACCCTGCACACGATCCTGGAAAATCCTCCCAGCGATTACCTGGAAGCCATAGAGGACGTCATAAACTACTCCCAGCGACTCGTCACCATGAGTCAAAAGGGGGCCAGGATGCTCCATGAGATATATGGCGTTCCCCAAGACAAGATCTCAATAATACATCATGGTGTTCCTGACGTTCCTTTTGTTGATTCTAACTTCTATAAGGAACAGTTCAATGTGGAAGGCCTGACAGTTCTTCTTACTTTTGGGTTGATCAGTCCCAATAAGGGTATAGAAACGGCACTGGAAGCCCTACCCTCTGTTGTGGAGAAATACCCGAACACTGTCTACATCATTCTTGGCGCAACACATCCTGAAGTTAAGAAGATTCACGGCGAGCAATACCGCTTATCACTTGAACGAAAAGCCATTGACCTGAAGATAGCAGACAATGTGGTGTTCCAGAACAGGTTCGTTGATTTGCAGGAATTAACTGAATATATGTCTTGTTGTGATGTTTATTTGACTCCGTATTTGGCAAAAGAACAAATAACTTCTGGAACACTCGCTTACGCTGTGGGCATGGGCAAGGCTGTAGTGTCTACGCCCTATTGGTATGCGGAAGAATTGCTCTCGGATTCACGGGGAGTGTTGGTAGATTTCAGCGACGTGAAAGGTATGACCAACGCCCTGAACGACTTGATCGGAGATTCCTTGCGGCGGAATAGAATTCGTAAGGCGGCTTACGAGTACGGGCGCACAATGGTGTGGCGGGAGGTGGGCCGTCATTACGTGGAAATGTTTTTACAAATGCTCGGCGAACGGAAGGACTTGGAGGTGATATCTTCCTGGAAGCAAAAGATGCTTCCCCTGATTACCCTCCCAGATATCAACCTCGATCATTTGATATCTTTATCCGACGACGTTGGTTTGTTGCAACATGCGAGCTTCGGAATACCGAATCGCGATCATGGGTACAGCGCTGATGATGTCGGTCGGGGACTCGCTGCGTTAATGACTTGTTATAATCAGCAGAAAGACGAGCAGATACTTCCTTTAATTCGAACTTATATTAGCTTTCTGAATCACTCTCAGACGGATACAGGGCATTTCCACAATTTCATGTCCTATGATCGAAGATTCATGGATAACCAAGGGAGCGAAGATACCTTGGGCCGGGTCCTTTGGGGCCTCGGGACCGTTGTCAGGTGGGGGACAAAAGCGCAAATTCGGGCCCTGGCCCAAAACATGATGGCAAAGGCCGCTCCGAGAATACTTGAACTTGAATCGCCGAGGGCCAAAGCCTATGCCATTATAGGTATGTACCATCTTTTGCAAAAATTTGAAGGAGCAAGTCAATTCAAGCGACTTCTCATTCTGTTGGCTGATGATCTGGTTAGCCTTTACAAAGAAAACAGGACAGCGGACTGGGAGTGGTTCGAGAATGTGTTAGCCTATGGAAACGCTAAAATCCCAGAGGCATTGCTACGTGCTTACCAGGTGACCCAAAGTGATGAATACCTGAACATTGCTCTAGAATCACTTGACTTCCTGACGAAGAAGCAAATGAATGGAGTCTATTTTGATCTTGTCGGCAATGAAGGTTGGTACCCCAAAGGTGGGGAAAAGGCGCTCTTTGGACAACAACCCATAGACGCAGGCTATCTCGTGGAAGCCTACGTTGCGGCTTCAGAGATAACGAACAACTACAAGTACCTGGAATTCGCTCGGCTTGCTTTTGAATGGTTCCTCGGGCGAAACAGGCTGAATACCGCGCTCTATGATTTTGCTGACGGTTCGGTGGCCGACGGGATCGACTCCAGCGGAATCAGCGCCAACCAAGGCGCAGAATCGGTTGTGTGCTACATTCTTGCAGTTCTCGGTCTTTCGGAACTCAAGGCTCAAAGAATCCTGCCTCTCAAATAGAACCGAATCATCTTCACGCTGTCTTGTTGATTGATATGGTGAAGGTTTGTATCCAGCTATTTCTGGAGCCTCAGAGCTGTCGGTATTTTCTCCTCTTATGCCGATGCGCTCAAACAAGTAACTTGATTGTTCTGACGAATGTTCACGATCTTTGCCGGTTGCAAAAGAGGATTCGTTGATGTAAAAGCCCCGTGAACGGATAAGTTAGCTTTAACCGGCATACTACGTCCCGGATAAAACCAACCAAGTATTTACTTACGCCTTAGCGAATTAAAGTGCCTTAGACGTAAAGAAAAGGATTTTCGATGAGTGATTCAGGCCCAATAGTCATAATTTCCAGCTATCCTCCACGCCTTTGTGGAATAGCGACTTTTGCTGAGGAAGCAAGGGAATTTATTCAGAAGCATAATCCTGACAGGGAAGTGCTGGTAATAAGTCACACAGACGGCCAAGGAGAAGGTGTATTTCCTATCATTGACATGTCCAAGAGGGACTGGTGGAAAACCGTGGCCATAAAAGTGCACAGAATGCGCCCTTACGCAGTCCATCTGGAACATGAATACGGTCTGTACGAGTATTATGACTCCAGAGGCCATGGAGATGGAAACGAAGGTTTTCTGGATTTGCTCGACGCAATCAATGAATTTCCCACCATTGTCGAACCGCATACCGTCCACGGTAGGTTGACGAGTTTTGAGGCCAATTTCATCTACCAGATGTGTGAACGGGCAAGGGTAGTACTATTCAAGTGCCATTATCAAAAATGGCGCCTGGACTGGAATTTCGTAGGACAAGGCTGGCGAACCCCCAGAAACGTCATGGTGGTCCCTCATGGGGCTAGGCCTGATCGACGCTGGGCCATCAAGGATGTTCCAGTCCTCAAGGAAGAGTTGGTTCTGGACCAGATCCCATACTTGGGTAATCGTCTCGTGGGCATGGTTGGATGGATACAGTCCAATAAGCGTTGGGATATCTTGACTTCCATGTGGGAAGATATTCATGCGGAAATACTGGAACGAACGGGCCAAGAATGGGACCTTTTGGCGGCGGGATCCATGAGAGATCCGAACCACTTGACGGACTACGAAAATTACCTGGAGCAGCTAGCGGCCCTGGAAAAGAAGGGGCTGGCTCACTACTTCGAGTTTATTCCCCGCGGAGAAATATATTACAAAGTAATGGCGGTTTGTGACTTCATCGTTTTGCCCTCGACCGATGAAACCCAATCCGGAACGCTTGCACGAATCATTG
The DNA here is from genome assembly GCA_031292235.1 of Syntrophaceae bacterium. Taxonomy (GTDB): domain Bacteria; phylum Desulfobacterota; class Desulfomonilia; order Desulfomonilales; family Desulfomonilaceae; genus CAJBEZ01. The sequence goes on along the minus strand of JARLHM010000035.1, from coordinate 7,257 downwards.
CGCTCAATAAGCCATATATTACAACAGCTCCCATGGAAGGACTGACCGCTCAGACGTTGGAGAGCGAAGGTGGATTGCTTTTTACCACTAAGAAAATGTTGAAGGACCAGGTTATCAGAATGGCCTGTGACGAAGAACTCCGATTGAAACTCGGAGAAAACCTCAAAAAATACCTTGATCAGGTAGTTTCCTGGGACCTGGTAGCCAAACAGTATAATGAAGCTTACGAATTGGCTCGCCAATCCATTGCGTCCGGACAAGCGGTTGTTCTTCCGCTTGAATTCTGACGAAAAACCAAGGATGCCCTACACATGAGATATAATCCTGATAACTGTTATCGCACACTGTTCAAAAGGTATGAGGCTAACCCTATCCTTACCTGTCTAGACTGGCCATACCCAGTGAATTCAGTGTTCAATCCAGGCGCTACTATGGTCAATAACCAGTATCTGCTGTTGGCGCGAGTGGAAGATCGTCGAGGATTCTCACATTTGTGCGCCGCACGCAGCGCCAATGGACTCACCGACTGGGAAATTGATCGGCAGCCCACACTTGCGCCGTGGCCTGAAAGATACCCGGAAGAAACCTGGGGAATAGAAGATCCCCGAGTAACGTGGATAGAGGACCTTGGACTCTGGGTTGTCGCGTACACTGCCTATTCAGAGGCCGGGCCTCTGGTCTCCCTTGCCACAACCAAGGATTTTATCAACTTTCAGAGGCATGGTCCTGTCATGCCCCCTGAGGACAAAGACGCGGCGATTTTCCCCGTGAAGTTTAAAGGCAGATATGCGATGCTCCATAGGCCAGTGCCGGCTTCAAGCGTTCGAAAGCACATCTGGATATCTTTTTCACCCGACCTGAAGCACTGGGGAGATCATCAAGTCCTAATGCCTGCGAGGACCGGCGGCTGGTGGGACGCCAACAAAATTGGACTCTCGTCGCCGCCGCTTGAAACTTCTGAGGGCTGGCTGATACTGTATCATGGAGTTCGAGAGACGGTTGGCGGTTGCCTCTACCGACTTGGACTTGCGCTACTGGATAAGGAAGATCCCACCCGTGTCCTAAGACGCTCCGATCAGTGGATATTTGGCCCTGAGGAACCATATGAAAAAAGCGGCGACGTTGGCAACGTTGTCTTCCCTTGCGGCTGGATTCTCCATGACGATGATCTGAGCATTTTTTACGGTGGCGCTGATAGTTGCGTAGCAGTAGCCATCGCGAGCCTGAGCGAGGTTCTAGAGTTTATTAAGCGCTGCCCGGAGAGATAATGCCTGCGGCAAGGCATTTTCCCTACTGCTAGACAATGTACGGCTCGCTCTATGGGGCCGCCCGATAGGACCACCCTGCTCTAGCGCCGTGTGGAAGATCGGCGCGGCCATATCCCAAATATTCAATAAAATGTCGGTCATAAGATCACGTTTTCGTTTTCCCTTTGGACGATGACACTGTCGCTGTCTGTTGACACATTCGCCTGCAGTCATTGCACGACACGATAGTTCATGTTATTCTATTACGTTACCGATCTAAATACCTACCAAACTACTGCAGGAGTTGTATATGACCCAGGATTTACTGCCTAAGACTTTTAGCCCATCTGAGACTGAATCCAAATGGTATGACTTCTGGCTAAATAACGGCTATTTCAACGCAAGCGCAAATAAAACAGGCCTGGAATACTCAATTGTCATCCCACCTCCCAACGTCACCGGTTCTCTCCACATGGGCCATGCTCTAAACAACACGCTTCAGGACATACTGGTCCGATATCACAGGATGAACGGTTATAATACCCTTTGGATGCCAGGTATGGACCATGCCGGGATAGCGACTCAAAACGTCGTCGAACGTCAACTAGCAGCGGAGGGGCTCACCAGAGACGACCTTGGACGGGAAAAATTTGTAGAAAGGGTGTGGGAATGGAAGGAGCATTCTGGTGGAGTCATCATCAATCAGTTAAAGCGATTGGGCTGTTCATGCGATTGGGATAGAGAGCGATTTACGATGGACAAGGGTCTCTCAAAGGCTGTCAGGGAGGTTTTCGTCCGCCTTTACGAGGAAGGTCTAATTTACAAGGGTGATTACATTGTCAATTGGTGCCCTAGGTGTCACACAGCGCTTTCCGATCTTGAAGTCGAACATCAGGAAACACAGGGTTCGCTGTGGCATATTCGATATCACATCGAAAACTCCGACGACTATTTGGTTGTAGCCACGACCAGGCCCGAGACCATGTTGGGAGACACCGCAGTGGCCGTTAATCCCACGGACCCAAGATATACGGCTCACATTGGAAAATTCGCCATCTTACCCCTTGTGGGAAGAAGGCTAAAAATAATCGCTGACCCAATCGTGGCAATGGATTTTGGCACTGGAGCGCTTAAAGTGACCCCGTCTCACGATCTTACCGACTTCGAACTTTCCATGAGACATGACCTCGAACGAGTCACCATCATGGACGCCAACGCGAGAATAAATGAGCGCGGAATGCATTTCTGTGGATTGGACCGTTATGAATGTAGAAAGCGCATAGTGGCTGAACTCGAAGAAAAGGGGTTTCTTGAGAAAGTTACACCTTATGCTGTCGGACTTGGAAAATGTTATCGCTGCAAAGATGTTGTCGAACCACTAATTTCAAAGCAATGGTTCGTCCGTGTGGCGCCATTGGCCAAGGAAGCCTTAAAAGCGGTCCAGGATGGCAGGACCAGAATAATTCCCGATCATTGGGTAAAAACATATTACGAGTGGATGAACAACATTAGAGACTGGTGCATCTCCAGGCAGATATGGTGGGGGCACAGAATCCCGGCATGGACTTGCGGGGATTGTGGGAACGTCGTTGTAGCTGAAAACACCCCTGCCAATTGCTCTGAATGTGGAGGAGTCAAGCTCGACCAGGAAACCGACGTTTTGGACACCTGGTTTTCTTCCGCCCTGTGGCCCTTTTCGACTATGGGCTGGCCCGACGAATCCAAACTACTGAAGACATTTTACCCAACATCCTGCCTCGTAACTGGTTTCGACATTCTCTTTTTCTGGGTTGCCCGGATGATGATGATGGGACTCAAGTTTATGGGCGACGTACCGTTTAGGGACGTCTATATTCATGCTCTGGTTCGAGACGAGCACGGCAAGAAAATGAGTAAATCTCTTGGAAACGTGATCGATCCTCTTATGGTAATGGACAAGTACGGAACAGACGCTTTCAGGTTTACTCTGGCAGCCCTGGCTGCTCAAGGAAGAGACATTCGGTTATCAGAAAATCGGATTGAAGGCTACAGGAACTTCGTAAACAAGTTGTGGAACTCGGCCAGATTCACCCTACCCCACTGCGAGAAACTCACACCAGGCACAGACGTGAAAGACTTTCCAGATTTCTCTCTTCCCGAACGTTGGCTGCTTTCGAGGCTCAATAAAACTACGGACATCGTGCGAAAGGCCCTTGAGTCATACTCTTTTAACGAAGCCGCCCAGGCGTTATATGAATTTTCCTGGCATGAATTCTGTGATTGGGGATTGGAGATTTCCAAAATCCCTCTTGGGAACGAGGATACGGCCGTCTCCACAAGATCGGCCACAGTGTTGATTCACACCCTAGATTCATTACTAAGACTCTTGCATCCTTTTATTCCGTTCATAACAGAAGAAATTTCATCCAAACTCAGACCGGACGCCGGACCAATCATAAGAGGCCAATATCCAGTTCCCGATCAATCGTTGATCGACGAAGCCGCAGAGAGGGACATGCAGTTCCTGATGTCCCTAATTGCTTCGGTACGAAACCTGAGAGCTGAAATGAACGTCTCGCCCGGCAAGACCTTACCAGTCATATTTGGGTGCGCTTCAACCGAGCAGGTCGATCTCATCAAGGTGAATCTACCGATGGTTTTGAACCTTGCCCGGATTTCCAACTTGGATTTTTATGAACTGACCCCGGATTCCGTCCCTCCTCAGGACAGCGTTACCGCAGTTGTTAATGGAGCGAGAATTTATATCCCATTGCGCGGAATTGTGGACCCTGATGTTGAGGTAGCGCGATTAAGGAAAGAGCTGGCCAAGATCACAGTCGAATATGAATCTGTTGAAAAGAAACTTTGCAACGGAGATTTCCTTTCCAAAGCAAAACCTGAGGCTATCAAGAAGCAGCAGGACCGACAGGCTGAGTTGTCCACCAAGCTGATCGGACTAAAAGAAGCTTTGGAAAAGATGCTGGCTATAAAAAGCGCTTAGGCGCGCTCATAATTTGATGAAGACTAAAATCGACTGGAAACTTCGCAACATGTACAAGCCCAATCTTGTCGTGGTAGAATCGGCGGAATCAACTCAGGATATGGCAGGAAAGATGGCCGCTGAGGGAGTTCCGTCCGGTACTGCGGTCATGGCATTGAACCAGACGAGAGGTCGCGGTAGGTCCGGGGCGGAGTGGCATTCACCACCAGGAAAGAACCTCGCGTTATCGGTGATCCTACGGCCCGTTATCGAGATTAGGCACGCCCCGCTCATCGGCATGTTAGCGTCAATCGCAGTGGCAACCATTGTCGATGTCGCGTGTGAATCATCCCAAGCTTTTCTGAAGTGGCCTAACGATGTGTTAGTTCAAAATAGAAAGATCGCGGGCATACTGTCGGAAGCTCGTATAGCGGACTCGTCTGTAGAATTCATCGTGCTGGGTGTTGGCGTCAACGTTAATTCCAGCGTTGATGATTTCCCCGGAGAAATGAGAGATTCTCTGACTTCCATGTTCATAATCACTGGTAAAACTTTCGATTTAAGAATGACCGCAGAGCGCTTTTTACAAGCATTGGGAGAGTTGATAGCCAGGGTTGAAACTGAAGGACCCAGCTTTGTCCCTCGTGTTTGGGAGAAACGGTGGGCCCACAAAAGGCATACACTGGTACGCGACGGGATCAAAGGGACCGCCACTGGAATTGATACGGACGGGGCGCTTCTAATGAAACGCTCCGATGGTGAAGTCGTAAGAATCTCTTCGGGGGCCATATTTACCGCATGACCCTTTTAAACAAGCTCGAACCTCAAAACAAACGTCCAAAGAGGTTGATCCTAACAGAGGCATTTGAATGAACCTGAATTCTGAACCAGGACCAATCGATATCTTTTCCGTATCCCAATCCCTTTCCTCAGTTTCCAACAAGATCGTCGCCATTGTTCTGGCGATTTGCGTTTTTCTGAGCGCAATGATGTTAACTCTAACCAATGGATTGGAATTCTTAGCCTTGTTGCAAAAAGTGGCTTCCAAATATGATCTATATTGTCCTGAAATTACAATAATTGACGGCAAGGCCACCATTAGGGAAAAGCAGCCCTATCTTGTAGAATTGCCACAAGACCTAAACCTTACTGTTGTTATAGACACTCGTGACAACCCGAAACCTAACCCTCTCTCTTACATTAAAGAAAATACAACTGGTTTGGCGCTCTTAAGGAATTCTTTGATAGTAAAAAATCGGGATGAAACGTCCAACATCAAATTGGAGAATTTTCCTGACTTGACGGTTAACTCGCAAACACTGACTGATGAGTTTGCCAATTATCGGTTTACAATACTGCTGTTTATAGCAATTGCTTCCATAGTCTATTTCGGCATAAGCAAGATCACGCAAACCCTTATTTCCGCAATGGCCATTTCATTAGTGACGCGTCAACTTTCAATCCCATTCAGTTTCAAAAGAGGATTCAAGTTGGCGACTTTTGTTATCGTGCCGGCGACCATCGTTGACATGGCGCTAAAGTTCTTCAATGTTCTACCCGGTTCGCAATTTTATATATACTTGGGCTGTTACGCTGGAACGATGTTCTGGCTGGTTAAGGACCTCATAACCGATTTAAACCAGCAAACTGGGCATAGAGAAAATTGAAGGTCTACGGAAAGGTTTACTCATGGAATTTTTCTTGAGTGTCATTGGAATGGTTATGGTCATTGAAGGGATACCTTACTTTGTGGTCCCAGACAAGATGAAAGCGGTTATGAAAACCGCTCAATTGCAACCGGACAACGTTCTAAGGATTTTTGGGGCTGTCCTAATGGTGGTAGGACTAATAATTGTATTCGTGGCTAAGAAGAGCGCTGGTTTTTGATAGTATGGCAGGTAGGCCTCAAATAATCATGGACAAATACCCAAACACTGTGCCCTCGAATCTTGAAAGAAATGATATTGCCGACATTCCACCGGAATTTCTACTTTCCACATATTCTTATGATTTGGCGCCTGAATTGATCGCACATTCGCCGGCTGAGCATAGAGACCAATCAAAACTACTGCTCATTGACCGCAATACTGGCGAACTGGAACATCGTCTTTTTTTTGAATTGCCAAGTCTGTTGACGGATGGAGACGTTCTTGTAATAAACGAGACTCAGGTAATTCCTGCTTCGTTAAAAGGGAAGAAAACTACGGGAGGCGCCGTCCAGATCTTGGTCCTGGACCCTGCTTCCGTTGAACATCCACCGGACGATCCGTTGGCGCCTGCTCATCGATTATGCCTCTTTAGGGCGAGCGGACGGATTCGAGCCGGCAGTGTGATCAAGTTAAACGATGGTGTTGACCTGGTTTTTCAGAAATCCGTCGGGCCCGGCAAGGCCCTGTTAACATTTCCTGTAAGTGAACTCGATTTCCTGAATTTCTTGATGAAGTACGGTTCACCACCATTGCCACCCTACATAAGACAGGATCCTAGTCTGAACGTCGATGCCAAAAAGCGTTACCAAACTGTCTACGCAAGGGTTCCTGGCTCCATAGCGGCGCCAACGGCGGGCCTCCATTTTACGGATCAAACCATTCTTGCCTTGGAGAAGAGGGGAGTGAAGATACTCAGGATTACCCTGCATGTGGGCCCTGGCACATTTATTCCCATCAGGCGCAGGGATATTAGACTTCACAAAATGGAGCCTGAATCATATTGTATACCTGATTCCGCCGCTGACTTCCTTGATGAATGTGTGCAGTCCCAGCGGCGAATCATCGCTGTGGGATCGACTTGTCTTAGAGCGCTGGAAGCGTCTTACAACCCGGATAAAGGCTTCACAAAAGGACTGCAGACTACAGACTTATTCGTCTCACCAGGTTACAAATTCAAAGTCGTAAAAGGAATGGTAACCAATTTTCATCTGCCCGAATCCACACTCCTAACGTTGGTCTGCGCATTCGCCGGAACCGAAACTATATTAAATGCCTATAAGATGGCGATTTTGAACAACTATCGGTTCTATAGCTATGGAGATTCGTGCTTTATTCTTTGATA
>JARLHM010000215.1 GCA_031292235.1 Syntrophaceae bacterium | reverse complement strand
GCGGAGATTTCCTTAGAGATGGCTGGTCCTTCGGTCAACAGCGACATCAATGCTTCTTTGTCCTCGTAAATTTTGGGGTCGGCAATCAAGTCCTGAATCTCTTTCCGACGAGATTCTTTTTCCCCCAAATCGATTTCTGTACGCGTGATCTGCTGTTTGACTGGGGCCATTTTTTTCGACAATACCTGACGTGCTTGAGCGTCCTTTCTCTTTTTATCTTTTCGCTGATCCTTATTGCCAAAATTAATTGGGCTTGCCTGGGCAACGGGACGGACTAGTTGAACCTCAGTAGAATTACTTTGGATCTCTTTGCTCATCAGGTCCTTTTTGAACTGGAAATCATCATAGTTCCCAGGGAAGAAGTCCCCCGTGCTGTCATGAATTTCCAGAATGCCTGTGCAAATCCCATTCATGAGTCTTCTGTCATGAGTGATCAACACTATGGTCCCGGTAAACTTTTTCAAACCCTCCTCAAGGACCTCGCATGAAGGGATGTCAAGATGGTTCGTAGGCTCGTCCATGAGCAAAAAGTTTGGTGGCGAAAGCAGGATTTTCGTTAAAGCCAGACGGCTTTTTTCACCACCTGAAAGGACTTTGACCTTTTTAAAAACGTCATCCCCGGAAAACAAAAACGCGCCCAAAATGTTTCTAACTTCTTGTTCCGTAATGCTGGGGGTTGCCGAATGAGCTTCCTGAAGGACCGTAAGCTCTGAGTTCAGACTTTCAGATTGGTGCTGAGCGAAATACCCCACTTTAACGTTGTGGCCATAATTAACCAATCCATCATCAGGCGATAAAACGCCCGCCATTATTTTCAGTAAAGTGGACTTACCGGCCCCATTGGGTCCTACAAGTCCTATTTTCTCGCCTTTATCAACCTTGAAATCAAACCCATCGTATACGGTTTTGGAACCGTACTTTTTAACAAGATTCGAAATTTCGAGAACTCTTCTCCCTGATGGTTGTGGTTGTGGAAACGTAAATTTGACTTTTTTAGGTCTGTTTGGAATGTCGATCTTTTCGATCTTGTCGAGCATCTTCAATCTGCTTTGAGCGCGGCTGGCCGTCCTCGCCTTAACACGGTTCTGGTCTATGAACTTTTGGATTCTCTTAATTTTCTCCTGCTGATTTTTGTAAGCCGCAATCAATATCTCCTGCTGAGTTTCTTTTGATCTTTCGTGATCATCGTAATTTCCTGTGCAAGTAGTGACTCTACCCGCGGCGACCTCCACAATTCGGGTCACGAGTTTGTTCAAAAAGGCCCTATCATGGGACACAATAACCAGAGCGCCCCTAAAATCCGCGAGATAGCGTTCGACCCATAATAGGCTCTCCAGATCGAGATGGTTGGTCGGTTCGTCAAGTAAGAGGGCGTCAGGTTCAGACAGCAGGATTTTGGCTAACGCTACGCGCATCCGCCATCCTCCGGAAAATTCACTCCAGCGTCGGTTCCAATCATCTGCTGAGAAGCCTAAACCCTGTAATGTCTTTGTAGCTCGAGCTTCGAGCGAATAACCACCCAATTGCTCAAATTCGCTGAGAATATGCCCATGCTCTTCCAGAAAGTCGGCGGCATCCTTTGAACCTGGAGACGCTATTCCCATAGCGTGTTCAAGTTCACGTAATCTAGTCTTTATCTGCCTCAATCGATCAGAAACGTTCATAACCTCTTCAAGGATAGGACCGTCGTTTCCGTGGAGAATTTCCTGATGAAGGACCCCTATGGTAATTCTTTTTTCAACAGTCACCTCACCTTTGTCAGGTTCTATAACTCCTTCCATCATGCCCAACAGAGTCGATTTCCCGGCCCCATTAGGGCCGACAATTCCAACTTGATCTCCCCGATGCACATTAAGATTAATCTGTTCAAAAAGCGCTTTACCCTGGTAATACTTGGCCACGTTATTTAGAAAAATCAATCATTATCTCCTTGAATATGCTATCAAATTGTTATCAACGAATTTTTACAAAGCGATGACTGAAGTGACATGGAGTGTTTTCTTCATTTGTCCTCTGACTGAAATTCGCAATAATACAATCTATTCTATGTGACGATTTTATCAAGGGCGAGTAGCGGATTTTTGTAATTATTTTGAAACAAACATGCAAAAGTGTAGTCTTTAGACCAGAAGCCCGCAACCGTTGAAGGGCTGTGCAAAATATTGGCCCGGATGTCGGTAGTTGGTTTAAGTAAAGTAGAAAAAATGACGTCTAAAATCTCGACAAGCAAACGGATAATCAAGTTGGTCGGCAAGGCAATAGGTGATTTTTCTTTAGTCGAAGACAATGATCGAATTCTGGTTGCTCTGTCCGGCGGAAAAGACTCATGGTCCCTATTGTATTCCCTGCTGGCGCTGGAGAAACGAGCGCCGATTCATTATGAAATCCGAGCAGTTACAATTGCTCCGAACCCTAACACCGCATATCTGAAAAGAATGGCTGATCGCCTCGATTCTGACGGAATTCCCTACAAATTCATTTTCTGTGATATTTCGTCTATAGTGTCAAAGCATCTTACGAAGGGAACCAACCCATGCTCATTTTGTTCAAGAATCCGACGGGGGATCCTCTATTCGTTCGCTTCCAGTGAAGGATGGAACAAAATTGCTTTAGGACATCATTTGGACGACTTCGTAGAGACCCTGTTATTAAATTTATTTTACAATGGGTCTATAAAGGGAATGAGCCCTAAACTGGCGGCGGACGACGGGAAGAATATGATAATAAGGCCCCTGGTTTACGTTCGCGAAGAAAATACCGCCAGGATGGCCGAAGAAATGGGATTGCCTGTTGTGGACTGCGGGTGCATATTCCAAAGGACGGTTGATTCCAAGAGACTATGGGTAAAGCAATTGTTGACAAACCTCGAAAAAGAAGTCCCGAGTGTGAAGAATAGTATCTTGTCGTCTATGGGTAGGGTGTATAATAGACATCTGTTAAACTTCGTGAAAAAAAATGAAGACGGTCACTGATATGACCACGGCATACGGGAATTTGGAATGTTCACAGGAATAGTGGAAAGCAGGGGAGTCATAAAATCAATCGAACCATCCCAAGGTTTTGTTCGATTAATCATAAATTCAGATATGGACTTGACTGACGTAAAGGAAGGCGATTCAATCTGTGTGGATGGGGTGTGCCTCACAGCGACAGTTGTGTTACCCGGGACTGGCCAGTTTAGTATGGATGTTTCACCGGAAACCGTGAATGTCACGACGCTTGGAAAAGCTAAATCCGGCGCAGGTGTGAATCTTGAGAAGGCCATGAAGGCGGATTCTCGGTTTGGTGGACATATTGTATCCGGACATGTGGATTGCATCGGGAGGCTTATTGAGAAGCGTAAAGTAGGCGTGGGATTTCTCATGGGTTTTGATGTTGACTCGTCACGTTATCTTGTGGAAAAGGGCAGTGTGGCCGTAGATGGGGTCAGTTTGACGGTTAACAGGGTTGATAGGGAAAGATTTTGGGTCATGATCATCCCACATACCTCAACATTGGCGGGGTTGACCGATAAAAAGATCAATGATACTGTCAATATTGAGTTTGATATGATAGGAAAATACGTGGAGAAATTTGTAGGTGTTTGGTCAAGCAAGCCTGGGCTCGATGAACAGACTTTGCAAAAATATGGATTCATGTAGGGAGGATGCCTGAATGGGCGTGCTTGTAGGTGTTGAAGAGGCTGTTGAAGAGATAAAACAAGGAAGAATGGTAATTCTTGTTGATGACGAAGACCGTGAAAACGAGGGTGATCTTACTATGGCTGCGGAGAAAGTGACTCCAGAAGCTATTAATTTCATGACCAAGTACGGACGGGGACTTCTTTGTCTGTCGATGACCAGAGAGAAAATCGAATCCTTAGATCTTCCGATGATGGTGACGAACAATAAATCCCCATTTGGAACAAATTTTACTGTCTCGATTGAAGCGACCCGAGGAGTTACCACAGGGATATCGGCTTTTGACCGAGCTGTTACTATACTTACAGCCGTGGATGAGAGCGCTGTCCCCAGTGATATAGTATCACCCGGCCATGTTTTCCCACTCAGGGCTCAAAAGGGCGGCGTGCTAGTAAGGGCCGGCCAGACTGAAGGAAGTGTGGACCTGTCCAGATTGGCCGGATTGGCCCCTGCCGGTGTTATATGCGAGGTTTTGAACGAAGATGGAACAATGGCGCGACTGCCGGACCTGATGGTCATGGCTGAGCGTCACAATCTGAAGATTTGCACCATAAAGGACCTCATCCAGCACAGGATGAGAACTGAGAAACTGGTCCGAAGAGGCGCTGAAACCGTCCTGCCCACTGAATTCGGCGGTGATTTCAGGTTAATTGTTTATGAGAATGATGTTGACAATCACAATCATGTAGCTTTGGTTAAGGGCGAGGTTAGCCCTGAAGACCCCATCCTGGTAAGGGTTCACTCGGAATGTCTGACAGGTGATGTCTTTGGCTCCCGAAGATGTGATTGCGGCAACCAGTTGGAAAAGGCCATGCATATGGTTGAAGCGGCCGGTAAAGGCGTCATCTTGTATATGCAGCAGGAAGGCCGTGGCATAGGGTTGTTGAATAAAATCAAGGCATACGCTCTTCAGGATCAAGGTTGTGACACGGTTGAGGCCAACCTGAGGCTTGGTTTCAAACCGGACCTTAGGGACTACGGCTTGGGCGCGCAGATGTTGGCTGACCTTGGTGTCAAAAAGATGCGTTTAATGACCAACAATCCGACGAAGATAGTAGGCCTGGAAGGTTATGGCCTCGAGGTTGTCGAGCAGGTCCCTATTGTTGTGGAACCGTGTTCAACCAACTTGAGATATCTGAAAACAAAAAAGGAAAAAATGGGGCATCTCTACGAGTTGTCTTCCTGTTGAAGGACATGGCCACGTCCCCGAGATAACGGACGTGGCCGCCTAAATAGTCATGTTCTGGAGGCTTAATGACTAAAGTGATAGAAGGCGTGTATGACGCCTCTGGTCTTAAAGCTGTGCTGGTCGCTAGTAGGTTCAATGATTTTATAGTGGCGAGACTTATCGATGGAGCAGTTGACGCTTTAGTTCGACATGGTATGGCTTCTGACGATATAACGATTGTGAGGGTTCCTGGCGCTTTCGAAATCCCCCAAGCTATCAACGCTGCCGCGCAATCGAAAAGATATGACATGGCGATTGCTTTGGGGGCAGTCATACGAGGTTCTACCCCTCACTTTGATTATATAGCGTCAGAGGTCGCCAAAGGCGTGGCCCAGACGGCCTTGTCATCGAGTATTCCCGTTAGTTTCGGGGTCCTGACTACTGACACATTGGAACAGGCAATAGAGAGAGCCGGATCAAAGGCCGGGAATAAGGGAGCAGAGGCCGCTATGTCGGCTATTGAAATGGCAGGCCTGTTAAAATCTATATAATTCTGACCCAAAGAGTCCAGATTATCCCAAATTGTAATTCTTTGAGAATGTTTGTTTAAAAGTGCCCTCCAGACGAAAAACACGCGAATTCGCATTGCAAGTCTTATTCGCGGCCGAAACCCTGAATCAGTCTCCGGTGAAAACTCTAAAGTTTTTGGAAAGCCATTTTAACTCAGACCTGGAAAAAGTCGTCCAGATGGAAAGGATCGCCATTGATTTCGCTGGCGCTCTGATAACAGCGGTCACTAACCATAAGAACGCCATTGATCAATTGATCTCTGAATTTTCTGAAAACTGGAAGCTTCACCGCATAAACCAGGTTGACCGCAATATTCTGAGAATGGCGATAGCGGAGATGTCTACATTCCCAGAAACCCCTACCGCAGTTATACTGAATGAGGCCATAGAGATAGGCAAAAAATACGGAGTTGAGAATTCCGGGGCTTTCATAAATGGGGTTCTGGATAGAATAAGGTCAGTTGGTTTGGGACCTTTGTTGACCGACGACACTTCTGAAATTAATGACAAACTTGACTAATGGTAATCAACAAGTTAATATAATAGAGTGTTTAGTGTTGAGAAGATTTTAATTACCGTTTGACAACTTAATGGTATTTGATTGGCGCCACGGATCGCGCCTGATCGTTAACGCATGAGACGTTTGCAGGCCATTAAACCATTTGCATCAGTAATGGCGGCATTGTTGGTTTTAACCCTCAATTCCCTGTGTTTTGGTCAATCTTCGAACAGCCCGTTCCATTCCAGCCCTTCAAACGCGCCTTCTAGACAAAGCTCCGAAACTTACGCTCCAGTGGGTCCATCCGGATACAAGGTCCTAATCCCTGAAATAAAAATGAATCGGATAATCGGGGACGTTAAAACAAAACCACCGGCCAGTGTGCCCCCCGAGCCCATCGCTCCCCAGCCCGCTCCTGAACATGAAACCAGAATGGAGCCCGTTCCTGCCCCGTCCCTGGACTCTGAGCCTGAACCTCAACCTGCGCCATTGCCGGATCAAACTACAGAGAAACAGGCGCCTGAACAGCCTGTCGAGACCCCACTGCAACCGGTTGAGGCCGAGCCTCAAGAAGCCGTCACGCACTTACCTTTTGATAATAGTGATCGACAATCACCCGCAGCAATTGAGAAGGAAGATATTGAACAGAACGTGAAGGATGGAATTGAACGGGAAAGCCATTTGTTTGGGCCTCCCCTATCTCCCATAAATATCACGGAAGCGCTCCCTGAGCCGACAAAGGAGGTCTTTGCCAAACGACAGTCTCTAAGTATTCCAAAAGTTAAGGAACTGGAAATCTCAAAAAGTGAACAGGCTGTAACCCCGGTTGAGGTCCTTCAGGATCACGAATCTTTGGCCCCTGAAGATTGGGTTATCTTACAGGCAAGAAAAGAGGCGGATCAGTTACCTTTTGAAGAACCAAAACCGGAACCTGCGGTTAAAATCGCCCAGTCGGAGACCCCTGAGACAAAGGAGACCCAACCCCCGGAGACTTCCACTACAGGGGTTCAAAACATGGCGCAACCTCCCGAGGAAGGGCCTACTCCCGTTCCAGAAAAAGAAGAACAGCCTGTCAAAGAAACTCAAGATGTCGGAACTGTCGCTCCTGAAGGTCAGGTTGAAGTCAGCGCTCCGCCCAAAGAACAAATACCTTCGCCTCTTGATGAACAGGCCGTCAAGGAAAATGACCTTAGGTTATATCTTTCAGAAACAGCGCCTGTGCTCGAAGAACTTTCTATCCTTATGGCTAGGGCGCCTAGTCTTAACATGGCGGATTATGATCCTTCTGAAGTGAACACACCGGTGATGCCTCAGGATTTAGGCCTCAAACTGGAATCTATGAAAAGAGACCTTCGGATTCTAGATTCAAAGGTCTTTTCCATCATTCCACCTGTAAAGTACGAACAATTCCATGAATTGATAAGGCAGTCCATTTCTCACACCTACCTTGCTTGCGAAGCGATTTTCAACTATTTCCAGGACGCTAAACCTGAAGATTTGGAAAAAGTTAAGGAACATCTGACAAAAGCCAGGGAGCTGATCCAATTAACGAGAAAACGGAACAGCTCCGGTTAGTTTGCTTAAGAAAAAATGGTGTGTAGAGAATTTCTCTGATCAGGCATTTCAAATCAAAAGCTATTTTAGTTCCAGTCTTTATCACAAGTGGTCCCCAAAACTTCTCTTTGGGTAACCTTATCAACTTTGATAGGAACGATCTTTCTAATTACACCGTTTTTCAAACCTCTAATATGAACTGGGATGTAATTATCTGTTAGTCCTTTGCCCCGCTCAGCAGGATTTGTCTCGATCGATTCAATTAAGGCCTCGAGCTTCCGGTCTACAAATTTGCTAAAGAAGGCTGACTGTAACTCGGTCGACAAATTACGAAGGATTCTAACTCTTGAGCGAGCTATTTGTTTAGGGACCCGATTGGGCAATCCCTGTGCCACAGTTCCCTTTCTGGGCGAAAACGGAAACACGTGCAGATAATTGCAGCCTGATTTCTTGATGAATTCCTCCGTTTTCTCGAAGGATTCGTCTGTCTCCCCAGGAAAACCAACCATTATATCCATACCAACGCAAGCGTCCGGGACCGATTCAAATATCTTCTCGGTTAATCTCAGAACCAGGTCAGTTTTATACGGTCTAAACATGTCTTTGAGGATTTTGTCGTCACCGCTTTGCGTTGGAATATGAAAATGTCTGCAAATTCTTGAAGTATTTGAAATCAAGGAAAGCAGCTCCTCCGAGAAATCCTGCGGTTCAATGGAACTTAGCCTGAACCTGCAACCGGGGACATCTGACAACAGGCCTGCCACCAGGTCTTCCAGTTTGATTCTGGGCGACAGATCACGTCCATATGCCCCGAGGTGAATTCCGGTAACGGCAATCTCGGAATACCCTCCCCCATTTAGAATTTGGGCGCTTCTAACAGCTTGATTTAGCTCCATACTTCTGGATGGACCCCGAGCAATCTGGACCACACAGTATGAACACCTATGGGAGCATCCATCTTGGACTTTTAGGAACGCTCTGCTCCTTGATGATCGTGTCGTCCGCCAGGCGCTAGAAAACTGAGAACACGATGACGCAGGGTTAGAATTGACTGACGAGACATCGTATATATCTCCAGAAAGAATTTCCGGAAAATGGTCCTTCGCGTGAGTGCCAAGTACCAGAGCGTTTGCCGAGACCTTCGTGATCATCGCTGGATCAATCTCGGCAAGGCAACCGGAAACAACCATTTTGGATTCAGGATACTTTTCCGAGAGTCTTTTTATCAGGCGGCGAGATTTTCCGGCTGCGGAATCCGTTACGCAGCAAGTATTTATAAAGACAAGGTCCGGAGACTCGCAATCGTGATCTATTTCAAAACCACATTGTTCCAAAAAGGTTGAAACACTATCAACCTCCGCCTGATTAACCTTGCATCCCAAAACATACAAATGGGCATTGCGACGAGTTAAGCCCTCATTTGTTGTCATGATTTTTGACATGTGTGCGTATCCATGCTATTAATCTTAGAATTGCTGTAGACAGCCCGAATTGAAGCAAGGGTTGTCCGCAGTCAAAGATCTTTATGACCCATCATATTACAACGAGTTATATTGATTTGCGACCAATTACGTCTATTATAAAAGCGCTTGATTTTCTTGCCGATGCATCTCTTTATGTTTCGGAACGCAAGAGTCTGTTGATATTGGCCATTTCCGCTCCTTTAATTTTGATTTGTCAGATTTCATACTGTCAGCCTTCTCAAACACGCGCCTCGACTGTTCGTCAAGTCGATGGGGTCATGGAAATCAAAGTTCCCGACGATTTCAAGTCCGAAGGTGTCGATGAGCCTCACATATTTAAATGGACCAAGGATTCGTGTGAAATATATGTCGTGGTAGGCGCTCGACTCATTGGTTCCCGAACCGCCATGATCAACACCTTTAAGAGAGCGGCGAACGGGGACAAGACCATGGAGAAATTGAAAACACTCCGGATTCCGAATGCGAAAGGAATTCTTGTAAAAGAAAGGGTCCCATCCGATATGAACCGGTTGATGTCTTGGGGCCTAAAGATTTTTACCGACAAACACGAAATCAACCTGGAGTTTTCTGCTCCTGGAAAAGACTTTAAGACCTACTCCCCTATGTTTGAAGATGTCATCAAGTCGATCAAGATAGTGAAATCCCCCTAAAGAGCAAGGTCGTGGCAGGTAGTAATCCGGAAGCCTTATTCAGTCTAATCCCCTCTGTCGACAAAATACTGTACCATCCTAAGATTCAATATCTTTTAAGCGAGTATTCTTCGACGCTCGTCAAACATATGGTCACATCCACTCTCAACGATTTGCGTATTTCAATTAGAAAAAACCAATTAACTCGGGAAAATCTCAACTTTGATTCCGTAGTCGACAAGATATGTGAGGTGGCTGAAAGACGGCTTCGGCCAAATCTTCACACCCTTGTTAACGCCACAGGGGTTGTTGTTCATACAAATCTTGGCCGGTCACCCTTGTCACGCAAGGTCGCAGAGCGGATTCTCGAAGTAGCGACGTCATATTCAAACCTTGAATATGACTTAGAGAAAGGAAGTCGCGGTCAGCGAAACTCTCACTTGAACTCGCTTATAGAAGAATTGACTGGCGCTCAAGCTGTCCTTGCTGTTAACAACAATGCAGCCGCTGTGCTACTAGCGCTTGGGACGTTAGCTAAAGGAAAAGAGGTCATAGTATCGAGAGGCGAGTTAATTGAAATAGGGGGCTCGTTTCGGATTCCCGAAGTAATGGCCCAGTCCGGCGCAATCCTCAGAGAGGTTGGGGCGACTAACAGGACGCATCCACGGGACTACGTACAAGCAATTAATGAAAACACAGCCCTTATTCTTAAAGTGCATACAAGCAATTACCGAATAGTCGGGTTCACTC
>JARLHM010000034.1 GCA_031292235.1 Syntrophaceae bacterium | reverse complement strand
CTACGGTCACCGGCTTTCAAGCAATCCCGAGAACCAAATTTTCTCGAATTAATGTCCAGAATTTGTGTGATATTCACGCGCCGTCATCCTTCCTTATCGCAGAGTTGTTCTATCGTATGCGTTTGGACTAAAAAAGTGTCAACAAATTTGTCGCCAGTTTAAGGTCCGGCCCATTATGGACCCGTAAACTTATTAAGAAACAGACCCAATTGAAAAAGCGTCTTTTCAAAGTTACGGTTTTAACCTAGAATCTGAAATATTTAGCAGCCCGGGAATTTTTCTAAAGTGAACCCCGGCATGGTTGCACATACCACGGTCCGCCCGAGACGTCCCAGATGCTTGCTCCATCTCCGAGAACCATCTTGAAGAGATTATTTCGGCCTCGAATCATCGTCATCCTTGCCTGCGTCGGCCTTTTATCTGTTTTTATCGGTAGTTCGTCCGGAACAGACGCCCCTGGGCCAGCAGCAAGGATTTCGTTGTTGATGGTAACTGGCATGCCTGGAGGATCTTATCATCACCTTGGGCTAGCAATGGCTTCGATATGGACCACAAAATTGAAGAAAGTTGGAATAAGAGTTTCCGCTGCAATATCTGAAGGCGCCAGAGAGAATATTGAAGCGGTAAGGATAGAAGATGCGGACTTGATCTTGGCGGATGATCTCTCATGCGATATCGCCTACAGAGGCTTTGGCGCTTACAAGGATAAACGGGCTGGGGAACTCAGAAGCATTGTCAATCTCTGGCCTGAAGCGGTCCATTTGATCATCAGGTCCGACAGGAACACAAACTCCAGCCTCGATGATCTTGAAGGATTGACAGTTGCGACAGGCTTACCTGAAAGCGGTAATAGATTCACAACTGAAATCCTGGCGCGTAGTTTAAAGAATCAGAAACCGACAATAAAGTTCAAATTTATGAATTACGTCTCGGTTATTGATTCGTTAAAAACAGGGACAGTGCAAGCAGCCGATTTCACGTCCGCGGTCCCTTCGGCCCTGGTGACCAACTTGCTTCAGCCTGATCCAGCGCTGTTTAGTTTTATACAGGTTAGTGACATGGAGTTAAAATCGGCTCAAGACTGTGGCTGGACAACCTGCCGCAGAATTGTTATTCCACCGGACGTGTACCCTGGTCAGGGCAAACCAATTAATACTGTTGGCCAGAATACTCTTCTTGCGACCACATCATCCCTGGATCCTGAAGTAATTTATGACTTAATTAGGACCTTGTTTGAAAATATTGACCAGCTTGCGAAATTTCACCCAGCGTTCAAGAATGTCACTTTGGAAAACGCTTTTCATGGTCTTGTGGCTCCTTTGCATCCTGGAGCTGTTCGTTATTACAGAGAAAAAGGGGTTCATATCCCGGAAGCGCTGCTTCCGCCAAATGCTGAATAATTAATGTTTCGGAGGACTTTTTATGAAAGAAGTTGTTATTGTGGACGCGATCCGTACGCCCGTGGGGTCTTTTGGCGGCTCGCTCAGAAGTGTCCCAGCAGTTGAATTAGGGACTATAGTGGTGAAGGAGATCATCAAGAGAAACAATCTCGATCCTGCGAAAGTGGACGAATTGATTTTTGGATGTGTGCTTCAGGGGGGTCAGGGACAAAATGTGGCTCGTCAGATTGTGATCAAGTCAGGTATCCCGATGGAAGTTCCGGCAATGACCATCAACAAAGTTTGCGCTTCCGGGCTTAGGGCGGTTTCCCTTGCAGCCCAGACCATTAAGGCCGGGGACGCGGAAGTTGTTATCGCCGGCGGGACTGAAAACATGTCAGCCGCTCCTTACGCGTTGGGCGCCGCGAGATGGGGAGCAAGGATGAACAACAGCCCCATGGTTGACTTGATGGTACATGACGGCCTCTGGGAAATATTTAATAACTATCACATGGGTATGACGGCCGAGAACGTTGCTGAAAAGTATGGTCTTTCCAGAGAGCAGCAGGACGGCCTCGGCTTGAGGAGTCAGACACTGGCTGAAAAGGCGATAAAGGAAGGCCGATTCAAAGATGAGATCGTCCCGGTGGTAATTCCTCAAAAAAAGGGTGATCCCAAAATTTTCGACACAGATGAACACCCGCGCTTTGGAACCACGAAGGATTCGCTCGGCAAGCTAAAGCCGGCGTTCAAGAAGGACGGGACTGTCACAGCAGGTAACGCGTCCGGTATTAACGACGGCGCCGCAGCCATATTGGTAATGTCCAGAGACCGCGCAGATAAAGAAGGTTACAAGCCGATCGCCAAAGTCGTGTCATATGCTTCAGCCGGCGTAGATCCCAAGATTATGGGCACAGGTCCAATACCATCCACTCGAAAAGCCCTCGAGAAAGCTGGTCTGAAGATCGAGGATATCGACGTAATAGAAGCCAACGAAGCTTTTGCCGCTCAAGCTTTAGCAGTCGCCAAGGATCTAAACTTCGACATGAACAAGGTCAACCTTAATGGTGGCGCTATTGCGTTGGGCCACCCTATTGGCGCCTCCGGGGCACGGATCTTCACAACATTGTTATATGAACTCAAAAAACGACCAGACGCAAAACTTGGCCTTGCCACACTGTGTGTTGGCGGCGGAATGGGCCACGCTGTAATAGTGGAAAAGATTTAGAATCACTATTTACATTTGAATCGTTAGTACCTTGGGATTTTTCAATATTTCCTAAAGAGAGAGGCTCGACGGATTGGCGGTCCCTTTTAACTATAGTCTACGAAACCTCTGGAATAGAAAGTTCACCACTATTTTGACTGCGGGAGGAATGGCCCTGGTAACCTTTGTCTTCTCCGCAGTCATGATGCTGGCGGCAGGACTGGAGAAGACACTTGTGGACACAGGGTCCCCCGAGAATGTGATTATACTAAGAGGCGCCGCTGAGACCGAAGTCTCGAGTTCCATAGAGCGTGATCAGGCTGACATAATAGAGACACAACCAGAAGTTGAACACAATTCTGTTGGAGACCCGCTGGCGGCTAAAGAGACACTGGTGCTGGTTACTCTACCGAAAAGGGCGACAGGGATACCCACTAATGTGATAGTTCGCGGAATAGGAACACATTCGATGGAACTTCGACCCCAGGTTAAGCTTGTAGCCGGCAGATCACCAAGGCCTGGGTCATATGAAGTCATGGCGGGAAAGAACATCGCCGGGAGTATCAGGAATGCGGACCTCGGTGACAAATTGAATTTAGCCATGATCGGTTGGAATGTAGTCGGGATCTTTGACGCCGGCTCCTCTGCGTTTAATAGCGAAGTTTGGGCGGACGCCGACGAGATTATGGCGGCTTTTCGCCGCAACAGTTTCTCAGCCGTGATTATGAAGGTCCCAGGAAATAAAAATTTCATTAAACTTAAAAAGCGACTTGAAACTGACCCGCGTTTAAGTGTCCAAGTAAAACGTGAAATCGCTTTCTACCAAGAACAATCTGAGATGATGTCCAAGTTCATAAAGCTTCTAGGGTTCGCAATGACCCTCTTTTTTAGCGTGGGAGCGATCCTGGGCGCCATGGTAACTATGTATGCGGCTGTCGCTAACAGAACGCGCGAAATCGGGACCTTAAGAGCCATCGGATTTGGCCGTCAAAACATAATGCTGGCGTTCTTGAGCGAATCAATCTTTCTGGGGTTCTTGGGTGGGTTGATTGGAACGCTTTCCAGTTCAGCTCTTCAGTTTCTGACCATTTCCACTTTAAATTGGGAAACTTTTTCTGAAATTGCTTTCAGCTTCAGACTTACCCCTTCGATCACTTTCAACAGCATGGGTTTTGCTCTGATTATGGGCCTGTTGGGAGGTATGTCGCCCGCATGGAGGGCTGCCAGCCTAAAAATCGTTGACGCTCTGAGATGATTTGAAGATTTTACCTGTTTAATTGCCTACCCTGGTCCGCTCTGACATTCATGGCTTTCTTTCTTGCGTCTGTGATTTTCCACTGTATCACTGACCGCCATTTTGGGTCTTTGACCAACGGAAGGGCGCGGCTGTAAATTTCAACAGCCTTGGAATATTCGTTCTTCATTTCATAGAGCTTGCCCAAATACTCCATTGCAAGATAGTAATCAGGCCTCAACCTTAGAGCGGCCTCGTAATCCCGGATGGCGTCGTCAATCCTATCTACCATCTGATAAGCAGAGGCTCTTTGTACGTATACCGCCGCATTATCGGGATTTAGATCAATCGACTTGTTGAAAAGGTCTATAGCCGCGTTCCAGTCCCTTTTCATGGAGGCGACATAGCCATCACGAAAATATTCCTGAGCGGTAGAAGACCATCCAGTTTTAGGTACAAGAAGTGCGGCAGTCATAAAAATCATAAGAAATCGCAGTATCCGGAGACGCATTTCATGGCCCTTTCAAGTTTGTAGATATCAAAGCGCAGAGAAGTTTTGAACAAGCGATTGTCTTATAATAGCATGAATGTGATCGAATAACAATTTCAGATACATATTTCCGATATATAAACGCGCCAATTGCGTTGTAATCTGTTGACAGACGCTTTTAAATCTGAAAGAATTTTTTGGTCTATTAATATTGCAAAAACAGGTTCCTAGTCAAAATTGCTAAGCCAAAAGAAATTCGGCCGCATACTTGAAGCGTTTCTTGGTTACGGTTTCCCCATAATCGGGTCCGGTATCGTATTTGCGGTCCTCTACAACAACACCAATCGTGGTTTTGTTATTCTTCTTCTGCTTTTGTTGTCCAATCTCGTCATTTTTGTCGGTTCTAAGAAGTTGTTTGCCGCAACTATGCTCGTGGAGTCTCTGCGATTCAGTTCCGTGTGCGCCATTACCGTGATCTCGTCAGTGATTTTGGTGGAATTGTCATTTCCTTTTTTCTTGCCCAAGGATTATTCCCAAACCATGGAATCGACAAGAACTGATACAGCGATGCGACGTCTCAAGGACTTCCATCCAGACCGCGTATTTGGTCAGTTCAATGGAAAAGATATCGAGCAGATTGAGACTATCCTAAATGCTGACATAGCTTGGCACAAACCCGGCGCCAATTTTGTCTATTTCGGGTATGACCCCAACCGTAAAATACGATATCTCAATTTCCATAGATGGAACTCGACCGGTCATTTTGACTATGATTACGGTATAAACAAACCGGCCAATGTCTTCAGAGTTGTTTTGATTGGTGATTCTTATGTTGAGTCGGTTCAGGTTCCTCTTGAGTTGACTTTTCATAAACTCACGGAAACAGCGCTCAATCAATCCCAAATGGTCCCGCAAGGCAGACGCTACCAGTTTGTGGCGTTAGGGAATTCCGGGTTCGGACAGAGAGACGAGTTTGATGTTCTCAGGACTCAAGGTATCAAATATGACCCCGACCTCGTTATCATAGCTCTGTGCGGAAACGATTTCTGTGATGATGACCCTGAACTGAAATGGGAATTGATTGAAGCAGGGGGAACCATAACCCCCGCTGTAAGGCAATTGGCCCATCACGGGTTTGTTGCCTTGGCCTTTACAAAGAAACGCATGGAAGACGTGTTTAGAAACAGGATAAACATGAATCCTGAATTGCTTCAGTGGTCAAAGCAGGACATCCCAAAGGTTGAGAATGCATGGCGACGCACACTCGATTATGTAAAAAAATCTCGAGATCTCTGTCAGGCCAATGGAATAAATTTCTTGTTAATGTACGTTGGGTCTGAAATAGAAGTCAGGTATGCGCTTGATCCCGCAGGAACAATCGCTACTCTAAAGGCTATGGGTGGGCCTCACGCAACAATGGACTGGGACATTCTGAAATCCGTCCAACGAATGAAGACTTATTGCGACAAGTTCCATATAAACTTTGCAAGCCTTGTAGGACCATTAGCTGAGGCCCAAGGTCGTACGGGCAAAGTAGTATTCGCTGACCACTATTCGTTCTTTGGACAAGAGGTGGTAGCAAACACATTGACCTGTTTCATGAAGCAATTCACCATACTTAGGAAAACCGTAAAGGACTCTATTGATCATTGCTTCGATCATCAATCTTTAGATCACGATCGATAGTCCAGCATTTTAGATTTCTGGAATTGGGGCGACGTCTTGAAATTTGATTGCGCAGGTTTTGGTTCCATCAATATAGATGAATTTTGGGAAACCTCTTCGAAATTCTTTGAGCTGATCGGCATTGCTCCTGGCCAGGAAGTCGTCCAAGACATCTATTGGTTCAACGAATATTATCCATCATTAAAGATATTTGGAGAGTTGAAAGGGATCGGCCCGGGAGGATCTGCGGCCAACACCATCGCCGCCCTCCGCCGCATGGGATTTTCCACCGGCTTTTTCGGGGCCACCGGCAATGACATTGATGGTAAGATCGACCTAGATGAACTTGGACAAAGTGACTCATTGCACATTAGACACACCAACTTGCCTTCAGGGCGATGTATCGCTTTGATCAATGCTGATGATGCGCATCGCGACCGCGCTTTGGTGATCCTGCCCAATGCGAACAACCTGGCTGACAAAGCATCGCTGGATGTCAATTATTTCTGCGACTCGAATTGGGTTCATCTAACTTCCTTTGTTTCAAATGGTCCTCTTGAAGCCCAAAAGAAGCTTGTCCAAACCCTCCCGGACAAGGTGAATATCAGTTTTGATCCCGGCGCCGTTTATTGCAGACTCGGTATTAAGCCCCTGGAGTCCATAATTGCGAGAAGCCGGGTCCTTTTTCTAGCCGAGGAGGAACTTGTTACTTTGATGGGCCCTACACCAATGGACGAATCAATTTCAAAGCTGATTTCGATCGGGGCAAAAACCATTGTAATAAAAATGGGGCACAGAGGCATTAAGGTCTTTCAGCTTAACAAAACATGGTTTCATGACGCAGTCAAACCCATCCGCATAGTAGACAGGACAGGGGCGGGAGATGTAGCCGCAGCCGGATTCATTGCAGGGCTGATTCTATCGTTGCCTCCGATTGATTGTTTGGCATTGGCTTCCGGGACCGCTTCCAAAAGTATACAGGGATATGGGAGATCCATGTATCCGGACCGTGAATATCTGAAGAATTTTCTCGCCAATAGACAGACAAATGTCTATTCCTAGTGATATACTCATAAAGTCGCCACGTGTAAAATATCGTAGGAGCTACAGATGCCGGAGACGCCAAAACGTATATTTGTAACTGATTGTGAAGGTCCAATTACAAAAAATGACAACGCGGCAGAACTGGCCGAAGCTTTCATCCCAGACGGGGGTAACTTTTTCCGTAAAATTAGTCTCTACGATGACTATCTCGCGGAAGTAGCTCGAAAAGATGGATACACAGCAGGTGACACCCTAAAGCTGATTCTTCCGTTCTTTAAAGCCTTTGGCCTTGATGACCGAAGCATGAAGAAATTCTCACGCCGCAATATTCAAATGATACCACTTGCCGATAGCGTTCTTCGAAAAATTTTCGAATTAGCTCACGCATACATTGTCAGCACAAGTTATTCACCTTATATCCAGGGTGTATGCGACGTTATAAGTTTTCCAGTTCGCTTCACGTTCTCAACACATGTAACCTTAGATGCCTTCGATCTCTCCGACACGGAGAAGAATGTGATTCGAGCGGCCCATAAAGGGATACTCGAGGCGCCTGACATTAAAATCCCTAAAGGCGCTCAAACCTCTTCTGACCTAGCTCAAAGCGATCTGGATGTGATAGGGCGCCTTGACCAGTTTTTCTGGAGTGAAGTCACTAACCTCGACATTTATGCCCTTGTTGAATCAGTTAATCCGGTCGGTGGCCATCAAAAGGCTGAAGCGGTCAGGGAAATCGTAGAAGCCGAAGAAACCGATATCGAGAATATAGTATACGTGGGAGATAGCATAACTGACATTGAGGCATTCCGTCTTGTTCGAAGTGAGGGAGGACTGGCGGTTTCGTTTAATGGAAATCACTGGGCGGTGAAGGAAGCAATGATAGCCTTAATAGCAAACAACGCGCTCCCGATCGAATGGATCGCTACTGCGTTCATATCTCATGGGTTGGGTAGTTTAACGGACCTCATGATTCAACAGGTGACAGATGAAAACTTTTTAGAGATTTCGGAGACCAGCGCTCGGATTCGAAAAACGGTCAGAACCGAGAAGATCGGGACTCTCGGTTGAAATTAAAGAATTCTCAATAAATGTATGGAAAGAATTTCCAACTCCGTTTCTGATAATCCTCGTAATCCGGATAGCGTTGTTTAAGGACGTCCTCTTCTTTCCACGCTTTAACTATATATAGAATCGTCATCGCCAGCCAAAGAGGAAAACACCAAAGACTTCCCCAATAGATTATGTATCCCAGGAACGCAAACATAACAGCAGTATACATTGGATGGCGCACATTTGAGTAGATACCAGTCGAGATCAATTTTCCGCTGCGTCGGGGAGCGGCAAATACTCTGAAATTCCTGCCGAGTTCTCTATATGCGAGATACGCTGCGCCGAATCCACATATACCTATAATTGCTCCAACCCATTTTTGTAATTCGGGTATTTGTCGTCCCACGATCCATTTCTCAATCGGGGCAAGACCTAACATCAGAAATTCCGCTATCACATATCCCGCTGATATTAGCTTGTAATCCTTACCTCTTCCACTGGTGTCCCTGCTGTCCCGTGTCAGACCAAACGGCCCCTTTTGATTTTTACCACGGTTGAGCAACATATAATAAAGTAAACCCCAGTGAAGATTGTAAACCCGTTCAAAGCCCATTCGGCGGAGCATTACAGCAATGGACGGCGACCTGTGCCCGGAAAAACACATCACTAGGATCGGACGATCTTTAGGACGATTCGAGGCCGCTTCGTATAGTCGTAAACCCCAAGGATAATTTTCAGATGAATTCAGCCTATTCCATTGAAATTCCGCCTTTGTTCTGACATCGACTATCCATGTGTCCTCAGGGAGTGTGTAGATTTTCCACGGTGACAGAGGCCTGGCGCCGGCTGAGACTGTGATTACTTCAGCCCCAAGTATTAATCCTAAAAGTCTGAATATTAAACTGGGTTTTCCGATTTCATTTGGGTCTGAAATCTCTTCATCAGAATCAACTCTATCTAAAACAAGATACGTCTGAAGGACAAAGATACAGAGAAGGACTATCCATATCAGCCAGTTCCATAAGGCGCCTGTTAGAGCGTTTACAGCCAATGTTATGAGCAGCAGGGAGGCGCTTAAAGGATGAAGAAGAAGTTCTCCGTGAACCTGAGACAAGACCTGAACATTACGACCAGCAATTGGAAGAAAAATTAGGTAACTGATTAATTCGAGGATTGAAACAACAAATAACAGGGTTCCCAGTGATAAGCCGATTCCAACTACAATCCACCCAACTATCCCCAAGGGGTGAAATGAGAAACCCGTTTGATACCAAACTGAAATCAACCAGGCTACTAAGAAAGAATAGAAAACCATTACAAGAGACCGACGTGTCTCGTGCTTTTCGAAAAATTCCGGCAACTTCAAGGTTTCTCTTTTCGACTGTGGGAGAAAGAACCGGCATGATGTTCGAATGATTCAATCCTGCCGGTTTTTTCAAACCACTTCAATTATGCAAATATATTTTATCTAGTGCGCATTCTTCTGAGTTTCTTAAGAAGCCTTTTACGGGCGGCCATAGCTTTCCGTTTCTTTTTGACACTCGGTTTTTCGTATGCGCGACGTTTTTTGGTTTCCGTAAGAACACCGGATTTTTGAACCTGTTTCTTGAATCTTCTCAATGCGTTTTCAAAGGGTTCATCTTCTTTTAAATAAACTCCTGGCATTAATGATAGCTCCTCTCGTTCAATAAAGAACATCTGGGGCAAGGCTGGAACGATTTGGGGTAGGTGTGCGGGTCTTCCAACAACCCTTCACAGCGCCGTAAAATCATCTAGACCTTGTTTATTTTTTTTGTTGTACGCGTATTTGCCCGTTCACCAAGTCCGGTAAACGCGCATGGATAGTCTTTTCAGCGAATTTTGGTTATCTTGGGCGATATTGGATGGAAGTATCAAATCCCTTCTTTTCAGTGAGGCCTGACTTAAAAGTCTTGTGTGGGAACTCACCTACATAATGCGTCGGAGATAACTCCTGAAGGAACAAATATAACAATATTTCATATTAGATGACTTAAATATTTGGGTCAAGAAAAAATTTGGCTATTTTTTAAAGCTCATAAGCGCCAGACGCTCCCGAACCGATATATCCTGGAATGCTTCAGGATCGTCCAGGTAATCCCGTATAACTTTCCATTCCTCTTTCTCCAAAATTCCTCGGAGCAGATCAAGGCCCATGGTCTTGAAAGGTATCAGGCTGACTATCTCAAAGCCAGTTGACCGAGCCGCATCGGAAGCTCCCTGCTCACGATCTATAAGCACAAGGACCTTCCTGCAAGAAACGTTTCGTAGTCCCCGTCTCTGAATCTCGTGCTTAATTTGCTCGAAAGCGATGAGCTTGCTGTCAAATCTTGTGACCAAATCATCGACCAAAGCAAGGTTGTCTCCGTCTTGGATTTCACCCTCTACAAGTGTGTGTTCGCCGTATTCGGATATCATTTGTCGAAAATTCTCGACCGATTTCACTTTTTCCATCTTCCGCGTGAAACAACCCGGTATTTTCCCGGCAAAACACATGCCTGCAGCTATAGGAACACCTGCCATGGCTATGCCGACAATCCTGTTTATTTCAGGCGCCTCATGGCGGGCCATTTTCGCTAAAGCTAAACACACTTCAGTAAAAACATCTGGAAAAGACAGAAGTGGGCGAAGTTGAATGTAAAGAGGGCTGTACAGGCCTGAGACTAGGGTCCATCCATCTGGTTTGTCCCTGTAGAAAGTCCTGATCATACGATTTTGATATAGCAGCCGTAAAATTGTTTTTGCCAAATCAAGTTTTTCCTCAAGCCACGACATTGCTCGCCTCCTGAAGTTTTGAGAATCAAATAAGCCAATTATCTTTATACAACTACCACAAATTCAAAATTTGCAGCCTCACCAGACTGGGTTTGTAAAATCCAATAATTGCCTTTAACGCTTACAATATGATCTTTCACGCCCCGCCATCAAGAATAATCGGGCCCACTCCATTGAAACAGTCAAGGACCCGTAAGTTGACTGAAGCCACACAATATATTATTTTGAAACACTAATCTTTAAAAGTGCGACTCTATTTGTAAGGAATTTTTATGCTCGCAGGTCAGGATGTTCTTATAGTAGGGGTACGGGAAGGCGGCTACGGCGCTTCAATAGGACGGGCCCTTGTGATCTCCGGCGCTAGGGTATTCGGGACTTCTCTTGATCCTGATAACCCTCGAGAACGGGATTTCTTTGCCAACGCCGGTATTAGGCTCCTCTCGACGCCCCTAAAGTTCGATAGTGACCGTCGGGATCAGGTGTTCGAGTCTTTGGAACGTATCGTCAACGAACTCAAATCCTTTGGTGTATCGCGACTTGAAGCTGTGATCCACGCGGTCGCTGGCGGCTTCCCCAGACAACCTTCTGTAATGAAGGCCGTTGGTGACATTCTCAAAGGCAAACATAAGTTTAGCGACATGGCTACAGCCGTCAAAAGAAATGTCTACTATGTGAACGCAGGGTCTTTCCTTGATCTCGCAGACTGTCTAAAAGGACTGTCAGACGAACAAACGCAATTTGCCGCCCTTACCTATCGGGGTGATCTGCCCTATTTCATAAGTGATACTAAGGCTTACCTGGAAAAGCTCGCCGTACGCATGGCGCGTCACGGGAAACGCTCTTTGATAGCCGCATTACCCGAAGCATGGACCCAATCGTCCCAGTTCTTTACGGGAATCGAACTTGCTGTCATTTACCACTACCTGACTGAATTGAAACCAATCAGCGCTTCCATTCCTCAAATTCAACCACTATTTCATTCATTGGAGATGGCGCTAGCTGCTCTGGATGGCTTTGGGCCACTTTTGAACAGAATAGACATAAGACTGCGCCTGAGATGGCGTTCAATAGTAGAAACTTCGGATGTATTGATGCTCAATCAGTTTGTAAGTGAATTTTTTGCCGAATTACGCTACGATGGAACGTTTGCCGTCCTTCGACGAGCTGTAGAAATAATATCGGACTTTGTCCGGGAAGCGTCAGGAATAATCTTTGTCAACAACTTGTTAGGTTCCGGGAATTATTCGTCCGGCGATGTGCGCCAAGTGAGATATCACGATCTAGGCGGAAACACAGCTATTGGTTTGGCGACGCCCAGAAATAGGCCTGCGTCTGAACCAATTAAGGAACGTAGCTGGATAACATTTGAAAAACCCGAAATCGCTAAGACACTAGCCATGTATGGTCCCAACTTTCTTTTTCTCGATCGGGTAGTAATGGAAGCAGGAGAACTCCACGAAGGGATGAAGGGTTTTGCGCGCTACACAGTGCCAACACCTGACGTAAACCCAATAATGAAAGAACATTTTGTTAACATGCCTGTGTTTGGCGGGCATCTTCAAATGGAAGCGGTAGCGCAATTTGCGGCTTTCATGGTATTGAAATTGCTCAAGAGCCACAGGGCGCTTCCCATTCTCACAGGGACGGCTTTCCCTGACCTGAACACTATGGCGCCCCCTGGTGAAACCTTGACTATTATGGGCATCATTAACATGCCGGACAAAAGAGATCTGGTTTTAGACGCCTTTATAGAAAATCGCTACGCCCGTACTTATGGCACTATTAAGGGAATGATCCTCAATGAACGTCTTGTAAAAAAGATGCTTGCTTCTTTTAACTCAGGGGAACCTGATTTGGATTAGGGACTCATGCATATGCCACGGTGGGATATCTCTCTATCTCAGGCCAAAATCGCCGAACTCGGTTTGGTCGTCAAAGGGTCGAATCAGAAGGGATTTTTGATACTTTGCCATAACAACCCTGATCCGGATACTCTTGCCGGCGCTTTCGGCTTTTCTTATCTGCTTCAGAAGAAATTCAACATGAGATGTGTAATGGGTTACGGGGGAGTAATGACAAGGGCAGAAAACAAGGCCATGGTCAATAGACTCAGGATCCCCGTTAAGAGAATGCGCTATGAAGATTTAAGTCAATATAGCGCAGTCGCTCTTATTGACGCTCAACCAATTACTGGAAACAATCTCATTGACTTTCGAGCCGTTAGTCAACTTTTAGTAGTAATAGATCATCATTCTTTACGCAAAGGCTCTCTGAAATCCCCTTTTCACGACGTTAGACCCTCATATGGGGCTACATCCACAATTATAACCGAATACCTGATGGCTGCGGAACTTACCCCAACACGATCAGTGGCCAACGCTTTGTTATACGGTATAAAGACCGATACTAATTCATTGATCAGGAGTTGCTGCAAGGCAGATTATCATGCTTTCAGTTACCTTTCACCTCTTTCAAATCCGAGGGTCCTGGGATGTATTGAAAAACCGGCGCTCCCAATGGACTATTTCAGCGATTTTCAAAAGGGCCTGGCCAAAACGCACATATATCGAGATGTGGCGTGTTCTTTTCTTGGACGAGTTAGAACAGATTCCATCATACCGGAACTCGCCGATTTGCTCTTGCGAATCGAAGGAGTTACATGGTCTTTGTGTATGGGAGAGTATGAAGATATGATGCTAATATCGTTGAGGTCCAAATCTCGTACCCAAATGTCAGGCCTTTTACTGAGAAAACTCGTAGGGAAAACAGGTTCAGCAGGCGGTCACAAGGATCTGGCCGGCGGTCAAATAGTGATGTCAACATTAACTGATCAACAGAAAAGTTCTTTACCTTCTAAATTGATTACAAAATTCCTGAAAATGCTAAAAAGAGAGAACGTTACGTCGAAGCCGCTGGTACGCGATGATTAGGTCTTATCCTGATTAGAAATCATGTTTTCTTCACGGCCTATGGTTTTTGCGCAAGCAATTGAAGGTTTACGCAGTAATTTGGCGTTTCATCCCGTAGTAACACCTTCAGTATGTTTTCTTTAACCAGTGCCCCTATAGCCACATGATTTTGCTCAGTCACGCCAGCTATATGCGGCGTTGCAAAAACATTCCCCATTCTCAAAAGCGGATGATTGGGGTCAACTGGTTCAGTCGTAAAAACATCCAAACCCGCGCCGGCTATCACTCCATTATTGAGGGCTACGATCAGATCAGCTTCATTGACTACCGGCCCCCGGGACACGTTGATTACGAACGCCGAAGTCTTCATCCGCTCAAAAAGACTTCTATCAAAGAGATTACGGGTTTCGTTTGTGAGGGTCATGGCAGATATTACGAAGTCCACTCTTTGAGCCATATCCAAAAGATCCGATGGGTTGCCAACTCTTCTCACTCCGATTTCACTCTCTATCAATGGAGCCGGTGTCCTCTTTATCGCGTCTACTTGCATCCCAAGGGCTATGAGCTTTCGCGCCAAAGCCTTTCCCACCCTGCCTAACCCTACGATTAACGCAGTTTTAGAAAAAAGAGCCTTGCCTACTGGTGAACCACAAACGCCGTTTCGCAATGATGAAAAACATTCGTGTATTCTTCGGGAAAGCCCCATCATAAGGAAAACAGCGTGTTCAGCCGTTGAATCAGCGTTTGGCGTCTCGTCCCCCGGCACATTACACACCCTGACCCTCAACTCGGTAGCCGCGTTTATATCGACACCTTCAAGACCAACACCCCATTGCTGGATAAGCTTCACGGGGCCCGCCTCCATGACTGAACGGTCAACCTTGGCCATCAACGGGATCAACACGTGAGCGTCGCGAGCGGCTGATATCAGATTCTCATTGGGACAATTCACCACTTCATGCTGCGGAAGTAACTTCTTCAGGTGTTCGACAGAGCTGGCAAATGTGGTCCCACAAAACAGGATTTTCATCATCATTCCTTCTATGCATTCAATCTGAGTTGCGCAACCGTCAATACTGACCAACAACGGTAATTGTGAACCCTTGGCTTCCGTCTATCGGACAAATGTTAGCTTCAAGATATGCCGTAATAGGAAACAATGGACATGTGTTACCGGGAACCAGGAACCTGGGTAGCTCCAAACCCAGTATTTCAGACCTTCCGTTTCCATATCTCCTGGCCAACAGCGGTTCTCCTGGTGAAGGCGCTCCAGGATCGATTGGAATTTTGATATTCCTGATTTGTCGGGTTCTCTCGCACACGACTATTATGCTTTGAACATTGTGAGCCTGATCCACTCCATCGGCGCCCTGGATGAAACGTTCCCTGTAACCGCAGGAGGCGCAAGACACATCTATAACCGCGACCTCCGACCTTACGTCCACAGGGGCCGACAGAATCAGCCAAACCAACATAAGCAGCAGGAAATGATGTCGACTTGTCATCTCTCTATCCATCGCTCCCACATCGTTTTATAACCTAATTATCAGCGCGTTCTGTTCTGTGGTCCAAGGATAGGAAATTAGCACATTTTTGAAGAAATGGCGGGCAATTAATTCAGTCCGATCCATTTGGAACGCACAATTTTACTTACTTCGTCGTGGAAAAGCTCAATATCATCAAGTGATTTCAATTTCTTACACGAAATGGAGTTCATGGCGTCCAGACAAATAGTCGATATTTGATGAAATGGAATCCGACCGTTGAGAAACAGGTCCACAGCCACTTCATCAGCAGCGTTTAGTATCACAGGGCTAACTGTCTCATTTTCATTAAGCGCGTCATAGGCCGCTTTAAGCAGAGGAAACTTACTTGTGTCTGGTCTTTCGAAAGTAAAAGGGGAAATACTCGAGAAATCAATAGGCTTTGTTCCAGAACACATCCTGTTGGGAAAACCCAAGGCGTAGCTGATTGGTATTTTCATATCTGTTGCGCCTATCTGAGCCAAGATCGATCCATCACCAAACTCGACCATGGAATGGACCAGACTCTCAGGATGTATTACCACTTCTATGTTATCGGCCTCGACCCCGAACAACCACCTTGTCTCAATTACCTCCAGACCTTTGTTCATAAGTGTCGCTGAATCCACCGTCACTTTAGGACCCATTTTCCATCTTGGATGCATCAGCGTCTCATCCCTGGTAACCAAGGCCATTTCTTCAATTGATTTTCTCAGGAAAGGGCCTCCGGAAGCTGTAAGCAGGATCCTTTTCACTGCATGGCGCTTATTGCCCTCAAGACACTGAAAGATGGCTGACTGCTCCGAATCAACTGGCGTTAGGGATATATTCGAAGCCTGAACTGCGTCCATAAAGGATCTGCCGGCAAGAACCAAAACTTCCTTAGTAGCTAGAGCCAGGTCCTTTTTTGCAGCTAATGTCCAAAAAGCCGGGCGTAATCCGACACTACCAGGGAGCGCCCCCACGACCACATTCGCCGATTCAGCCTTTGAGGCTGCCTCGAGACCTTCCGCCCCCCATAATATTTTTGTTGGTCCTGTGTAATCGCGCAAGAGACCCCGAAGTTCTATAAAAGCCTTTTCGTTCGACACTGACACCAAATCCGGACAGAATTCCCGAATCTGAGACTCTACTAGACTAACATTGGAACCAGCAGCCAACGCGGCTATTCTAAATTCGCCACTGTTACATCGGACCACGTCAAGGGCCTGAATCCCAATAGAGCCGGTTGAACCTAGGATTGAAACTCCTTTCATGAAAAGACTCCCAAGCCCGACAGGACGACGAAGTAGAAAACCGTAGGAATAGCAGGAATGAGGCTGTCAGCCCGATCCAGAACCCCGCCGTGTCCGGGCATTATGGAGCCGAAATCCTTTATTTCAAGTCTTCTTTTCAAGGCGGACGCGCAAAGATCACCTATTGGGGCCACTATGGCAATTATGACGCTGAGTTGTAGCAATGCCCAGAGAGGAGCCAAATTTGGCGCAATTAGTTTCATCAACAACATGCCTAGTAAATTCCCCCCGAATCCGCCTATTAATCCTTCTATGGTCTTGGAGGGACTCACATGAGTCGACAAACGGCGCCTACCCAGATATTTGCCTCCGAAATAGGCCCCGGCGTCTCCCAAACAAACAACCACAAGAGAGAATATTACCCAGAGGTTCCCATTGTCTATGCGAGATAGCGGAACCGCATGCGCAAGAGGAACAACGAGGTAGGCGCAGGCGAAAATAATCTGCGAAGCAGATTCGATGGTATTCTCAATAACATTGTAAAGGAAAAGATGGATCCCCAAAATTACTAGAGGGGCGAAAACCACAATCGCAGGTATCGCTCTAATAGGGCAAATGTAAAAAAGGAACAGTATTGACGCTGACAAAAGTATTGCGAGAACTTTGGAATAGTTGGAACGTAATCCAGGCAATTTTGACGCAAGTTCCCAAGTTCCAACCAAAACAAACGCCGCTACAAGTACCGAAATAGCCTTTACCCCTCCGATTAATAAAGTCGGTAATATTATAGCGGCCAATACGGCGGCGGTGATGACTCTCAAACCCAGCATTTTCATTCCTTAAGATTGGGACTGAATTTGTTCGGAGATTTTTCCATAGCGGCGCTGCCTGGATCGAAATTCTTCGATGGCCTTCCAAAAGGAATTTTCATCGAAGTCCGGCCACAACTGATCCGTGAAATAAAGTTCGGCGTAGGCTACCTGCCAAAGCAGGAAATTACTTATTCGGATCTCACCGCCAGTTCGTATCAAGAGATCTGGATCGGGCAAATTTACAGTGTTAAGGTATGACGAAAACACACTGTCGTTAACGTCTTCCTTTTTCAAGCTCCCCGAGAGCAAAGCTTCGTGGACTTCCAAAGCCGCGGAGATTATCTCCTGTCTTCCACCATATGATAGAGCCACGGTGAGTACCATTGTCCGGTTTTTTGAAGTTTTGGCAAGAGCGGTTTCGATCTTGTTTTTGACAAATGCCGGCAGACGTTTCGTCTGACCAATAATATTGAAACGAATGTCGTTCTTGTGAATTTCATCAATTTCAGAATCAATAAACTGTGACAGCAGTTTCATCAGTCCAGAAACTTCAGACTCCGGCCGCTGCCAGTTTTCGGTCGAGAACGCATACAACGTCAGGAATTTGATGCCGTTGCTCCGGCAAAATTCGACCGCTCGACGTACAGATTTCGCTCCCTGTCTATGCCCCTCAAGACGAGGCATAAAACGCTTCTTAGCCCAGCGCCCATTGCCATCCATTATTATGGCGACATGGGTAGGAAGCGCGTTGGTGGATTGATCGGAATTGGGGCTCAACAAAATTACTCACAAATTCATGGGTAGGATACTGAGAAAAAGCGCCTGGATGTCATATCTCCATGATTTCAGACTCTTTGTCAGCCATGATCACATCAACCTTGCCTATATATTCGTCCGTCGTCTTTTGGACTCTCTCCTGCGCCTTGTGAAGATCGTCCTCGGAAATTTCTTTGTCCTTTTTCAAGTCTTTTAGAAGTTCATTTGTATCGCGTCGGTGGTTTCTGATTTGGACCTTGAATTCCTCTCCCAGCTTTTTGACCAATTTGACCAGCTCTTTTCTTCTCTGAGAAGTAAGAGGCGGCAAAACCACTCTAATGACTTTTCCGTCATTCATTGGGTTGAGGCCAAGATCAGACTTTAAAATCGCCTTCTCGATATCGGGCACTGCCTGCGAATCCCAAGGCTGAATAGCGATCTGCCTAGGTTCGGGAATTGAAAGGGTGGCCAACTGATTCAAAGGGGTCGGAGTTCCGTAGTAATTGGGTGTTATACCGTCAAGGAGCGCAAGCGACGCCCTTCCCGTCCGGATTCGTTTCAGGTCCTTTTTTAGGGCCTCTATGGACTTATCCATCGCAGACTTCAATTCAATGAGCGCATCTTCTAACATAACTGCTCCAGTATATTCTGTTCACTTGAGGTCACGGGGTGCAAATCAAGCTACGATCGTTGTGCCTACCTTTTGACCAATCAACGCTCTCTTTATGTTCCCCTGGACATGAAGGTTAAGCACAATCGTGGGGATCAAATGTCTCCCAAGAATTTCAACACTAGCAGCGTCAATCACTTTGAGTCGCCTTTGTATTACTTCATCGGAGCTTATGGATTCAAATCGACATGCATCCGAATATTTCCTGGGGTCCTTGTCGTAAACACCATCAACCTGCGTGGCCTTGATCATCACTTCAGCCTGCATTTGGACCGCTCTCAATGCGGCGGCCGAATCAGTCGTAAAACAGGGGTTTCCAGTCCCTCCCGCAAAAATTACGACTTCATTTCGGTTCAAACAGGCCATCAAGTTTTCCCGAGAAAAAACATCAACGAACATTCCAACTCTAAAAGATGACATGACCCGACAACCTTGTCCCTGGGCCTCCACTGCGGATTTCAGCGCAATAGCGTTGATCACTGTGGCAACCATTCCCATCTCATCACCAACCAGTGGAGCCGCTCCGATAGACGCGGAGTCGATGCCGCGCATAATATTGCCGCCTCCAACCACAACACCGATTTTTCGTCCATCCTCCGCTGCAGAGATTATCTCACGAGCTATCCAGGAGATCTTACTTCCGTCAAGGCCAAAGCCCCTATCTCCGGCCAAGGCCTCTCCAGATATCTTTAATAGCGCTGTGTGGTAACCATTTGGCGCAGTGATCCCCATCAGTTGGATTGGCCCAATTGGAACCTTGCGAACCTTCCTACAGTCATATTCTCGCCCAGTTGGGCAATCTTTTCCTTGATCAATTCCTGAACAGACTTGGAATCATCCTTAACAAAAGGCTGATCAAGCAAACAAGTTTCGGAGAAAAATTTCTTCAGTTTTCCCTCGGCGATTTTCTCAAGCATTTTCTCTGGCTTGCCGGCTTCCTTGGCTTGCGTCATGTAAATGTCCTTTTCCTTGTTTAACACGTCTTCAGGGACATCAGCCGAAGAGATCCATTGGGGAGCGCTTGCGGCAACCTGCATACAGAGGTCTTTCAGGAGTTCAGCAAACTGTTCTGTCTTCGCTACGAAATCACTTTCGCAATTCAGTTCCAACAGAACACCAATCTTCCCGTTCATGTGAATATATGAGCCAATTTTACCCTCAGAAGTAGCCCTACCCTCTCGCTTAGCGGCCTTTAGAGCGCCCTTCTTTCGGAGATAATCGATGGCCTTCTCCATATCACCATCTGTCTCGGTTAGGGCCTTCTTGCAATCCATTAGCCCCAAACCGGTCTTCTCCCTCAATTCCTTTACCAGAATCGCAGATATCTCCATTGGACAGCCTCCTATTTGTCATATTTCTAGATGTTGAGCCCCACTTTTGAATTAAAAGACCTCGGCATCCATGTCGTGCGCACATGGTGGCGCTCTACTGGTATCAAAGGTTCCGTTCTGTCAGTGTCCAATTGATTTGTTGCGCCTGGAGTTGCCGGCCACGCCTTCAGCTCAAACACCAAAAGGCGTACACACTGACTATTCAAAAGCAGCAGCTTTTCAAAAGTTGTTTTGAAACGGGATCAGACCAATACTTCCTCAGTCTCCGGCACAGCTTCAGGCTCTTTAGGTTCGCTGTCCTCAACATCAACCTCTTCTGATTCCGCGTATCCCTCTGCTTCAGTAGCCATTGCCGGGAAGTCCGCCAGACCGCCATCTTCCTTTAAGGACGCCTCATAAATGGCCCGGCCTTCTATACACGCGTCGGCGATCTTCGCCGCGAACAATCTTATAGCCCTAATGGCGTCATCATTGCCCGGGATCACATAATCGATTTCATCGGGATCACAGTTCGAATCAACTATGGCGACAATGGGAATCCCAAGTTTACGGGCTTCCTTTACGGCGATATTTTCCTTCTTGGGGTCAACAACAAAAACGACTCCGGGCAATTTTTTCATGTCCCGGATACCTGACAGGTTCTTGTTAAGTTTGTCATACTGACGGGAGATGTTTACCAATTCTTTTTTGGTGAAGTTTGTTTCTTCCGGCTTATCCAGAATTGCTCCCAACTGATTCAGACGTTCTATGCTTTGCTTTATTGTCGAGAAATTGGTCAGCATACCACCCAACCAACGCTGGTTAACATAGTATTGACCGCACCTGTCGGCTTCTTCGAGGACTGCGTCTTGCGCCTGTTTCTTAGTGCCTACAAACAGCACTCCCACACCTGTGGCGGCGGCGTCCTGTACAAACTGGTATGCTCTTTTGAACAGACGTACCGTTTTTTGAAGATCGATAATATAAATACCGTTTCGGGCGCCAAAGATGTACTGTTTCATCTTGGGATTCCATCGTCTGGTCTGATGACCAAAATGAACCCCCGCTTCCAGCAATTGTTTCATGGTAACAAGAGACAAGTGGAGAACTCCTTTTCGGGTTAATTCTTCCATCCCTAGCCACGTATCACGCGACCCGAGTTACAGGGATGTGTAAGATAATCCAATATTATTAACACTATTTCTACAGAAAGCAACAAAAAAAGGACGACCCTTATCGGGGGTCGCCCTTCCTTCACGGAGTTAAATGATCTCAATGCCTAGACTGATTCAGTCTTCACAGTCAAGGCTACCTTGTAGAGTATTGATAGAATCAGGAAACCAAGCGCCCAAATCCCAATCACTATACCAATTTCCGGAACTGTAGGATGGTACTGGGTTATGGTTTCAAGCGGTGACGGGATATAACCGGTAAGCACCAGTGTAATACCCTTTTCAATCCACAGAGAGAAAAATACGCAGGCGCACCCTATTGCCAGTGTGCCTGGGCTATTCCTGGTCTTGGGATTGATCATCAGGACCAGCGAAAGCATTGCCAGGACCGTTGAAGTCCACATCCACGGGACCAATCCGTCATGACCGTGAAGCCCAAAAAACAAATACGTGAAGTGGTTAACTTCTTCAGGGATCTGGCTGTAAAACACCGTAAAGAGTTCACACAAAACGAAAAACACACTTATGATCATGGCGTAAGTCACGATCTTGGCCAACGATTGTATAGCTTCCCAACCTGCGTCAAACTTGGTGTAC
The DNA here is from genome assembly GCA_031292235.1 of Syntrophaceae bacterium. Taxonomy (GTDB): domain Bacteria; phylum Desulfobacterota; class Desulfomonilia; order Desulfomonilales; family Desulfomonilaceae; genus CAJBEZ01. The sequence goes on along the minus strand of JARLHM010000034.1, from coordinate 1,531 downwards.
TTTCTCAGAAACAGACAAATCATTATCAACAGCGCAGGACCTGCGGCAAAAGCTGACGCTAAAAACCTCGGGGCCATGATTGCGCTCAACCAAAAGCTTCGTCCTGGCAGCCCAGCGTACAAAAAGGCCGTGACCGTATGAATGCTGACGGCCCATGGGATGGAAAGATAAATGAACGGTTTGACCCACTTTGGAGGCGGCGCGGATTTGGCTTCAGCTTCGAGCACCGTCCAGCCCACGACAATATTCAGGAACAGATAGCCGTTCAACACGACCATATCCCAAAACAGCACCGAGTTCGGAGTGGGATACAATAAAACGTTAAAGGCCCTGTCGGGACGCCCGAGGTCAACCACGATGAACGTGAGACACATGGTAACAGCGGCCACAGCCAGGAATTCACCGAGAATCGTGATTTTCCCAAATACCTTGTAATTGTGAAGGTAGTAAGGGAGCACGAGCATAACAGCAGAAGCGGCCACGCCGACAAGGAATGTAAACTGTCCTATGTAGAGTCCCCAGGATACATCGCGGCTCATGCCGGTTATTCCCAAACCGTAACTGAGCTGCCTCAGGTAAAAGCTGAAGCCCATTCCAACCAGGACCAGTAGAATACCTATCCACGTAAAGTAGCTCTTATTACCTCTTAAAGCCTTTTCAAGCATGGTTACCTCACAATATGTAATAAACCTGCGGACGTGTGCCTAACTGAGGCTTACGTTGAATTGACGGATGGGTTCGCAACAGGTCACGAACCTCCGAGTTAGGGTCCTCCAAGTCTCCAAACACTAGCGCTTTTTCCTTGCAGGCTTCCACGCAGGCCGGGATTTTCCCGACATCCAGGCGTTCCGCGCAGAAATTGCATTTCTCCACAACGCCTCTTGTGCGTGTCGGGAATTCGGGGTTTTCCTTTTTTATGAAAGGCCTGGGATCACGCCAGTTGAGGTTTCTTGCGCCGAATGGGCACGCGGCCATACAGAAACGGCAACCAATACAACGATGATAGTCCATCTGCACGATGCCGTCAGGGCGGCGGAAAGTCGCCTTAACCGGACAAACTCTAACACAGGGGGGATTATCGCAGTGGTTGCAGAGAACCGCAAACGGTAACCCTTTCAGGCTATCCTTGACAAAGCCTTCAATATAAGGGTTCTCCTGCCCTGGGAAAGCATGTTCATATGAAGTTTGCCAAATCCACTTAACCTCGTCCTTAGGATTACCAAAGTCAGGAACATTATGAGCGTAATCACATGCCAGAACGCATTCTTTGCACCCTTCTTTAGCATTCAAACACTTTTTCTGATCAACCACCATGGCCCATCTTTTGCCGTTTAAGGCGTTAGGGTCTCGTTCAAATTTGGATTCACCAGTTCCCGCAACCGCATCCACCACCGGTTTGGCGCCAAAACCCAGCACGGAAAGACCGGCGACCTTCAAGAAAGTTCTTCTTGTTTCGTCCATTACTTCTCACTCCTTCCGGCCTGCTGCTCCTGGTCCTTCGGCGCTATGTGACAATCCCAGCAATTCGGGG
>JARLHM010000033.1 GCA_031292235.1 Syntrophaceae bacterium | reverse complement strand
GTTCCAAATTCACTTTGACAATGCTAAAATATTATACCATCATCTTCATACACAAACTGTAAAAATACTAAGATCGTCACAGTTACTTCTTACCGATATACCATTAAGAAAGGAGTGGCTATGTCAGAAGAAGCCCCAAGTCTCTATCAAAAGCAGTCGGTCCTTGAGAGCGAAGATTGGTGGGCCGTGTGGCTAGGCCTGTTCATCTTCCTGTTGGGTCTCGGCCCCATTTATGGCAAAGACCTTCTTGGTTGGGTAGTGGCGAACCAGGTTTGGGTCGACATCAGTAAATCTTTCAAACCCATCTCGGCCGGTTACGCGTCTTTACCGGCGATAACATCAGCGATCTTGACTTATGTTTTCATGCTGCTCCTTACTTCCATCGGCGTCGCGGCGATGGGAAAAAACCTAAAACGGTACATCATAAGTTTCACCATTATATTCTGGATCGTGTTCGTGTGCCTGGTTATGGGCAACAACGCGTATATTGCGGCCACACCGGACAAACAGGCCGCCTTCAAGATACCGTGGTCGCTGAGTCTCGGAGAGATGGGTTTTGTTATAGCCATGATCGTCGGGCTCATCATAGGAAACTTTTTGCCTTCAGTCGCGAAGTTCCTGGAAGACGCCGCCAAACCTGAATGGTTTATTAAAACAGGTATTGTCATTCTAGGCGCGGCGATCGGTATCAAAGCTGTAGGCGCGCTGGGGCTTGCGAGCACCGTTATTGTTCGTGGTGTGTGCGCTGTGGCGGAAGCCTATTTGATTTATTGGCCTGTTGTTTACTACGTTTCTCGAAGATACTTCAAGTTCACTCCGGAATGGGCAGCCCCTCTTGCGTCGGGTATATCCATATGCGGTGTTTCCGCGGCCATAGCCACGGGGGCCGCCATACGAGCGCGTCCTGTGGTGCCGGTAATCTTGTCCGCGGTGATCATTGTGTTTGTGGCTGTTGAACTCCTTTTCCTTCCCTGGTTGGCCCAGATGTTCCTTTACAAGGAGCCTATGGTAGCCGGCGCATGGATGGGGCTTGCGGTGAAAAGCGATGGCGGGGCGGTAGCCAGCGGCGCAATAACCGACTCATTGATCAGGGCGAAGGCTCTGGCGGACCTTGGGATCAAGTGGGAAGAAGGCTGGATGCTCATGGCCGCCACTACCACCAAGGTTTTTATTGATGTATTTATCGGTGTATGGGCTTTTATATTGGCGATCATCTGGTCGGTTTATCGCATAGATTCCAGTTCAGCGGCATGTAAGACTGGCGGCGGCAAGGTTTCAGCGGGAGAGATATGGGATAGGTTCCCGAAATTCGTAATAGGTTTTACTTTGACCTTCCTTATTTTGCTCATAATGGGCTTGAACAATCCTGCTATAGTTAAGGCTGCGGAAAAGGGGTCAGGTGACGCAAACGCGTTGAGGACAATCTTTTTTGGGTTGTGCTTCTTTTCAATTGGCATGGTAACAAACGTCAGAAAACTTTGGGCAGAGGGAATGGGGCGAATTGTGGCGGTTTACGCTGTATGCCTGTTTGGGTTCATTCTCTGGGTCGGTCTCTTCATCTCATGGATTTTCTATCACGGCATTACGCCTCCAGTAATACCCCACTAGTTGATGTTTTCCAGGAAAGGCGCGTGACAATATGGCTAAGGAAGAAACAAATTCAGTCAAAACTTCAGAGAGTTCCGGGGCGATGGCGAGTGAGGAATGGTGCGATCTTTTACCAGTTGAAAAGAAGCTGATTTTTTACTCTTTATCTTTAGGGATAGCTTTACTGGTGATATTTGTTTTCGCTTTCGGAGTATTCCACCACTAAACAACGCATTACTCACAGGGGCCCTGTCGAAGGGTCCCTGGTTCCATCCATAAACCTAACCGCACATCTTACTAACAAGAAATTACAGTTGCCAATATCAAATTTAAACATGATATTATTGATTGTTCTCTGACGCCTCCGCGGAGGCGGCGTTTGTAGATCGGGAATAACAAGTTGAACTGATCGAATCAGGATACCGTATATGTGGATAGTCCGTCTCGCACTACGCCGTCCCTACACCGTCGCAGTCATGTCGATGCTGATAATGGTCATGGGGGTCCTCTCCCTTAGCCGAATGATGGTGGACATTTTTCCTGCCATTGACATACCGGTTGTCGTGGTGGTCTGGAATTACCCAGGGCTTTCCCCGGAAGACATCGAACGCAGGATAGTCCTCATCAGTGAACGGGCTTATTCCACGACCGTAAACGGTATCGAGCGAATCGAGTCCCAATCAATACCCAGTATAGGTATCCTAAAACTGTATTTTTATCCGGGGACGGAAATAGGAGCTGCAATAGCCCAGATCTCGGCGGTATCCAGCACTCTTTTGAGAATAGCCCCGCCCGGATTGCAGCCACCAAATATAATTCAATTCAACGCTTCTAACGTCCCGGTGGCGCAACTGACCGTATCGAGCCAGACGCTTTCTGAGGAAAAGGTTTATGACTATGGGCTAAATTTTATCAGGGTCCGCTTGTTTACAATACCTGGACTGTCAACTCCCGCTCCGTTTGGTGGAAAATCGCGTGAAATCAATGTCGATATCGACCCAAACGCCATGGGGTCAAGAGGTTTGTCTCCCTCCGATATCGTAAACGCGCTCCTGCAATCAAACGTTATTCTTCCTGCCGGCACAGCGAAGATAGGAAAATTCGAATACAATGTCCTTACTAATTCAAGCCCAAAAGTGTTGGAAGAATTCAACCGCTTCCCGATAAAAGTTGTCGGTAACGCTGTCGTGTACCTGGGAGACGTGGCCAAAGTTTCAGACAGTTACGCGGAACAGACCAACATTGTGCGGGTGGATGGCAGAAAGGCCACATACCTGGCGATCCTCAAACATGCCGACGCGTCGACACTTGCCGTAGTGAACGCCACAAGAGCAGTGCTGCCACTGATTAAATCTGTCGCTCCCAAGGGGCTGGAACTAAAAATTGATTTTGATCAGTCCATCTTTGTCCGAACAGCTATTGAGGGAGTAGTTCGAGAAGTTGTTCTGGCATCGATTCTGGTCTCATTGATGATCCTCGTTTTTCTTGGAAGCCTCCGCAGTATGATAATCGTGGTCATATCAATTCCACTTGCCATACTTACGTCCATAGTCGGCCTTTTTCTCACCGGACACAGCATCAACATTATGACACTTGGCGGACTTGCATTGGCGGTCGGGATGCTGGTCGACGACGCTACTGTTGAGGTAGAAAACATCCACCGCAACCGCCATATGGGAAAGCCATTGACAGTGGCGATATTGGATGGAGCGCGGCAGGTGGCGGTCCCTGCGATTGTGGCCACACTGGCTGTTTGCGTGGTATTTTTCCCGGTAGTGTTGCTCTACGGGCCCGCCAAGTATCTTTTTACACCACTCGCATTGGCGGTTGTAATAGCCATGCTTGCTTCCTACGTGCTGTCCAGGACCCTGGTTCCGACCCTTGCCCGCATGTTGATGACCGGTGAGCGCGACATACTGGCTGAACATCACGAGAATGCGGTTGACGTTAGCGGTCCTTCGTCTGTAATCCAGAAATTAAATGATTTGAGGGACCGTTCGTTTGACAAACTCCAATCGGCTTATGGCGACACTCTGGAAACTTTCATGCGCCATAGGTTTTTCGTCCTTGTGATAGCCGGACTAGTGGTCATTTTAAGCCTGGGCCTAGTCCCAATCATTGGGACCGATTTCTTTCCATCCGTAGACGCAGGGCTCATGAAGCTCCATTTTAGGGCGCCGCACGGGACTCGAATCGAGGAGACAGACCGCATTGTATCCAGAGTGGAAAAACATATCCGGGAAATAATTCCGGCCAGGGACTTAAGCACAATTAACGTAATGATCGGGGTGCCGGTTTCATTCAATTTGGGGTTTGTCCAGACAGATAATGTTGGCAGCATGGACGCTGATATTCTGATAGCCCTTAAAGAGTCTCACAAACCTACTATCGGTTACATTAAAAAGATCAGAGAAGCCCTGTCTCACGATTTTCCAGACTCATCTTTCTATTTCCAGCCTGCGGACATTGTCACGCAGGTGTTGAATTTTGGAGTTCCTTCCCCGATCGACGTTCAGATAGAAGGGCTGGATCTTGAAAAATCTTACGAATACGCAAAGAAGATACGCGAGGAGATGGCTAAAATCGCTGGAGTGGCTGATGTGCACATCAAGCAGGTCCTAGACTATCCGTCTTTACAGGTAGATGTTGACCGAACGTTGGCCGCCAAGCTTGGGATGACTGAACAGAATGTGGCGAGCAGCATGCTTATTTCGCTATCATCTAGCATTCTTGTCTCCCCCTCTTTCTATCTCAATCCTGCGAACAACGTAAATTACTTCGTCGCGGTCCGCATCCCTCCATCTGTAATCGATTCAATTGAAAGTCTTAATTCAATACCAATGACACCTCCTCTTTCATCAGCAAATTTTGTTACCCCGGGAGGCGTCCCTGCGCCGACCACGATCCCGACGATACCGGCCCAGACGCTGGCCAATGTGGCTACAATTACTCACAGGGTCAGTTACGAAAATATTAATCACTATACTGTTCAACGGGTTATCAATGTTGACGCAAATGTGGAAGGAAGGGACTTGGGGTCTGTCGCCAGAGAAATCCAACAGAAAATCTCAGAATTGGGGAAGCTTCCACCGGGAACTCGCATAGCGCTTCGAGGACAGTTCGAAGTTATGGAGCATTCGTTTACAAGCCTTGGGATGGGATTGATCCTTGCCATATTGTTTGTCTATCTCTTGATGGTCGTGCTGTTTCAATCGTGGCTTGACCCTTTTATCATAATTATGGCCATACCAGGGGCGCTGGTGGGAATTCTATGGATGTTGGCGTTGACAGGAACGACAATTAACGTGGAGTCCTTGATGGGTTCAATTATGGCTGTCGGCGTGGCTACAGCGAATTCGATCCTGCTGGTCAGTTTCGCTAACGATTTTCGGATGGAGAGCGGGGGGTCCCCGATGCATGCGGCGTTGGAGGCTGGCAGAACGAGGTTGCGGCCTGTTCTGATGACGGCGCTGGCAATGATACTGGGCATGCTTCCAATGGCCTTGGCCCTTGGCGAGGCGGGTGAACAGAACGCTCCATTAGGGAGGGCGGTAATTGGAGGCCTCATTGTGGCGACTGTGGCGACCCTCTTTGTAGTGCCGGTTATCTACTCTCTGCTGCGCAAAGACCTTCCTACCAAAGATATGCTCGAGAAACGGTTCCTCGCTGAAGAACGAGGGGAAGTATGGTCAGGTAAAATTTAATGGGAAGTTCAGTTCCTAAATCGAGCGAAAAGCCGAGCAAATTGCTCTATATCGGCGGCATTGTGGTTGTAATGGCTGCTCTAATGCTCATTGTCGGTCTCTGGAAAGCTGACAGTGATTATCTGCGAGTTGAGGGCAGCGAGAGACTGGAGGCCATGAAAGCGGGGTATTCAGTTAGGACTGCGCTCGCTAAATTAGCTTCGACGACGAGATCCATTTCACTGATAGGGGACGCCCGTCCTTTTACAAACGTTGTTTTGTATGCCAAGGTCGGTGGTTTTCTGAAAACTATAAATGTTGACAAAGGTGATAGGGTTACCGAGGGGCAAGTCCTGGCGGTGATTGAGTCCCCTGAACTGGATCGACAATATGACGCCGCATTGGCTGACGCAAAGGATAAACAAGCGGATGCGCAAAGAGCTAGAGGCCTTTATAAAACAGGAGCCATGTCTTTGCAGGACGCCGAACGCTTGGAAGCCGCTGCGCAGGTCTCGCAAAACACGGCCGAGTCTCTTAAAGCTCAAAAGGCTTATGAAATAATTTCCGCGCCTTTTACCGGGGCCGTTACAGCGAGGTTCGTCGACCCTGGCGCTCTTATACAAAACGCCACCACTACTCAGACTTCGGCTCAGCCCATAGTGTCGGTGGCCCAAATTGACAAATTGAGGATCTATGTTTACCCGGATCAGAGCGTCGCGAGCCTGATCAGAGATGGAGACGCTGCTCACGTTACCGATCCCGCATGGCCGGACGCAAGTGTTAAAGGGACTGTCACGAGAAACAGTAGAGAGCTTGACCCAAAGACCCGCACCCTTCTTGTAGAGATTGACATTGACAACCACGAAAACCGTATTCTTGCAGGCAGTTCCGTTCAGGTCATTGTCTGGGTACAAACCCCCCAATATGTAGAAGTCCCTGCTGAAGCCCTGTTGATACGGAAAGAAAAGAAGTTTGTAGGTGTCATAACACCAGATAACAAAATCAGCTTTCGTCCAATTACTATTTACTATAGTGACGGCAAGGTGTTGCGACTCAGTTCCGGCGTGGAGGAGGGCGAATTGGTAGCCATTAATCTTAAGAACACCATTTCCGATGGAGACAAGGTCCACCCGATCGAAGAAGGGTCTGCCGAGAAAAACAACAAGTCAAACGGCTAAGCCACGAGAAGAAATAGCCTCACAGCGGCTCAGCGCCGCTGGTTGATTTAGGATTCCGGGGCACGGGAGACGACGACCTGGACCCCATTCATTTTTTGCCTGGGCTACAGCCAAAACTCCGGATAACGACGATTCCTCGCGGCATTATTGAAAAGTAACGCTACCACAAGCATTATAGTGACACCGAGAGCAACAGGAACAACCGGGTACATGAAACCAAGGGCGTGTACCTTTGGACCGCCGATTACAGCGTTTAGAGCAGTTGCGCCAGCCGGTGGGTGCAACGTCCTGGTGAGATGCATTACGGCTATGGCTGTAGAAACCGCAAGGGAGGCGGCCAGCGCCGGCTGCGTGATAAATATCTTACAAAAAGCCACCCCTATAAAAGCCGCCAAAAGATGGCCGCCAACGAGATTTCTGGGTTGGGCCAGCGGGCTTTTGGGCGCTCCAAAAAGGAGCACGGCCGAAGCGGCGAATGACGCTATCATGAGAGCGTTCTCCTGGCTGCCCATGTACACATAATTCATGGCCCCTATAGCGGCTATTCCCAGAAACGAGCCCAACCAGGACAAAATTACTTCCAGTTTTGAAACTGGCGGTGGACTTTGACTCACCCCTTTCATCTTTTGGAAATAGTTCATGGCTTGCCTCCGGCTACAGGCGCCTTCATGAGGTCCCCTCGGGTAACTATGCCGATTATCCGCTGTTCACTGTCAACCACCGGCGCGCGATTGATACCTTTGGATGCAAACAGTTTAGAAACGTCATCAACAGAATCATCTCCTCCCACGATTATCGCCGGCGAGGTCATGATGTCTTTGGCCGACTTTATGCGAACAGGCGCCATCAGGCAGTTTTTGCCTTTGAGACACTGCACGATAATTTCCATAAGGTTTGCGGATTTGCGACCCACCATGACCTCGAGGAAATCTCTTTCGGATATGACTCCTAATGGCTTTTCTCGGTCATCTACAACCGGCAGGCCGGATATATGCTTGACGGCCATGAGTTCCGCCACTTTTTCGAGTGAAAATTCGGGCTTCGCTGTGATAACAGTTGCGGTCATGATTTCCCTTACCTTGACAACACGTATTAATCTCGACAGAGCGTGATCGTACGCTTTAAGATAAAGTTCCTTAAAATCGGATGGCGTAATGTCAAGATATCCTGAGACCTCGCTCATTGCGGTGAAGATGTCGGCATCTGAGATCTGGACCGGAGCGCACGCCTTAAATGATGTGTCCGCCATTTTTAGCTCCTTCATCTGTGCCTTGATTGTTATTTTGGTATGTTTTAGCGGAGAAGTCTTTGACTT
>JARLHM010000214.1 GCA_031292235.1 Syntrophaceae bacterium | reverse complement strand
TTTTCAGGATCATCTCCAGCCACCTTTGGTTTGTACCTGGGCCACCACTCACGATTAAACCATGATAGAGCCTTCCTGGGCAGAATTTGACGAGATACAAGATAGTCAAGAATATTCGGCACAGTATAAGTCCGTTGCAATAACAGATACTCTTGAGTTCGGTTACCGGAGAATTGTAAGTTGAAACCCTTGCTAAAGATTTGTTTACCAACTGTAATATCTGCAATAGGCGTATTGACCTGAAGTTGCCAGGTAGTCAGTTGCCCTGGCGATATCGGCGTTGCTGGTCCGGGGCTTGAACCTGTCACATATGGATTTATGGTATACCGCGCACCAAGGATGATCCAATCATTACCATATTTGGGGTCAACACTCAGCGCAATCGAAGACTTACCGGCGTTTGTTCCAGTCACAAGGCTACCCGTGTCCTGATTGCCAACCCATCCGTTAAGAGAGGCATATTCCCCCGGTATGGCACCAGCATCTACGTTGTAATCCCCAAAAAAGCCACGAGAACCTAATTGTCCATAATAGCCGTAGAACCATGCTATGGTTGCCCCGGACAGATCACCAAGAAGGGGGGCTCGAGTAATCTGCCCCCAGCAAGGCAAATCAAATGCCAGAACTAATAACAAAACCAGTGCCCAATGCATACCAACCTCCAGAACTGAAACCAATCATCCGCGGCCCCTGGCAAAACTCTCACGGACCGAGTTGACAATCCTTTCCTGCGAAAAGTACTACAGTTCTCGCCGCCCCAAAGAGTCGATTTTTCATATGACATCTAATTCTAGTTATCGGCAATTCTAACAGAACTCTGTCAAAAAAGTCAAACAATCTTTTTGTGAATTGGTAACTCTTCAGTTAACCTCGGCTCCATCCTGCCAAACGGATTTGATCGTTCTATAGACTCGTAGACTGGAGTGCAGACTTTCACATTCGTCTTGTGAATGCGGCGATCTCTGCTTTTAGGGAAAAGTAAATGGCCATTATTGCTTCGGTGGGCTACAGGCTAATAGGTTTAGCGTCTCGGATATCTGGCGCTCAACATCCATTCCTCGTTTCTTGATGTCCCCTTCGGGGAATGGGAGAAAATCCCCCGCCTTTAGGCGAAGACTTCAGTAGGCTTGCGGCATTATGAAAAACTCTCGTAAGACATCCCGTGCTGTATATGACATCAAGTTTCATCTATAGTGCCGCACAGTGGCAATAGGTTTGACAAATGACGCGACTTTTGTCCAGAAATTTGGTATGTCCCTTCCAACACCTGAAGGGGGGAAAGAGGAATGCCTAAGCGTGGCTTGAGACTTAATACTGCGGATTACAATCAGATCGTCAAGCACCGCTATCTTGCCAAAAAGCGCAAAGATCTCGATTCAAGGGTCCAGCTCAGATTGATTTTACTGGTTCACGAAGGCACGACGCTTACTCAAATTGGTCAATTGCTTGAGGTGGCTCAGAGTATACTGTAGAGCGATGGATAAGCAGGTATAGGGATTTAGGCGTAACGGGCTTGCTTGTGCGAGGACCATATCAGGGTAAAAAGCCAAGATTAAGTCTGGACCAGAAACGGGAACTTGCCATTATGGTTCGACAAGGACCTGAAGACAGTAGGATGGATACCGGGGTCTGAACGTCTCCAATCATTGCAGACCTGGTCAAACGGCGTTTCAAAATCTCATATAGCCCATCTCAGATTCGCAGAATTCTTCATGGGTTAGGTTTTTCACTTCAATATCCCAGACAAGAACTCTCCAAAGCCGATGAGAAACTTCAGGCCACATGGCTTGCAGCAGAGCTGCCTGCGATTAAAAAAAGTCCAAAAGGACAATGGCAATTTGATGTATCAAGATGAAGTAAGTTTCAAACAAGCGGGTTCGTTTTTTCGACATACAAGGGCATTGGGTGTGTGGTGAAGACTCCGCCCACAAGGAAATCCTTGAAGGTAATGGGAGCGGTAACAGTAGGTAATGATCCCAAATTTCACTTTCGGTTCGTCAACTGGTTCAACACCAAGAGTTTTCTGAGCTTTCTTGACCAGCTTATCTCGAGATACAAGGATCAAAAGATACACTTGATTCTGGACAACGCCAGGTATCACAAGGGCCCCGAAGTTCGGAAGTGGCTCAATGGTAAGCAGGCCAGTATTGAACTCCACTATCTGCCTCCGTACTCGCCAAAATTCAATGCGGTCGAATATATCTGGAAAGAAACCAGAAGAAAGACCACTCACAACCGGTTCTTAAAAACCTTGAGTGAACTCAAGCAGAAACTGTTCAGAAGATTCAACCGATTTCAGGGAAATCCTGCGTCATTGAGAAGCGTGCTGGAATCTTCGCTTAGGACCCAGTTCCATTGCGTATCACTATAGCTACTGGGCTAAATCAGACAACGGGATCATTCGTATGCGATGTTCTTCAACTACTGAGAAATGATCAGCCCAATCATTACGAGCCCGAAATGCTTTCACAGAGAAGTTGGCGACAAATCCGGGGGATCGCGGCGTTATACGGAAGAGTATCACCCCACTTGATATCCGTAATCCTGATCTAAACGCCAACTCCCCGAAGTCTTTGTCAAAAGTGACCACAATTCGATTCTCAGCTTCGGCATACGCCAACACTTCTCCGTCGCTAACTCCTGGAAATTCTGTGCGAACCCAAATCACGTCATGCCCATCTTGTCGGAGCGCCTCGATAGCTTCTCTAGGAAAATTTTCGTTCGCCAGAAGTTTCACGGCCTCAGATCCAGCGGATAAATCTTCTCTGCTTGCAACACTGAACTGGCATAGCTCAAACAAGCCAGAATATCTTCCGTGGTCAATCCGGGATAATTTCTTAGAATATCCTCATGAGACCACCCATTGGCCAGCAGGCCTATGATGAACTCAACAGCGATTCGAGAACCCTTTATAATCGGCTTTCCTACAAGCACGTCGGTATCGACAGTTATGCGGTCCTCAGAATTCATGAATTTCTCCTATATTGCTTAAAAGAAAAAGCTAAAAACCCTTAAAGAGATTTTCAACGGTGCCAGGATTACCTCGACCGGCCGATTCTTCAACGAATCGGGCATTCGGATAGTTTCAGGGAGGCTTTCGTAAATCTGTCTGACGACGTATATAATTTGTCTCCGATTTCAGTCGAATCAATAAAGGTTAGAATGTCTAATGTATCTTTAGCGACATCACCCCTTAGCTTTTTCTAAAAGTATTTGTTTAATGACGGAGGTGTCCTTGAAGATAGGTCTCCATTTATATTCTACCTGTTTATCTTCTTCTCTTCTGTTTTCTTCTAATTTATCATTTTCTTGGGTTTTGAATATTTTTAAGCATCTATTCATAGTGACCTCTTTTGACAATAATATCAGACATACAAATGTTGAGTTATAATTGGTTTGAACTATCAGTTTTCAATCTGTTACGTTGAGAGGAAATAAAATCAAGAAAATAATATAATTGATCTGCCGCTGCCATCACAATATCTGCATAAAGAGTTGCCCTGTCTTCCTCAAAAGCACCGGAACTATCTGAGTCTGCACAAAGGAAACCAAGAAGAATGTAATGCTTCTTATTCTCATCCCAATTTTTTTCCAGAACCCTAATTGGAACAACAACGGTCGATTTGTACCATTGAAGCCACTTTTCAGTCGTATTTCTATATTCACCAGACGAGACCATTCTGTCAAGTTTTGCAGCAAAAAAGAAATCGTCTCCTGATACTATTTTATCAAAATCAGTGTTGCCCTTTACTGGTTGTTCGAGATTCTCGAACCTTTTCTTCTGGTCGTGCTCAACTCTGAAGGCAAGGCGATTGTAGAAAAACGCGGGGTTCACTCGGGAATTAGAAGCATTGATAGCGGCTTCTGAAAAGGTATGCCGGAACAATTCACGTGAATCTGACACGACAGTGATTTTGAAGAAAAGACTGAAGCGGGCTGTTAATGGTTAACAGATGGGAAATATTGAGGAAGTTTTGGTCGGGGCGACTGGATTTGAACCAGCGACCACCTGAACCCCATTCAGGTACGCTACCAGGCTGCGCTACGCCCCGAGTTGTTTAGCTTATTCAGACACTAATATCCCATACACCGCAAATGTGTCAACACCTATATTTTCGAATTTCCCGAAGATTGTGGGTCGAACTGAAAAACAACCGCCGGATCTACTTTTCCCCTTGTTACCTTTTTTCTAACCTGATTGTACTCTGCTACCCTCAGCTTCGTCAATTCACTCAATGCGTTCCTAACAGTCACTGTTGACAGAGTGACGTTTTGAGCCGATGGGAAAATACCCAGTTCGGACCCGGTCTTTACCGCAAGTTTAATAAAATCACGCTCAGAAAGAATTTCCTCTCCCATTTTACCCAAAGAGGCGCCGCACGTTTTATAAACTCTCAAAATATCAGAAACGAGCCCCTTAAACACCTCAAGCGACCTGTGGTTCATCACTTCAAGTAAACCGGTTGAACTGACGCGTTTTATCCATCCTTGTTTTTCAAGAAATTCGATATTCCCCTCTATAAGGTCCGTATCCCCAACCAACGGGTCAAATATAAATTCCTTGTTCAGCAACTCTTTAAGATGACTGAAGCTCTTGAAAACATTTTCTCTCTCGACTTGTCCGTCTTTACTTTGATCCAATATTGCAGTGGCCATAAGCGCCGGCGCCCATAGGCAATTCACTAGAGAGTTCTTGTAAAACTCAAGATTCACCCGCCGGGATTCATTAATAACATATGTTCGAAGCCCAGTTTCAGGCGCCCCTTCAAGTTCTATGAATTTTCGTGCCATGAACCCTTCGAGCGCCTGATCGATTCCTTTAGCAGGATCCGGCGAACTCCCTGATATCTCGATCCCATAATAGCAAAGACCCTTTTCCAACAAATCAATTGCCTCAAGAAATTCAGACCTATCCACCAAAGAAGAGTCATGGCAAACCAGTCCTGCAGCGGTCAAATCGGGAAAGGTAATTACAGACGCCTGGCTTATACCGGTCATCAGATAGAAAGCGAAATCTTCGACAAGATCACGTCTCTCGCTGGAAGTCAGACTCTTCGGTGATGATGAACATCCCCTCCTGGCGACAAAATCCCTAAAAGAAACCGGTTTATGGAAACGCACATATGCCGCCCCATATTTGGTCTTTAGTATTTTTCTGGACTCAAGAAATGCAAAGAAAGATTCTTTCTGTTTTTCACGGCCACGAAGTTCCTGCAAATAGGATTTTTCTTCAGGGACCCGGTCATATCCAGCATATGTCGGAATAAAGGTGAGGTCATCAACAGCCCCATCAAAAACAGTATCCAAAAGGAATCCCAACATTCCGACCTTGGGCTGAAGGAACTTTCCTGTACGGCTCCTACCGCCTTCTATATAAAAGTTTAGATTTATCTTTTCCTTAACCAACACTTGTACATAGCTTGCGAACACTCGTGTGTACAGCAATAGCCCCTTAAATGAGCGTCTGATGAAGAACCCGCCGCCTCGTCGCAAAATGTGACCTACCGGCCAAAACGACAAATTCTTGCCTGCAGCCATGAAAGGCAGCGGCATCTGATTAGTAAATAAGATGTAGCCTATGACAAGATAGTCCAAGTGGCTCTTGTGGCATGATACAAAGATAAGAGAATTCTTCTCGTTGGCCTTCTTCAGTACGGAAAAATCGGAGTCCCGGTAATCAAGCTTGTCGAGGATCCTTTTAAAGAGCCAGCCCAGGACATAATAAAGGAAATGAATCATCTGAAGCCTTTGGTCCGCAGCTATTTCGTCAACATACGCCTCGGCTTTCTTACGGCTTTTTTCTTCCGTAGTCTTGTCTGATTCCGCTGAGTCACTTACTGCTTTCTGAACTCTGGGGTCTTGAAGGACTCGGTCCTTAATTTCCATTCTCGAGAGTTTCTCAGGGCCACGGCTCACACGAATTCGATCGTTGATATTTTCAATCAACTCCCGCCGCACTTCAAAGGGAAGATCCTCCCATGATTTGTTTGACCCGAATTCTTCGAACTCCTCGATGAGATGGACCGGGGTCCCGACGAGAAGCTCCGGCAGGGTCCATTTTCTGAAAGCTATTAGAATTCGCTGTATCGCTCCCGGTTGGTCAGGATCACCCAACAAGGTCTCCCAGAATGGTCGGATCTGTCGCCTCTGCCTTCTGTCATACAACAAGGACACTGGGACAATAGCTATCGGCTCAGACATCTTACTCTGGGCTTCAATTAATATGTTAATGGGGTCATGAGTGGGGCGGACATAGCGATCTCTGGTGGCGTTTTCATCTATGAGGAAAAATGCTCCCGCGGCTCTATTCACAAGTATGTCCTTAACTATTTCCGGCGTAAGCTCAAAATCTACAGCTCGACGGGGCCCCTGGAATTTTGATCTGACTTTGAAGAAACGAGCGGCCCTAAAAAACAGACTTCTCAAGTTAGCGGCGCTTCCAAGTAGAAAGCATGGCGCTGGCAGCCCCAAACCAGCTAACCGCATGCGCAGGTATTGCAGATCATAGTGGGTAGGGTATTTTAGCGCGTAGACGATGGGGCCACCGGCGGAAAGTTCCCGGATCAACTGGACCGATTGATCATCGAACTTGACCTTGGGGGACAACAATCCTGCCAGTTTTTTCACCAACAGGGAGGGTTCTCGATAAAACACTCCAGGGATCGCCCTGAATTTATCGGATTTCAGGAAATCTGGAACAGTTTTTCGACTCAATTGATCAGTCATTATCATCAACTATTTTAAGAAGTTAGCTTAAACGTTATTCTTGATAATTGGTTATCAAGACTTCTGAAACATTTTAGCATAGGAATGACCACCAAGTGGTAAAAGAAATCGACATTGATTCGATTAAAGACTTCCCGTTGTTGTTGGTTGTTAAAGAATATGTTTTTTTGTGGACTTGTACGAAGCGCTAACTGTATTATACCAATAATTTTATTATGGCATGATGTCAGGGGGTCAAATTGTTCTCTTTAATATTTGTTTATCTTCCTCCCTGTGGCAAGCCCGACAAATGATAGAAACCGTTAGATCAAACGGCGCACGCTGTGAAGATTTCTTTTCTCCACGTGAAGGGATCGCTGCCCCTCGCGCGTGGTCAAAGCGTCTCCTCCTGGAAATCTGGCGAAGGCGCCGCTGCATGCTTCTTTTTCTAGATGCTGTAATCATGTTCAGTGTCTTTCTTATCGCGTACCTGGTTCGTTTTCAAACGGGCTTACAGGACTATTTTGCTACAAAAGAACAACTAGATTTTGACGCTTATTTCATGTCCGCCTACGTAAGGGCCGCGATTATTTTTACCGTTCTTTGGGCCTTCCTAATGGTCCGTGATGGCGTCTACAGTCATAGGTTGATTTCCGCTGGATCTCCGAGGGCCGAAATTCGAAACATACTTAAGACTGGCATAGAGTCTCTCGCGATATTGATGGCCATTTCATTTTTGTTTAGAGGTTTCTTGTTATCAAGATTTGTTTATGGGATGGCGTTTGCTTTTGGCGCTATATTAATAATTGGCTCAAGAAAAGTTGGTCGCACAATCTCTCAGAAAGTTTTTCAACTAGGCGTCCCTAAAAGACAAACTCTGGTAATAGGAACAAACCCGTTAGCGATTGAATTTGCGTCAACATTAGAGAAAGGATCGAACGGCTTCCAGGAAATCATAGGTTTCCTGCAATTCCCAGACGAGAAGTGTTCAAACATTCAGGACTCTCCTGGCTGTAAGATTTTGGGCGTGGCGGATGATATCGACAGGATAAGGGGAGAAATAGAATTCGACAGAGTGATAGTTTCCGCCGGTGATTTT
>JARLHM010000213.1 GCA_031292235.1 Syntrophaceae bacterium | reverse complement strand
CCGATCAAGACGGCGGAGGTAGTCGATACCAACGGGAGCATAGAGCACTTTGGATATTTCCTTGAAACACAGCTTGGTAAGCTTTTCCGACGCCTTCTTCGGGTCTTGAATAGAGGGAGGATGAAGTTTTCCGATAGGCAGAGAAAAGCCTTTGCAAAGGGACGCGATATATTGAGTGTTTTCAATCGCTTGACGATAGTTAATTCGATTTTCCATTTCCTCGCCGGAAGCTAAAAAGAAACTATCGTTCGGTAAAGGCGTAACTGTCCTATGGTGATGTTTACGCTGAATATCAACCAATATACAGTGGAGGATATAATCCCGAGGCGTCAGGAATGTGACCTCGTTTGTGGCTACGATCTGGATATTCACGGATAAGGCAAAGTCTATGGTGTTTTCTAATAGTTGATCGACCTCGCCATTATTTTGGATAGCCAGAAAAAGCCATTCAGGGTTGTTTAGGACTGACTTTAATTCCAGTAAACTAAACTCCGCATGGGCCGATATCCCCTTTTTCAAGGCAGAGTAAAACCGAGAATCGCGGCCACCGGCTATGGTCACCAGTCCTTTGGAATAATGGCTTAAATCCTGTTTGGTGATGACCCCGGAATTCAAAGTAATTGACACAAGACGGCAAAGGTTCCTGTAAGCTTCGAAACTTGTCACCAAAAAAATTACCTGCGACCCGTCCCAGATCCGAATTTTGGCTCCTATGATTGGTTGAATTCCAGTTCTAACCGCGGCTTTATAGAACCTAATAGTCCCGTGTAGACCATAATCGGTAAGGGCTACGGCTTTTTGTCCCATTGACGCGACGGTCTCGACCAGATCTTCCGGGGTGAAGGTCCCCCAAAGAAATGAGAAGGCGCTAAGGACTTCAAGATGAACAAAGGTATCCATATTCATGAAAACATGATCACATTGTTATGATTTGGTTGTTTAATCGATTTGTTCGATTTGGAACGAGAGCGACAAGCTTGTTAGGGTTTGGCTCGTATAACCCCGACAAGCTTTCCTAAGACTTTTATCTTTGAACGATCGTTTCCTCTAAAAATTAATGGTTCATAAAATTCATTGGCAGGCCTTAATTCTATTGTCTCATTGTTAGACCTGAAAATCTTAAGGGTGGCTTCAGGTTCAACTCCCTCAACAATGACAGCCACGATAGCCCCGTTTTCAGCTTCCTGCTGAGGTCGAATGATCGCAAGATCTCCGTCCTGAATGTGGGCTTCGATCATTGAATCGCCCTTGACTCTGAGGGCGAAAGCGTCGGATGAACCGAAAAATGAGGGGTTTATCGGTAACTGTTCTTCTTTGTCCTCTTGAGCCAATATGGGATTCCCTGCGGCTATTCGCCCTAGAACGGGTATGGAAGGTATTTTTGTTGATTGTGAATCAACTAATTTCCAGGCCCTCTTTTTCCCAGGCATTCCCTTAATCAGGCCTTGAGATTCCAATGAGCGGATATGCTTTATAAGACTCCCGTGAGAAACAAGGCCTATACCTTTGCATATCTCTCTTAAAGATGGGGGAAACCCCTCGTGTTTTTGGAACAGGCTGATGAAATCCAGGATTTGTTTTTGTCGTTCGGTGACGGTCATGTTTGTATTATAGAGACCATATGGTCTCCTTGCAAGAAAAATATTTTTCAATAAAATTGGGCGCTATGCAAACATTATAGAATTGCACACCCGGAACAACTGACCTAATATGATCTTGTATCCCTGTTGTCAGGAGACCCGGATTCAATTCAACGATTGGAGCGTCATGCCGGATTGTGACCCGAAATTCGATGCAATATCCGAGATGTTGGCCCTCACGAGCTACGGCTACGGAAAGAACATCATTTTTAGCGCATTAGAACTAAAAGGACATGTTGATACTGAGGTATTCAGCCAAGCGGTCCAGCTATCCGGACAAGATTTCCCCAATTTCCTGAGCACGATCAAAGAGATCAAGATCAAGGGACGCTACCACCTGTTCAGGCGATTGAGATCCGACCTGTCACTGCCGTTCTTTCAGCAAGAACTGGTAATCAGAGACGCCTCCGCTGAGTTGCTTGATAGTATCCTGCACACCCTGCGACCGCGTTTGGATCGGGACTGGGACCTCTTCTCTGAACTGCCGGCAGAGTTGCATCTGATCAGGGTATCAGAGAAACATCATGTGTTGTGCACCTTCATTCATCACGCTGCCGGTGATGTGGGTAACATCATGGAATTCGGCCAAAAACTCTTGGCCACCTACCATGACCTTGTCGTGGGGCAACCGCCAGAGTGGGCCTCACATGGTCTGTCGCTGTCAAGCTCAGGGAAAAAACCGGCGAAACACAAACAGGCAACGTGGCGAGGAATGCTCCGGAATGCAGCGCGGACCCTGACTGGCTTCCTGAAGACTCCTGCATTACCCTCCGGCGCCGGCGATGCCACTGATCGCAACCAACACCAGATTAAGAGAGTACTTTCCGAGCAGGAATCCCAGATTCTCGTCCGGCTTTCGGAAGGAACTCAGGCGTCCTTAGTGGACTACCTGACGGCCGCTTCTCATCTCGCGATAGATGAATGGAACCGTCGTCGAGACATTGCTCCAGGAACGCTCACAACATCGCTGACGGTGAATATGAGAGGACGGTACAAAAACCTGGACAACCCGAACAACAGCGCTCTCCTTTTCCTGAGGTCTCTGCCACACGAACGAACAGACCCGGATGAGTTCAATCGGGTCCTCTCGACGCAGCGACTGAGGCATTTTAGATCCCGGACCGATTATCGGTACTATGAGAGTCTGGAAAGCTTTAACAATATTCTCCGAATTCTGCCTTTTCCCGCTCGGCGAAGGTTGGCGAGCCATATCTTAAACAAACACAAGGTTTCGATTGCGATCACCCTTCTTGGCGTGCTTTGGCCCGAGCTACGTAACGGAAAGCCAACCGGTGATACTTTCCTCAAGGTGTCCGGAGATCTGGAGGTGGCGGAAGTCCATGGTCTCGGATACAAACTTGCTTCAAACACACGGCTACTGCTCGTAGTTTACCTGTTCCGAAACCGTTTGAATCTGATTCTGGGGGCTTCTGCCAGTCTTTTCAGTCGGCAGGAAGCAGAGGGGTTCATGGATTTGATTGTGGACAACCTTCTGCGTGCACGTCGGAGGAGCGTCTGAACGCTTGATTCTCAGAAACCCGGAAGCTTACTTTCGGTGCCGCCTTGTAATGTAAGCGGACGGGCCCCCCCAAGGCGACGGAATGGAGTTACTTGTCGCTTCACCAATCCTGAATCGCATAGGAGGCGGCTTTGCCGATGATTCGGGGCAGCATCCTAGGCGAGGACCACACATTCACCAACTGAAAACACTCCCATGTGCAGTGACATTCATTTTCCTTAATAGCCCTCATTTCACTCACGGCTAGGTCGGAACGGAGTAGCTTCATGGGATCGTAGTCGTGGTCACGTATATTACCGAGCACTATGTTGAGCAGTTCACATAGGATCACATCACCGTCGGCGGTCATTACGAAACACTTCTTGCCCGCCTTGCATGGGACCGTCATCTTGCTGTGTTTTACACTATTGTAGATAACATCACCGACCAAATCGGCCATTGCCACACCTGCGCGCCTGAACGGATAATTCTTTGCCAGCCCTTTGCGCACTAATGGAATAATGTGCTTAAAAACAGAGTAGAAATGGTCTATGTCCACCTTGCTCAGAGAATCATCCGGGAGCCCATCCCCCCTGATTAGAGCCACAGAGTAGGGCACTTGGATCTCCTCTGAAAAGAACCGCGCGGTGTCCAGGAATTCGTGAGCGTTCAAAGCATTGTACGTGCCATGGGCAAAGATGGCCAAACGGTTTGGGTCTACACGTTCTTGCACGCTCTTCAATTCTTTGAGCGTTTTGACCGCCCGGTCAAAACTACCTTTCCGACGCCGGATGCTGTCATGCGTCTCTCTGCCGCCGTCCACCGAAACTGCGATGGCCAGAGTAAGTCCCGGGCAGGAGTTCAACGTTGATTCCACGAATGAAACAACTCGATCCGTGAGCCACCCATTGGTCGAAACGTTCAGGATGTCGAGTTTGTTGTTTCTATAGAAGATCTCGGCAATTGTCTCCAACCGAGAACGGAGCATGGGTTCCCCACCTGCCATGGTCATGTACTTGATTCTTCCCAAATTCCTGGAAAATAGATCTATCTCCTCGACAGTTAGGTCCTTGTTGGATTCGTGATTTCTCAAGTGATTGAAACAGTGAGCGCACTCCATGTTGCAGCCTTGGGTTACATAGAAGATGAAGTAGGCAAGCGAATCCCTCACATTGAACCTAAGGTCATTGGCAAGATTCTTGAGGCTTAATCTCATCAGGTCTCCCGATAGTTGCGATGAACTGCGCGGCATAGAGTAAAGGTAGGTTAACCGCTTTAAGTCCTGACATCTAGTGGATGAAACTTCTATAACAGATAGCTCTGGTTACAGGGATTCAGTTAGACGTCTCTATTCTGCTATATAACGTACGAGTTCAATTTTTGCCTGTCAATTCTTTTTCTTTTTCTTCAATATGTACGTAATAGAAACCGACCCTTCTCAAAATCAATGATCGAAGACATGGAGAGAATGATGCCTGAACAATCGGCCAAAGTAATGGATGGCATGTCGGAGTTGATGGTCTTCTCCAATTATCCTGAGGCAAAAAACATCATGTTGTTCGGCTTTGATCTCGAAGGATCAGTAAATATTGAGGCCATGAACTTGGCTTTGAGGGAGGCCTTGCCGAGTTTTCCGCAATTTTCAAGCAGCGTTAAGGAAGGCGGGTTCAAAGGGGAACGGCGCCTGACCTGGTTCCCTGACCCGGATTTCCAACCCCGCTTGCGTATCTCGAACCTGGAGATAACCGATTCCTCACTTCCTTTTCAGCATTCGTTGCTCCTGAGCCTCGATAAAAGCCTGGAGAAGGATTGGGACCTCCTCCGTACTGTTCCTACTGAGTTTCACCTGATTCACCTTCCTGACGGACGCAGCAGCCTCTTAACTCTGGTACACCATGCGGCTGCCGATGGGTGGACGCTCTCAGCCTTCTACCAGGAACTTCTGGCGCACTACCACAAGATTGTGACCGGTGAGGAGCCGGAATGGGCAGGTGAATCCCTCCACGTATCTGGCCTGAAGAAACAGATGGTACAACTGAAAAGACGAATATGGAGCGATGCAATCTTCTTTGTAAAGAAAACCCTCAGCCCATACATCAACAGACCTACCCTTCCAAAGGGAAGCGGAAAACAGCAGGAAGGTGGGGTGCATTACTTCAAATCGGTTCTCACCGCCGAACAGACGGATAACGTTGTAAAGAACGTTTCCAGGCGCGGCAGTCCGTTTATTGACGCCCTCTTAGGTGGTTTAGTCGCTGCGGTAGATAAATGGAACACGTCCCTCAATTTGCCTCCGGGCAATATCGTGATCTGTGTAACCGTGCAATTGAGGGGAAGATTTGGAGAATCCGAAGCGCCAACCAACACTTCGTCCCTTGTTCTGAAATTCACGCCGGGCGAACGGTCAAATCCTGAGTTGTTTTCCAGATCGGTGGCTAGACGGCGTCAAGATCAGTTGGACAGTCTGTTTGACGTCCAAACCTGGCAAGCCGGATGTAGCCTGGCTGATGCGGTAAGGGTCCTCCCTTTGTCTGTGAGACAGCGAATAGTACATTTCGTATGCCAAATGCCCATTATCCCTATCCTGATTGCGCCATTCGGCATGATGTGGCCGGAAATCAAGGGGGGCCGACGTACAGGGGACTCCTATCTCAAACAAGCAGGAGGATTGATTCTAAATGAATTTCATGCGATCCCGTATAAACTTGGATATCGTTGCCCATTGATTCTTGGGGCATATACTTTTCGGAAAAGGCTTAACCTGCAACTCATGGCATCAGCAAGCCATTTCACACGAGCAGAGACCGAACGGTTTGTGACCTTGCTTGGAGAAATTCTGGTCAAAGAACCATTTGGAGATCGATGTTCCTGATATTGACATTCGGCGGCGCCGGTTCGGCATACAAAATCCATGAAATGCATGACTCGCGCTTTTTTTGACAAAGGTTCTCACATGCGACACATTTCAACATTCCTGGACCCAAACTCCGAAATGATTGCTCTGGCGAGTTACGCCAACACAAAAAATCTGCTTCTGACGGCTTTCGAGATAAAAGGCCCTTTTGAAGATGGCTTGGTGAAGCCGTTTGTTATGGCGGCCGTGGAGATATTTCCTCAACTCCGCAGTCGCCTGAGGGAGATTAGAAAAAACGGCAGGTATCATTTGTACTGGCAGTCGTCTCCGGATATTGAATTTCCCGTGAACGAATCCGATTTGAAGGATTACAAAGCCTCGATTCCGACTTTGGACGCCGTGATAAGCCATCTAGCCCCGAGGCTCGACAGGGATTGGAACCTATTCGAGGAACCGCCGGGCGAGGTCCACTTAGTGAGGATGTCACCTGGGCGCCGTATCGTAGTAGCAGTTATTCATCACGCTGTTTTCGATGCGGCAACCGCCTCTGAGTTCGGAAGACACCTCTTCGTGCGGTATCGGGAATTACTAACAGGCGTCAAGGATGATTTCCCCGGTTTGATGACACATGGCGTGTCGACATCCAGAAAAAGAACCGTGAAGATCAGGTCACGTAAATGGGAGGATATCATTCACGCTGGGCGGTTGGCCGTCATGCCCCTGATTTCCAAACCCACTTTGCCTGCCGGCTCAGGGATGCCCAACGATCTGAGGCAGTATCATATCAAGAGAGTTTTGTCTGAGGAAGAAACTGCGCGTATAGCCATTTCTTCGCCAAGAAGCGGTGGATCTTTTGTAGATATTCTTGTAGCCTCGAGTAATCTCGCAATAGACAGGTGGAACCAGCGACGAAATATGGAAACAGGTACGGTTACCACCGCTTTGACAGTGAACATCAGGGGAAGATACCAAAGCCTGGATCACTCGAACAATGTCAGCGCCCTCTTTTTTAAGTCCGGTTCCAAAGAGAGAAATGATCGCAAGCAACTGGTTCATTCGCTGTCAACGTGCAGAATTAGGCAATTTAGGAAACAGATGGACCTAAAACAGTATGAAAACGTAGCCCGGATGATTTCATGCGCCAGTGTCTTGCCGTTCAATCTGAGGCGTAAAATGACGTATAAAATAACTCAGAAGCATAAATGCTCCATAGCAATAACGCTCCTTGGGGTTGTATGGCCGGTTATGAAGAATGGGAAACCAGCTCTCGATTCTTACCCTACCTGTGTAGGTGAAACGCAAATAACCGAAATATATGGAACAGGTTACAAACCCCTGACGAGCACACCATTGCTCCTGATAGTCTATTCGTTTCTGAATCGGCTCAATTTCATTCTCGCGGCATCAGCGTCTCTCTTCACTCGTGAAGAAGCCGACGATTTCATGGATCTGTTCATAAATGTCCTTCGGGAAGATGTCTGAAGGAAGTGAAATTAAAAAACATACAGGAAAGGAGAACAACAAAATGATGAAACCAGCCAAGAACGCCATGGTTAAGGACCCCGACGGGAATGTTGTGGAATTCGTCGAAAAAAGCTGAAAGATGGAAGACCCGGTAAAGTTACCGATCGATGGTGTCCTCGATCTTCACACGTTCTCGCCTCGCGAAATTAATGACCTGATTGATGATTATATTGAAGCATGTTTGGACGCCAAGATCGTGGATATCAGAATAAT
>JARLHM010000032.1 GCA_031292235.1 Syntrophaceae bacterium | reverse complement strand
GCTAGCTCGCTATGACATCCGGTCGGCGCCATCATGGACTGACAATTCAATTGCGCATGAAAACAGCTAAAGAACGATTTGTCGTCGGAAGCACACGAGATAAGTCCTGGACCTGAACACATTGAAAGAACCTTTTTTAGGTATATCCATATCAGCGACGAGGTCCAAGCCTATTTCACGAATCATCTTTTCAGCTTCAGCCACACACAGGATAGGTGTGTCTATTTCCTGGACCCGCTTCTGATATGGGCTCATTTCCGATTCTTTTTTCATTCCAAATTCAGTGAACGACATTATGCCTCCAAATCTGACCCCATAGCGGCGCTATGGGCTGTTCTGAGTGACCCCTCCGAGGGGTCTTAACACCTCAACCCACTATCTCAACGCTTCGAGAATTTCACCGAGCTGCGAATCATCCTTTAAGTGAACACGAATTACACGCCTGCCGCTTTTCTGCAAAGCCCCGAAATCACCAATGGCCTGGGCCGCCTTTAGTGTCCCAAAAGAATAATCGGCGCCTGGGACGGGAAAATCCTCAAAATCATCCGCGTTAATCAGGATAAATAGGCCACTATTGGGACCACCCTTGTGGATTTGGCCTGTAGAATGCAAGTATCTGGGCCCAAAACCAACCGTTGTCGCAACCTTGAATTTGTCCCTGATAAAAGTCCTCAGCGTCTCAAGCTCGGTTCTGTTTGATTCATTGGGCTGAATAAAGGCGTTGAGCGCCACATAATCCCCTTCTTTGGCGTTTGAGACAAAATTGCGTATTTGCGCCGGAAAATCATCGAAATCAACGGCTACGCCTTCAATCTCAGGAAGCTTTCCAGCCGATGAATAAGCTTTCAATGTGGCCCCTGTGATGTCTTTCGATTCCTGGACGTTTGGCTGATCAAACGGGTTAACCTTGATGATTGCTCCCGCGACAGCGGTCGCGAATTCCCATCGAAAGATCTCCCTCCCGATATCATACGCGTTGTGCATACGGAGGGTCACGACCGGTCTGCCTGTTCTCTCAAGTTCTGAAACCGCCATGTCATAGGAAGGGTCGGAGTCCAGACGCATGTAAATAAATATTCTATCCTGGCCGTAACTGTCCGGACGGCCAATCGGTTCTCCCTCAATAGGTAGAATGCCCTTGCCACTCTTGCCGAGACTTTCCGCTACAAGTTGTTCGAGCCAGAAGGCAAAGCTCTTCAAAGGTGGAGAAATGATAAGCGTCAGTTTGTCCTGTCCCGCAAGCGCCGCTTTCGCCATGATTACCCCCAGCCACGCCCCTGGGCTCTCCAACGCGGGAGCGTCAGGACCTGACGCTTCTACCGCCTGCGCCGCACGGGCGAGCAGGAAGCCAATATCTACGCCAACAAGCGCCGCAGGGACCAAACCGAAATATGAAAGAGCGCTGAACCTGCCGCCAATGTCCGCCGGGTTGATGAATGTTTTCCTGAATTTTTTTTCCGAAGCAAGTTTTCCAAGACTAGTCCCTGAGTCCGTTATTGCGATGAAATGCTTGCCCGCCGTTTCGCCGACCTCATCCGTAATACGTTTATAAAAATATTTAAAAAGCGACATGACCTCAATAGTGCCACCCGACTTGCTACTTACAATGAACAGTGTTTTCTTAAGATCCATAGAACGCTCAACATTCAGGATCGCGTCAGGCGCTGTTGAATCAAGGACTTTGAGGTCCGGATATCCCTCGGTTTTACCAAAACATTCCATGAACACTTCCGGGGCAAGTGAGCTGCCTCCCATTCCTATCAGCGCCACGTGCTTGAAACCCTCTGAGGCGATACCCATTGCGAAAGCCTTCAGTTTTTCAACTTCGGCCGTCATCGTTTCAACAACTCGAAGCCATCCCAACCGTTGGGCTATTTCAGCCAGGCTGCCCGGGTCCACAGTCCACAGCTCCGGCCGCATGTCCCATATCTGGCGCGTCACTTTGTCCTGATCAAGGCGCGCAAGGGTTTCTTGTACCGGTTTGTGTAAATTTCCTAGTGACGCGGATCTGTGTCCGTATCCTCGAAGCAGTTTCGTCCGCTTTCCGGCTATCTCAGCCAGTAGATCAACAAAAGAATTGGCAAAGGAGTTCACGCCCGCTTCAAGTAGCCTCAGCATAATGGTGTCCATGCTTAGGCCTTCCCGTTCCAGCGCTTCGAATAACTCTTGCGCCCTTTCCGGGTTAGGTTCGGAATGTCGTTCCGGGTCTCCATGGTCGCGATAAGCGTCCAATGTCGCCGTGGGAAGAGTGTTAACTGTGTCGGGCCAGAGGAGATTGTCCAAATAATATGTGTCGGGATAAGAGGGGTCTTTTGTGCTGGTACTCGCCCACAAGACACGTTGAGGTATTGCGCCTTTGTTTGCGAGGCTTTTCCATCTCTCTGAGGAAAGGATGTCCCTATAAATTTGGTAAGCCAGGTTTGCGTTCGCTATTGCCGCTGTTCCTAACAATTGGGCGCATGCGTTGCGATTAGCGGGACCGGAAAACTCCCGCAACCGTTCGTCCACGATTGTGTCAACACGACTGACAAAGAAAGACGCTACCGAAGCGATTTTCTTTGGCTCACCCCCGGCTTCGATCCACTTTTCAAGACCGCTCATATAGGCTTCCGCTACAGCCTGATACTGATCGATCGAGAAAATAAGGGTCACATTTATGTTTAGGCCGGCTGATATAAGTTCCCGAGTCGCGTCTATACCCTGAGATGTAGCCGGTACCTTAATCATAAGGTTGGGACGATTGACGAGAGCAAAAAGTCTTTTGGCTTCAGTGACTGTTTTCGTCCTCTCATACGCCAGGCTGGGCGGGACCTCAAGGCTCACGTATCCATCCAGGCCACCGGACTCTTCAAATACCGGGGCCAGGAGGTCAGCGGCTTCCCGTATATCAGAAATTACAAGGTGTTCATAAACGCCCTCTACGCTTGCGCCTTTGTCTACTTCAGCGTGGATATCCTCATCGTATATCTTTTCCGAGCTTATAGCTTTCAAAAGTATGGTCGGGTTTGATGTCACGCCGACAACTCCATCCTCCTCAATAAGTCTTTTAAGTGTCCCGGAACGAAGCAAATCACGACTTAGGTTGTCATACCATATAGATTGACCAAAAGATCTTATAAGCCTTAAAGGATTTGACATTAAAAGTACCTCCTAATGGTTAACAAACAGGAAAATCACGGAAAATTAACAATCATCTTGACACGGTCAAACATCAAGCATAACATTAGTAC
This sequence comes from Syntrophaceae bacterium, assembly GCA_031292235.1. Taxonomy (GTDB): domain Bacteria; phylum Desulfobacterota; class Desulfomonilia; order Desulfomonilales; family Desulfomonilaceae; genus CAJBEZ01. The sequence continues at coordinate 4,188 of JARLHM010000032.1, read as the reverse complement.
CTAGAATCTTACACGAAACAGGAACCGTTAACAACTGAGGCCATTGCGCTATGGACATAGATTTGAACGAATATTTGAAGATTCAAGCTCAGGAAATCGAGCGGCACAAATGGATCGAATCCGAGAAGGCCGGTAGAGACTTGGGTATGGACGCGGCTATAGACTGGATCATGAGGTACGCTGACAGATTCAGTGATCAGTATAACCAACAAGCTACGGATTCTTGATCCCACTTTTTCCCTCCCATGACCCTATAAGAAAATGGCATAACTATAATATTAAGCTATAATTCGGGACTTGACTCAAGGGGGCTTGTGTGTTTGTTTTCCAATTGCCAAAGTAAAGGCATGAAAAGGCGCCGCAAGTTTCTTGCCGTCAAACTGTATAAGAAATAAGGAATTTCCAAAATGGTCCTGGGAATTTCGCGGATCCAATTAAACGATAATTAATTCACGGGTATGACAAATTGATAAAATTAAAAAACAAATTGATACTAATCAGCGTCTTAACAGTCCTCGGACCCTTGGTCGCCAGTCTAAGCGTATCAAAGGATATTAATTCCCAACTTACCAGCGCAGCGTCCGCTGGAAAAATCACTCAAGTGGAATCTATTCTCAATAAAGGGGCCCACCCGGACGCTCATGACACCAAAGGTAAGACCGCCCTGGGGTTGGCCGCGTTTAACGGCAATCTTGAAACAGTGAAATTGCTGTTGGACAATGGGGCGAATGTTAACGTCAAGGGACAATACGGCAAAACTCCATTGATGGCGGCTTCCGCCAAGGGACACCATGCTGTTGTGCGGTTGCTCCTGGATAGGGGAGCGGATGTTAACGCAAAGGATTGGTATGGTCAGACCCCGTTGATCTGCTCTGCGCTCAAGGGATATCAGGAAATCGTAAAGACGCTTCTAGCCGAAGGAGCGGATGTCAACGCCAGGACAAGGAAAGGCTTTACCGCGTTGAGCCTTGCGACAGAACAGGGCCATCACCATGTGGCGGACCTGATCCTGGAAAAAGGCCCTGACCAAAACGCCTGGTCTGTTCCACCCGATATCACGACCTTCTAATAGTTCCGTGGACACTATAGTCCAGCAAAGTTGTCATGGGACTGCTATTACAAAATTTATGGCAAGGGGCTAAGGCATGAAAATCAGTATCTGTTTGTTGATATTCTTAACGGCCATGATCGCGCCCGGGAATCTGTATGCTCAGGAAAAACAGACCGTGGGCTGGATTGAAAAGGCGCATATTACGCCCGGGGACATAACGCTTGACGCCAAACTTGACACTGGAGCGGATAGTTGTTCCGTCAATGCGTTGGACATAAAAGAATTTGAACGGGACGGCCGAACGTGGGTGCGATTCACCATCGCCGATAAGAAGGGGCAAAAAGTAACCCTTGAACGAGAGATGGTAGGTGTCAAAAAGGTCAAACGCCATGGCTGCCCCAATCAGGAACGTTATGTGGTTAACCTCGGTATCTGTATTGGAAACTATTACTCTGAAATAGAAGTGGGCCTTGTTGATAGACGCGTTCTCAAATATCCCCTTCTTATCGGTAGGAATTTCATGGCGGGAAGATTGATTCCGGACCCGTCCGTTGAATATACTACGAAACCGGCCTGTCAGGAGAAATGACGCCGTGAACAAGCTCCGGCTCTATCTGTTGGCGCTCGGACTGACCATTGTGGGGCTCGGGGTTTTCTCTTACAAGGCCTACTATTTAGGTTTTCCTCTGACTCCGAAAACCAAGGTTCAAGTTTGGCATGTAGAAGCTCGTATGCGCTTCGAAGCTGACGGGGGGCCGGTAAATGTCACCATGTTTTTGCCGGCGCATAGTGGCCGCTTCGCTTTTACCGATGAACATTTCATATCAACGGGTTATGGGCTGAACGCCGCCATTGAGGGCGGGGCCCGCTCAGCGGTATGGTCAACGCGTAAGGCCGGTGGGACCCAGAATTTGTATTATCAGGCGACGGTGCGAATGACCCATAAAAAGTCGACGAAATCGGAAGTCAAACCGCCTGAAGCGCCTAATCCTGATTTCAAAGGTCCTAAATTGGTCGCGGCTGAATCTTTGATTGAAAAAATTAAACCCAGATCAGCGGATACAATCAGTTTTGTCAAAGAACTCCTCAAAAGACTCAATTCCACAAATCCTGATGACAACGTCAGGCTTCTTCTGGGAAAAAAAACGAGTCAGCGAAACAAGGCCGAACTGGCTGTCCGTGTCCTGGTCCAAGCCGGTATCAACGCAAGGACCGTCCACGGCATACATCTCGATGAAGACAAGTTGGATTTCTCAAAGAAAGCCAGTTTTTTACATTGGCTGGAAGTCTATGACAACAACAAATGGCGGACTTTTGAAGTCCCGGTCGGCGCGTCTCCCGTACCCGAAGACTGGCTTCCATGGTGGAGAGGTAACGCCAATCTGGTGCAACTACAAGGCGGGTCCAAGCTTAATACCGTCATATCAATCAGTCCCAAAATTGACGAAGGCATATCGTCGGTAGCGTTCCGAGGAGAAATTTCAAAGCCGCTTCTGCTGAAATTCTCGCTGTTTTCCCTTCCTGTAAATACTCAGGCTGTATTCCGAATTCTGCTGACCATCCCAATAGGCGCGTTTCTGCTAGTAATACTGCGCAACGTTGTGGGCGTCAAAACGTTCGGGACCTTCATGCCGGTCCTGATAGCTCTGGCGTTTCGCGAAACAGGACTCATCTGGGGTATTCTCCTATTCGCCGTAGTAGTCGCCTTAGGCCTTGTAACCAGGTTTTACCTCGAGAAGTTGAAGCTGCTGGTGGTCCCTAGACTGGCCGCTGTCCTTATTGTGGTGGTGCTGCTTATTTTAAGCCTCAGTATCCTGACTCATAGTCTGGGCATCCATCGAGGGCTGTCCATGGCGCTGTTCCCACTGGTAATACTCACAATGACAATCGAAAGAATGTCCATAGTATGGGAAGAGAGGGGCGCCGCTGAGTCGCTGCTGTCGGGATTGGGCAGCATCTTCGCCGCTGCTCTGGCGTTTATCGCCATGAACAACAAATTCCTTGAACACCTTGTCTTTGTGTTCCCGGAGTTGCTGCTGGTACTCCTCGCCGCTACACTTCTTTTAGGAAGATATTCAGGTTACCGTTTAACTGACCTTTACAGATTCAAAGCCCTGGCGGCCGGATGAACCCAAAATGTTAGGGATATTGAGAAGACTCAGAAACAAAGGCGTGCTGGGAATAAATGGAAGAAACGCCAATTTCACGCTTAAATACAACCCACGGCGTCTTTATCCTCTTGTGGATGATAAATTGCGCACTAAAAAACTTGCTCAGGCTAATGGTATTCCTGTGCCCGAGCTTTACGCCGTATTTGAAGTAGCGGGCCAGGTCCACGAATTGCCTGAAGTCCTAAAGAATTATCAAGATTTTGTTATTAAACCTGCCCATGGTAGCGGTGGTGAAGGAATTCTTGTCATATCCAGGTCAATTAACGGCGGTTTTTGTAAACAGGATGGAGAATCGATAACGCTCGAAGAATTAAAGCACCATGTCTTCAATACGCTCAGTGGCCTCTACAGCCTTGGGGGACAACCCGACGAAGTCCTGGCCGAGTATAGGGTCCAGTTTGACCCGCTGTTCGAAAAAATCAGTTACGAGGGTGTGCCCGATATTCGCATAGTGGTTATGTTCGGGGTCCCAACTATGGCCATGGTCAGACTTCCCACGAAGGAATCGGACGGTAAGGCAAACCTGCATCAGGGGGCCATAGGAGTCGGTATATGTATGTCCAGGGGTATGACTCTTCGAGGTGTGTGGAAAAATGAAATCGTCACCGAACACCCGGATACCGGCAATCCTCTAACCGGTTTGTCCATACCGGGATGGGACCGCCTGCTCGAGCTGTCCGCCAGGTGGTTCGAATTGACCGGTTTGGGATATCTCGGGGTGGACATCGTCCTTGATAGGACACTTGGGCCTCTAACTCTGGAACTCAACGCCCGGCCCGGCCTCAACATACAGGTCGCCAACAATAGCGGACTGCTTCCCCGCCTGAAAATGGTCGAGCGTCATTACAAAGATCTCGTTAGCGTCCAGGATAGGGTCGCTTTCGCAAAAGAAAATTTTGCCTGTGTTTGATCAGGCTCTAGGACCAAATAACGCAGTTCCTATCCGTACAAGTGTGGCGCCTTCCT
>JARLHM010000212.1 GCA_031292235.1 Syntrophaceae bacterium | reverse complement strand
TGTCATATTTCAGCGTATTCTGGCCGGAAACATAGGAGTAGGTAGGCATTATAGGTTAACGCTTTGTTTCAGCTCGTAATATCAATAATGGATATTAGGTATTATGGGTTTAAGGTAACTAATTGTTGTTAAATATAATTTATTACATTTAGCTTTTGAAAGGGGAAGCTCATGGCTAGCGTAGCAGAATTGAACGAGTTCAGAAAAGATTCACACAGAAGACATGAAACAACGGACATGGCGCTGTTCGTAAGAACATCCAGTGAAGCGATGGATGGATGGGACTCAAGCCGGATTGTTGACGCCCTCTTGCGCGAAACCTTCATAGATGAGGGTACTGCTGAAAATATCAGTCTAGAAGTGGAGAACGACATCAAGAGGAGTGGAATTGCCGTGATAACCGCTCCGCTGGTTCGTGAGATGGTGAACGCGAAACTGTTGGAACGGGGTCTGGAGTCTGCGCGAAGACTGCATACCAGGTTGGGGTCTCCTCTATATGACGTTGATCAACTCATTACACGGCCGAACAAGGAAAATGCGAATGTGCCGCATGGTCCGGAGGCCACAAACCTGACTTTGGCTGAGAACATAAAGAAGGAATATGCGCTCCTGACGATTTTCGACCAAACGGTGGGTGACGCCCATATGCGTGGTGACATTCATCTTCACGACCTTGGGTTTATTGATAGGCCATATTGTTCGGGACAGTCTTTGGAGTACATAAAGAAATTCGGCCTTAACCTCCCCAATTCTCTGGCTATGGCAAAACCGGCCAAGCATCCCGAAGTTCTACTTGCTCACATGGTCAAGTTTGCCGCCGCCCTTCAAAGTCATTTCGCTGGCGCCATAGGTTGGGACGCTGTAAACCTCTTTTTTGCCCCATATCTGAGAGGACTTACAGATAGTGAAATACGTCAACTCGCTCAGATGTTGATCTTTGAATTTTCGCAGCAGGCGGTGGCCAGGGGAGGGCAAGCAATTTTCACGGACATCAACCTGTATTGGGAAGTCCCGAGACATTTTGAGAATGTCCCAGCTATTGGACCTGGTGGCCAGTTCACAGGTCTTACATATTCTGATTATCTGCCTGAAGCCCAGAAATTTGTGTGGACACTATTTGATGTTTACCGAGAGGGTGATGGAGCGGGACGTCCATTCTTTTTCCCGAAGCCTCTGGTGCATATCACTGAGAAATTTTTCACAACTCCCGGACACGAGGCGTTTCTGCGTCACATCTGCGACATAGCCTCCGAAAAAGGAAACACGTATTTTGTTTTTGATCGCGGTGAGACAGCCAAGATTTCCGAGTGTTGCCGTTTGTCCTTTAAACTGGAAAAGAGTGACCTGGAAGACGCGAAACAACCGTGGAAAATGCGGTATTCCGCGATGCAAAATGTGACGGTGAATCTTCCAAGAATCGCTTACGAGTCGAAAGGCGATGACTCGAAACTATTTTCAATTCTGGCCGAGAGGATTTCTATTGCTACTGAAGCGCATATTGAGAAAAAGCGTTTCATTGAACGCCTTCTCGCCCTGGGAGAAACCGGGCCTCTTGCTCTGCTTACCATGGATCGCGACGCTGAGCCTTATTTGCGCATGCACAGGGTAACTTACCTGATCGGTATGGTAGGCTTGAACGAAATGGTTCAGTTTCATACTGGTGAAGAACTGCATGAAAGTGACGAGGCCCTCAAATTTGGTCTAAAGGTCATAGCTCACATGAATTTGACCTCGGCCAGACTAGGGCGCAAACACAACATGCGATTCGTGCTTGAGCAAACCCCGGCTGAAAGCACGGCATACAGGTTCGCTAAGCTTGATATGAAACAATTCCGCGAAGCCGAATCCGTAGTTAAAGGAAACTTGAAGACTGAGGAGATCTACTACACGAATTCGACCCTGTTTAATGTCTCGGCGCCTCTTGACGCCATAGCAAGGGTCAAGCGGGAAGGTCTATTTCATCCATTGATTGAAGCTGGGTCCCTGACGCACATCTGGTTGGGAGAAAGCAGACCCAACCCTGATTCACTGGCGAATTTCGTAATAAAGATTTTTAGGAATACCCAAAATGATCAGGTCGCTTTTTCGCCTGAACTGACGACGTGTGTTTCCTGTGGAAGGACAACTAGGGGCTTGCATGAGACCTGTCAGTACTGTCAATCCGACAAGGTGGAACAGATTACACGCATTACAGGATATTTCACAAAGGTTTCGAGCTGGAACAAAGGCAAGAGAGGCGAGCTTAAGGACCGATATCGTAATAAGCTTTCCTAATAGGCCAAAGGCGCTGGATGACAAAATGGGTCAAATTTGTATCACTATCTTGTCTCCATGACTAAGTCTAACTCTAATGTGTGGTCAGTTTTATTAGAATCAGGAGGTTTATTTTGACATACCTTTTTACAAAGGATGGATGTGGGAAATGTGATTGGGTTAAAAACCAGATTGATCTTGACGGAATGCCGGAAGTCAAGATCATGCAATTGGATTCTGAAAATTCCGAGGCCCTTGCGCTTTTGGCCTATTACGAGTGTGTGGCCCTGTCCGAAAAGAAGCTTCCAATTTTGGTTTCTGATGAAATGGAGATCATTACGAGTGTAGGAGACATAAAGAATTATTTGATCAATCTAAACGCGTGAGATGATCCTGTTTCGAGTAAAATCAGTGGGAGTAAGGCTCAAACCGAATTTGGAATCTCACTCCATTGTAATTGTTATTAATTCGTCGGAATGTTTGCGAGGTATCGTTCAAAGATGAATGTCCCAAATATCAAGGGCTTCTTACCTTTGTCCATGCTGGATTGGCCCGAGAAAGTCACGTCGGTAATTTTTCTTGGGGGCTGTTCTTTTCGATGCCCGGCCTGTCACAATCATGGGCTGGTTTTGGCGCCTGAGAGTTATAAGGACCAGCCTTTGGAGCAGGTAATTGGTTTTTTGCGAGAAAGAACCAAGTGGATTGATGGCGTTACGATCACTGGTGGAGAGCCGACCTGCCACGAGGGAACCCCTGAACTTATATCGAAGTTCAGGGATTTAGGTTTAAATGTGAAGCTGGACACTAACGGGGCCAACCCGATAATGCTTGAAGAACTGGTTCAACGTCGTCTTATAGACGCGGTATCCATGGACATTAAGGCCCCACTCGAAACTGGATTGTACTCAAAACTCGCCGGAGTTTCAGTCAATCTTCGGAACATAAAGCGGAGCATTCGACTTCTAAAATCATCCGGACTATCCGTCTTTTTTAGAACTACGGTAATTCCTGGATTTATTGGAGAAAATGAACTTGATAGGATAAGGGACGAGTTGGGAAGTGTTCCTAGATATTCTATCCAAAGATTCAGAAATATCGAGACACTGGACCCGGAATTTGGACAAATCCCAGACCTTGATCTTGAGAGTTTCGACGCCTTGCAACTGAAATTTGAGCAGCCAGGGTTGGGATGCCGGACATTCTGCATGAATTGAAAAGCCTATCGTCTATCGGACCGTCGCTTCATTTATTATATGAATTGATACCGTCCTCTGATCCGGGAATGGAATGCCATATAAATAAGAATCGCCGACTCACATTCCCCAGCCGCCGGTAACCTCCAGTACCGCTCCGGTAATAAAACTTGCTTCGTCAGACAGCAAGAAAGAGATTGGGGCCGCGATTTCGTCCGGATCTGCCAAACGGCCTAGGGGAGTGTCTCTAACGAATGCCTCCTGATATTTCGGGTTCATCATCTCCCTGATCGCAGGAGTTGCTGTTAGTCCAGGCATTATTACGTTGACTCTTACGCCTTTGGACGCGAACTCCCTGGCTAGTGATTTGGTAAACCCTACCAGGCCGGACTTTGCCGAGCAGTAAGCTGACTCGCCTTTCGCTCCAACTTTGCCATAAATCGAAGACACGTTGACAATACGGCCGTCTTTCTGACCTATCATAATGGGAGCGCAGGCCAGGCTACAATTTACGGCGCCGAGAACATGCACATTGAACACTTCGACAAAGCTCATGCCGGTCAGTTTCAGAAAACCTCCCGGACGATCAAATCCCGCGTTATTGACTAAAAGATCAATCCGTCCATATGAAGATTTAAGTTTTTCCACACATTTCGTTACCTGGTCCTGCTTGGAAACGTCGGCTTGAAGCCTAATGGCGGAGCCTCCGTGCCCTTCGATAATCTCGACGGTGTCGGCTGCGGAAGCAGCCTTCCAGTCTAAAACACCAACAACCGCCCCCTCTGTGGCCAACCTGATGGCGACTGCGCGGCCTATCCCCTGTCCTGCGCCGGTTACCAATCCGACCTTACCTGAGAATCTATTGGTATAAATAGGTGTTGGGTCCTGATTTTGCATGTCCTTCCATCCTTGGTATTGAACTATCGCTCAAAGACTGTGTTATATTTAATAGGCTCGACTTAGAGGGGCATGTCAAGCGCCTATTGGTCGAATATTGGGATTAGCGTGAACAGAGATGGGACTGATTGCTGTCGGTTTACGGGAAAGATGTGAAGTCAGTCTTGGCCTTAGAAAGTCTATATTATAAGATATCCAGATTTTTGTTTCTTGACAATATCACGCTGTAATGTTTAAATAAATCACTATTTAAGCGTGTTCCTACATGGAGAGTTCATGAATATTCGGGAAATGATCGACGTGCTTCAAGGTAAGGTCCTTGTGCAAAATCACGACCCGAATGAAGAATTGCCTTTAGGGGGCGCCGCCGACCTGATGAGCGACGTCCTTGCCTTTGGTTCAGAAGGAATGGCTCTGCTTACGGGGTTGACCAATCCTCAGGTTGTCAGAACGGCTGAGATGGCTGGGATTAATGTCATAGTAATCGTGCGTGACAAGACCCCGCCACCGGAAACGGTCGAATTGGCGCGCGATTCAGGGATGACCCTGATTCGAACCGGATATACGATGTATGAAGCTTGCGGGAGACTTTACAAGGCGGGACTTCCCGGTCTTGGACTGGTTAAAATGGTAAATGATTCCTGGTGACATGTCCAATCAAGAAATTACAAAAGTCCAAGAACTGATTTACACCACGCGTGTAGAATCAGTAATGGCTTCGGATGTTATCGTAATTGATCCTTCCATGACCATGTCTCAAGTGAAGAATTTCATGCGTGAAAACCGTATTTCCGGCGCGCCTGTCGTCGCTGAGAGTAAAGTAATCGGTATTGTGACAATGAACGATGTCATCCGGTCAATGGAAGATGGTAAACTGGGTTCTCCCGTGACCGAGGTCATGACAACCGATGTACGCACGGTTCTTATGGACGCTAAGGTTGCTGAGGTTGTGAACAATCTCGGAAGGAGAGGTTTTAGTCGGCTGCCCGTGGTAGACCACGATGGCAAACTACTTGGAATTGTTACTACCGGCACTCTAATTCGATCTTTGCTTTTACAGATGGACAAGAGCTTTCAGAAAAACGAGGCGGAGAAGCTTTATACATATAGGGCGAGCCATATATTCCAGGACATTTCTTCGGATGACACGGGGTTGACGCTGCGATATTTTGTTAACGAGCGGGATTTCGACAACGCGGGGAAAGCATCGAGTCTTATCAAACGATCATTGCAACGTCTGGTAGTTCAGCCGCAGATAGTCCGCCGTGTTGGTGTGGCTGTTTATGAAGCAGAGATGAATCTCGTGATTCACACTGATATTGGCGGTGAAATAGTCGTTGAAGTGAGGAAGGATAGGGTGAACATTTCAACCGTGGACCATGGTCCCGGCATAGCGGACCTGAAACAGGTGCTTCGACCTGGGTTCTCTACCGCGCCTGAATGGATCAGAGACATGGGATTTGGCGCAGGAATGGGGCTGGCCAACATAAAAAGAGTATCCGATGTCATGAAACTTACTTCTGATCCCGGCCACTGGACTAGACTCGAGATGGTTTTCAATTTTGGTCCGGACCCTTTACTCCCAAAAACCGAATTAGAAAAAAGCTTGACTAGAGGATCCCAATAATTTACAGTTTAGGCGTTAAACTTCTGATTCATTAAGAATCAAAAAAGCGTCAAAACAGGCTGATAAGCTCAGAAAATCTTGTGTACTCCGCATGGGGGAATCGGCTTTGAACGGAGAAGTCGGATGATTGAGAGTTACGTTCCAATTCTTGTAATCCTTTTAGTTTCCGTATTCATCGGTTCAGCTATCATAGTTCTTTCGACACTGCTAGCCAAACGCACACCTACTCCAATTAAACTTATGCCCTACGAGTGCGGTATGGATCCAATTGGCGGTGCTAGAAGTCGTTTTTCTGTGCGTTTCTTCATAATGGGTATGCTTTTCATTATTTTTGACATCGAGTTAATATTCTTATTCCCGTGGGCAAAGATCTTCGATAAACTTATGTTTTTTGGTTTTGTGGAGATGCTTTTTTTTGTTTTAATCCTCTTGGTTGGTTTAGTTTACGTCTGGAAAAAGGGTGCTCTTGAATGGGAATAACAAATCACCTCAATGATACTGTTCATGTAACCAATCTCGAATGGTTCGTGAACTGGGCTAGAAAGTCGTCCATGTGGCCTCTTGGTTTTGGTCTGGCCTGCTGCGCTCTGGAAATGATAGCTACCTTTGTTAGCCGTTACGATCTGGCGCGGTTTGGCATGGAAGTCGCCCGTCCTTCACCACGCCACGCGGACCTCATGATAGTTTCCGGTACAGCTTCAAAGAAAATGTTGCCGGCGGTGTTGCGTATTTACGAACAGATGGCGGAGCCCAAATGGGTCATAGCCATGGGCGCATGCGCTTGTTCCGGAGGGATATATAAGAACTATTCGGTTGTTCAGGGAATTGATCGTCATTTGCCGGTAGATGTTTATATCCCAGGCTGTCCGCCTAGGCCTGAAGCCCTGATTGATGGAATTCTTCAGCTTCACGCCAAAGTGATGAAGGAACAGTCAATTAGAAACCCCCGAGTGGGCAAGATTAAGGTGGCTGGACGATGAACCAGGATCATATCAAGGAGAAGCTCAGCGAGAAATTCGGCGCCGATGCCTTACAATTCGAAACATGCCCGGGCCAGATGAGCATCCTTGTCCCATCTGAGAAAATCCTCGATATTTGCAGGTATTTGAGGGACGACCCCGAACTGAAGTTCGATTTCCTGACCTTTGTCGGGGGAGTGGATTACTATCCGGCTAAGCCCCGTTTCGAATTGGTATACCAGATTTATTCCGTGTCCAATATCCAAAGACTCAGGTTGAAATCTAGGGTTGACGAAACGGATGCAGGACCCGCATGTATCCAATCAGTGTCAAAAGTCTGGATGACCGCCGATTGGCACGAAAGAGAGACTGCGGAAATGTTCGGGGTTGTATTTAGGGGCCACCCTGATCCAAGAAAGCTGCTCCTACCTGATGAATGGCGGGTGCACCCTCTTAGAAAAGATTTTCCATTGCTAGGAACTGAAGAGGACACCCCTGATTTGCCCTCTTAGATCAAATTTCTTGAGGTAACGAGGTCATGGCGCGAGAGTTGAGCCAACGGGCCGATATCAGAAGCGAAATAATGGAGATAAATCTGGGGCCACATCACCCCAGTACACACGGTGTTTTTCGTGCAATTGTGGAGCTTGATGGGGAAATAGTGCTTAGCTGCACTCCGTATCTCGGTTATCTCCACCGCGGATATGAAAAAACCTGTGAAAACAAAAAATATCATCAAGTGATTCCATTAACGGAACGGTGTGATTACATGGGGGCGTCTAGCAATTCCCTTGCTTACTGCCTTACCGTGGAAAAGATGCTAGAGGTAGAAATACCCGAGAGGGCCCAGGTCATTCGCGTGATAATGGCTGAACTTTCTCGCATTTTTAGTCACCTCTTCTGGCTTGGGACCCACGGTCATGATATCGGCGCAATGACTCCTCTTTTTTATATGCTCCGTGAACGAGAAGAGATCATGAATCTCTTCGAACTCACGGCGGGTGGACGCCTCATGCCGAATTATATTAGAATCGGCGGCGTAGCCAAGGACCTGGAAGAGGGATTTATTGACAGACTACGCGCGTTCACTAACCATTTCGACACACGTGTCGATGAATATGAGACCCTGTTAACCAAGAACATAATCTACATGGACAGGACAAAGGGTATAGGCTTGCTCCCGCTTGAAAAGGCCATCTCATTGGGTGTTAGTGGCCCGATGATTAGGGCTTCAGGCAAGGCTTGGGACATAAGAAAGTCGGAACCTTACTGTGGGTACGAAAGATACGATTTTGATGTTCCGGTGGAATATGGATGTGACGTTTATTCGAGATACTTGGTTAGGGTTGCGGAAATGCGTCAGAGCAACAGGATTTTGAAGCAGGCGATACATCAGTTGCCTGAAGGTCCGTTTATAGCTATGGCCCCTGGTAAAATATTCCCTCCCCAACAAGACATTTACACAAAAATGGAGTCCCTAATACACCATTTCATGTTGGTTGTGGAAGGAGTCAGGCTTCCTGTTGGCGACTGCTATCAATCAATTGAATCTCCGCGCGGCGAGTTGGGATGTTATATAGTGAGTGATGGTGGAACAAACCCGTACAGGCTAAAGTGGAGAGCCCCGGCTTTTGTGAATCTCCAGGCGTTGCCGGAAATGAGCAAGGGATGTTTCTTCGCAGATCTAATAGCGATATTGTCCAGCATAGATATAGTTTTGGCTGAAGTAGACAGGTAAGAAGGTTGATCATGGCTCAAATGACATTGGCCGACCTTGTGCATGAGCTTGACCTTACGGTCAGCGCAGGTGAACAGGACCTTGGACGAGAAATCACAGGGGGCTACGTCAGTGATCTTTTAAGTGACGTTATTGCGAATGCTAAAGAAGGAGATGTCTGGATCACCCTACAACTGCATCAAAACATTATAGCAGTGGCTTTTTTGAACAATCTGGCTTGTATAATAATAGTGAACGGTAGGCAACCGGAAGAAGCCACAATAAATAAGGCTCAAGAACAGGGTGTAGTTTTACTTTGCAGCTCGATGCCGGCCTACGAGATTGCGGGTCGCTTGTATCAGTTAGGTATACGAAGAGAACCATAGGACGTTTTACCGAAAGTTCCACCGCGCTATTTTGGGATCTCCCGGTTGCGTCTGATCGGCCGACTGGATGTGTTCACTAAAGATATTCAGACTTGATTTGCACATCCATACGACTCTGTCTCCTTGCACTGAACTCGGAGAGATGACCCCAAGGGTTGTTGTTAAAGCTGCTATTGAAAAGGGTCTTGATATGATAGCCATTTGCGATCACAATTCATCGAGGAACGCGGCAGCCACGATTAGGGCGGCTCATGGATCTTCCGTGAAAGTGATTCCAGGCCTTGAAATCACCTCCAGCGAGGAAGTGCATGTGCTTGGGTTGTTTCCCTCTGTAAACGAAGCGCAATTGGCTCAAGATGAGGTTTACGCCCGTCTCTCAGGGGTCAATGACGAACAGGCTATAGGTTACCAGGTGGTGGTGGACGAATTCGATATGGTCGAGGATATGGAACAGGCGCTGCTAATTGGATCGACAACAATGAACATCTACAGAGTAGTGGATTTGATTCATGGGCTGGGAGGATTGGCTGTCGCTTCCCACATTGACAGACCTGGGTTTGGAATATTGAGCCAGTTGGGTTTTATCCCTGACGATTTAAAGTTTGACGCATTAGAAATTTCCAAACATACAGACATAGAGACGGCAGGCAAGAAATTCGGGCAATCTTGTAATTGCCCAATAGTTACATCCTCGGACGCTCATTATATTTCGGACATTGGAGCGGTCTTTACAGAAGCCCGGATGTCGGAAACGTCATTCGATGAATTGAAATCAGCGTTTCTTGGAATCGGGCGACGGAAAATAGTCAGGCGTCGCATGCCTGTGTGAAGGTTGTGGCGTCAGATTATGGAGGATTTGTCACTGCATGTCCTCGATGTGGCTGAAAATGGAATATCGGCTGGGGCTTCAGTTATAAGAATTTCGATTGAGGAGAATCTTGAAGCTGATTTGCTGACGATAGTGATTGAGGACAATGGAAAGGGAATGAGCCCTGAGTTCTTGGACAAAGTTTTGGACCCGTTTGTTACTACACGCTCTACTCGCAGGGTAGGGCTCGGTCTATCACTTTTTGAACAGTCCGCTATGGAAGCGGATGGCGCCCTTAATATTGAGTCAACAATCGGGATTGGAACGAAGATCGTCGTAACAATGAGACACGGACACATTGACAGAAAGCCGATGGGAGACATGGCGTCCACTATTCTGACTCTCATCGAAGGAAATCCTTCAGTAGACTTTGTTTATAATCATAAGAAAGACGCCAAGGCATATGTTCTTGATACAAGGGAGATTCGTTCGGAGTTAGGGGCTGTCCCTTTGAATCACCCACAAGTAGTGTCTTTGATTAAGGAAAACCTTGCGGAAGGGCTTGGGCAAATCCAGTGAGTCCGATACCGCATAATTATTACGGGGTATTTCAAAAGTGCAAGAAAGAGACGCTTTATTAAAGAAGAAAGTCCAAGATAGCGCGGATATCCTCCCGCCTGAAAAGCTTATGCTTTTAGAGCCGATAATAGAAAAATATCAGGGGTCTACAAGTTATCTGATTCCAGCCCTGAAAGAAGCGCAAGAAATGTTCGGGTATCTCCCTATGGAGGTACAGCGTAAGCTCTCCATGGGGCTGAATATTCCTGCCCCTCATGTCTATGGGGTGGTGACGTTCTATTCTTTTTTCACGATTACTCCTAGAGGACGTCACACCATACGGCTTTGTCTGGGGACCGCCTGCTACGTGAAAGGTTCAAAGCAAATTCTCGAAATTATCACTCGGGAGGTCGGAATTAACGTGGGAGAAACCTCCAAAGACGGCCGTTTCACTTTAGAGGCGGTACGATGCTTGGGCGCCTGCGGGTTGGCCCCGGTTATGATGATAGGTGAAGACACCCACGGGAACATAATTCCTTCGGGGACGCTGAATATTCTCGAGGGTTACCAATAGCGGGCAATGGTTCTCGGATGCGAATTGGTTCCATATTTCCGGAACAGATTCTAGTATTGCATGAACAGTGGCGGTGTGAATCTTTAGAGAGACAGGAGGGAACGAGGTGCCAAAAATTTCGATAGAAGATCTTAAAAGGATCAAGGAAGAACAAATCGGAAAAATGGTTCTTCGTGGAGGCCGGTATCGAGCAAAAGTGACCGTTCACATGGGTACCTGTGGTATAGCCGCTGGAGCGCGTGATGTGATGACTTTATTTCGGGAACTCATAGCCGAAAAGGAAATGCAGGACGTTATCCTCACTAACTCGGGTTGCGCCGGGCTATGCGCGAAAGAACCGATGATCACGGTCGAAGTGATCGATTCAGCCCCAGTAAAATATGTCCTAGTTGATAGAGAAAAGGCGAAGAAAATTTTTGAGGAACATGTCATAGGTGGACACGTGGTAGAAGATTACGCTTTGGCCATTGGAAGTGAGACAATGGCGGTCTGATTTTAAAATCGGGATCTGATTTCTGATGTGTCCACTAAAACTCTTTCAGAGTCGCCTTTTTTGGAGAATAGGTAATGTGTGCGAGCCCTTACTATAGAATGCAGATAATGATGTGCGCCGGCACGGGGTGCATAGCCAGTGGTTCCCTGGATGTGAAGAACGCTCTGGAACGTGAATTGGCCAAGCGCAATCTCCAGAATGAAGTTCAGATAGTTATGACCGGATGTAACGGTTTTTGCGCTATGGGGCCTCTGGTCGTCATTTATCCTGACGGTATTTTTTATAACCAGGTGAAGCCCGAGCATGCTCCTGTGATTGTTGAAGAGCACATTTTAAAAGGGCGAGTTGTTGAAAAGCTGTTGTTCAAGGACGAGACCGTCAAAGGTCGAGTTCCACTTATGAAGGACATCGGCTTCTTTGGTCTCCAAAGACTCATTGTATTGAGAAATCGAGGTTTGATCGACGCCGAGAATATCGACGAGTATATAGCGCGTGACGGGTATTCAGCGTTGGCCAAAGCCATCACCGAAATGACACCGGAACAGGTTATTGAAGAAGTTAAGAAATCCGGTCTTCGAGGTCGAGGTGGAGGCGGTTTCCCAACCGGTCTAAAATGGGAAGAATGTCGTAGGTACGACAATTTCCCGAAGTATACGATCTGTAATGGAGATGAAGGCGATCCAGGGGCGTTCATGGACCGGTCGGTAATGGAAGGTGACCCACATTCGGTCCTTGAAGGAATGGCGATCTCGGGTTATGCTATAGGCGCTGAACAAGGCTACATTTACGTTCGAGCGGAGTATCCGCTCGCTATTCAGCGGTTGCAAAAAGCAATTGAGGATGCCAGGTCTTATGGTTTGTTGGGGGAAAACATACTTGATAAAGGCTTTGATTTTGACATAGCCATAGCCCCAGGGGCCGGCGCATTTGTCTGCGGCGAGTCTACCGCCCTCATGTATTCAATCGAGGGTAAACGAGGCATGCCGAGGATAAAGCCCCCTCGAAGCGCTGAAGCCGGGCTGTGGAATCAGCCCACCAACCTTAACAACGTCGAAACATTCGCAAATCTCAATCCTATAATATTAAACGGGGCTGACTGGTTCGCGTCGATCGGGACGGAAAACAGCAAGGGCACCAAAGTGTTCGCCTTGACAGGGGCGGTTATAAACGTGGGGTTGGTGGAAGTTCCGATGGGAACAAGTCTAAAGACCCTGATTTTTGATATTGGTGGAGGGATTCCCAAAAAACGAAAATTCAAGTCGGCCCAGATAGGTGGTCCCTCCGGTGGCTGTATCCCACTTGGAATGGAAGATGTTCAGATTGATTACGAGTCTTTACAGGGCGTAGGCGCCATGATGGGGTCCGGCGGTGTGGTCGTCATGGATGAGGCGACCTGTATGGTGGACACGGCGAGGTTCTTCACCAACTTCTCTGTTGATGAGTCCTGCGGCAAATGCACCCCTTGTCGTGAAGGCTTGAAAGTCATGTTCGACAAACTGACCGATATCGTTGAAGGTAGAGGTCAGGAAGGGGATGTAGAGTTTCTGATTGAACTGGGCCATCACATCAACAACACATCCCACTGCGGTCTAGGGAAAAGCGCTGCAAATCCTGTGCTGTCGACTATTAGATACTTTAGAAATGAATATGACGCTCACATAAGGGACAAGCGTTGTCCTGCGTTGGTTTGTCCCGATCTCATCGATTTCGAGGTCATTGAGGAAAAATGCAAAATGTGTGGCATGTGTTTCAAGAATTGTCCATCTGACGCGATTGTCTGGGAAAAGAAGAAGGTCGCGTGGATAGATCGTTCCAAATGCACTAAGTGCAGGACTTGTATCATGAACTGTAAATTTGGGGCGATTCGTTAACCGTTACGAGCAAAACTATTGGAATCGTCCCGGTCCTACTTGGGGCAGATTCTGATTCTAAACATCTAATTGCGAGTAAGATTCTATGGTTACTCTGACCATCGATGGTGTTAAGGTTACTGTGAAGAAGGGTAGCTCCATCCTGGAGGCTGCTCAACATGCCGGCATTCGGATCCCAACCCTTTGTCATGACAAACGGCTCATACCGTTTGGAGCATGTCGTTTGTGCATTGTTGAGGTCACTAGCAGAGGGCGAACTAGAACTATGCCTTCTTGTTTCAACCCTGCCCGAGACGGGATGGAGGTTGCTACAGACACACCAAGGCTTAGGGATAGCCGAAGATTGCAGCTAATGCTTCTGTTAAGATCGCACCCTTTGCTTTGCCCGAGTTGTGACGCTGGAGGGGATTGTCAGCTACAGAACCTGGTGTTTGAGTATGAAGTCCCGGACCTCTCATTTGGCAGGCAGTCAAGATATTTTCATGTAGATAACGATTCACATTTTATACGTTTCAACATGAATCTTTGCATCCGATGCGGGATGTGTGTGCGTGTGTGCGAGGAAGTCCAGGGGCAGAGTGAACTAAGTTTCGTGAACAGAGGAATAGAATCGGAAGTGTCAACTGATTTCGATCGTACCCTGGATTGCGAATTCTGCGGACAGTGCGCATCGATTTGTCCGGTAGGGGCGATATCGTCCAAATGGTTGGTAGGAACAGGGAGAAGGTTTGAATTAAATGACACATCTACAGTCTGCGCTTTCTGTAGCCTTGGATGTTCGTTGACGCTGGGTGAAATAGACGGAAAAACCGCCTATGTTTCATCATCACCTGACAGCGCTAATGAAGGTAATCTTTGCGTGAAAGGCAGATATGGATGGCCGTTTGCGTATTCAGATGAACGGTTAACAAAACCGTTGATACGCAAGAATGGCGTCTTGGTGGAAACCACGTGGGACGAGGCTATTCAAACTGTCGCAGATAAGTTTGGTTCAATAAAGGAGAATTCCGGCCCTGAAAGCCTGGCGGCTATTGGATCGCAGAGATTGACCAATGAAGAAGCGTATGTTTTCAACAGGTTCGTACGCACAGTCTTGGGAACTAACAATATTGATCACGCCGCTGGTCTTGGCTACAGGGCGCTCAAAGACGGACTCGCCCCAATGTTAGGCTATGCAGCGTCTACCAACTCAATTCGCGAAATTCGAGGCACCACGGCCGTTTTGTTGCTAGGAGCGGACCTCACGGAAACTCATCCGGTCGCCAAGAATGAAATCATTCTCGCAAGTGCCAGGAAAAGGGCCAAAGTTATAGTGGTGGATTCGATTAGGACAAAATTGACCGATCGTGACGGCCTGTTTTTAATTGCTCCTCAGGGCGCTGAAGCATTCATAGTTAATGCTATGATCAAGTTCATAATGGATGAGGGACTATTTGACCGCGCCGCGTTAGATATTAGGGCGGAAGGTCTGGAAGCTCTTGAGGAATCCTTGAAAGACTACAGCGTGGAATCGGTTGGAGCGGCTTTTGGGATAGACCCTGAATTGATTAGGAATGCGGCCAAGTTGTTCGCTCAGGCTGAATCGGGGGTCGTAATACTAGCTGAAGGGCTCAACCGATTGGTTGACGGTGTCGCTCTAAGCAAGGCCGCTGTAAATCTTGCCCTTATTACAGGGCATATCGGAAAAGAATCCAGCGGAGTATTTGTTTTCGGTGAGAAAGCCAATGCCCAGGGCGCAATGGATATGGGGCTCACGCCGGATATGTTGCCAGGTTACCAATCAATCACAGATGATGGCGCCCGCTCGAAATTTGAGACGATTTGGAATTCTCCGATTGGGCCAAAACAGGGGATGGGCGCTCGTGATATCATGAACGCTGCGGCGAACGGGACAGTTAAGGGACTTTATGTGGTGGCGGAGAACCCGGTTGACACGTACCCGAATCGTCAGCAGATTCTGGATGCTCTTGGCAAGTTGGAATTTTTGGTGGTTCAGGACATGTTCATGTCTTCCACTGCAAAAATGGCCCATGTTGTCCTGCCTGCCGCTGCGCCCTATGAAAAATCGGGAACATTCACGAGCGCGGAACGAAGGATTCAAAAGCTTAATCCGAGCGGCAAACAAAGCTGCGGGAAATCTGACTTGGAAATATTTACGACGTTGGCATCAAAGATGGAGAAGGCCGACCCTTACTATAATGGCTATGCCGAAGTAATGAATGAAATCGCCAGTTCTGTTCCGATGTACGCAGGTGTGTCCTACGAGCGTTTAGGGATAGAAGGTGTGGTTTGGCCTTGTGTTGACGCTGAAGATTCGGGTCGGCCCACTTTGTACGAAGGTGGTTTTCCGATCGGCAAGGCAAAGCTTGCGGTGGCTGAACCTTTTGGGACGGTTCTGACTAAGACGGATTCATTCAGATTGATTCCGTGTGTTCAGAAGTTCCATTCTGGGTCTTTTTCCGAATGGAGCCCGTCACTAATGGAAGTTTGTCCGAGCGGTTTTGCTGAGATGAACGGCTCCGACATGGCTGGCCTGGGAGTGGCCGAGGGGTCCAACATTAAAGTTACCGGAAGCGGCGGGACGATAATTTTTAAGGTGAAGCAATCTCGTCGACCAGTGAAAGGGACGATCCTGGTCCCGTATCACTTTTCAAGCAACAAGTTGAATTCTTTCACTGACTGGGGATCCACCGAAATCCCGATTAAGGTGGAAAAGGCATAAAAATCGAGAGGGGTTGATTTATGGAATCCGCCTTCCCTGTGCTCTTGGTATTGATAAAGACGCTTTTGGTTATAGTGGCAGTGCTCACGTTTGTGGCTTACCTAACTCTTCTGGAACGAAAAGTGCTTGGCTGGATTCAGGTGCGACTCGGTCCGAACCGCGTAGGTCCATGGGGGCTGCTACAACCGCTCGCAGACGGCGCAAAGTTGCTTCTTAAAGAAGAAATAACGGTATCAGCCGCGAACACAGCAGTGTACATAATTGCTCCGCTTATAGTAGTTGTTTGCGCCCTACTCCCTTTTGGGGTCATACCGTTCGCCAAGGGGTTGGGACTAGAGAACATTCTGGGTCCTGTGGCTAACAAGTTCGATTTGAACACCGGGGTCGTCGCGGACATAAATCTAGGTATCCTATATATTTTCGGGATCTCCTCCCTTGGGGTCTACGGAGTAATCCTGGGTGGCTGGGCGTCCAACAGCAAGTACTCTCTGTTAGGATCGATTAGGGCAGCCGCTCAGATGATATCCTACGAGCTTGGACTTAGTTTATCGGTAATTGGTGTATTAATGCTGGCTGGGTCTTTGAGCCTTGTCAATATTGTAGAAGCTCAAGATTCGGTATGGAAATGGTTCGTTTTCAGGCAACCGTTGGGCTTCATTCTTTTTCTCATAGCGGGCAGCGCCGAAATAGCCAGGACTCCTTTTGACCTCATGGAATGTGAAAACGAATTGGTGGCTGGGTATCAGACAGAGTATAGCTCCATGAAATTTGGATTGTTTTACCTTGGAGAGTACGCCCATCTACTTTTTTTGAGTTCATTAATGACAACATTGTTCTTCGGTGGCTGGCAAGGCCCAATATTGCCGCCCATAGTTTGGTTCCTAGGTAAAACCTTCTTTTTTGTATTCGTGTTTGTCTGGATCAGAGGCACATATCCCAGACTGCGTTATGACCGGGTCATGCAGTTTGGTTGGAAAACTCTGGTACCGGTAGGATTGTTGAATGTTATGGCGACTGCTTTTGTTTACACATTGTGGCTCAAATACGTGGGGTGACAGTAGGTTAGACCCATTTACATTTTAGCGAGAGATTCCGTCGGGAGGCTTTGCGCTTTAACATCAGTTCGTTCGAGAGGTCAGTACAATGCTAATCCCCCTGCTACAGGGACTTAAACTCACATTTTCGTATCTGTTGAAGAAAAAGGTGACGCTCCAGTATCCGGATGAGAAGTGGGATGTTGCTCCCAGATGGAGAGGACGCCATGTTTTGACTCGCCATGCTTCAGGCAAGATAAAATGTGTGGCGTGTATGCTTTGCGCCACGGTGTGTCCGGCTGATTGCATATACATAGAAGCGGCCGCCGAGCCGGACGGCAGGCGATATCCTGGACGTTATGAGATAGACCTTACTCGTTGTATATTCTGTGGCTATTGTGTAGAGGCGTGTCCCAAAGAAGCTATTGAGATGTCAAATGCTTATGAGATCTCGGAATATTCCCGAGGGGATTTGCTCTATGACAAAGAACGTCTTATGGAACCCCCTATACCTAGGTATGAGTTGAAGAAAAAGGCAGGATGATCTTTGACAGAGCCTGTGTGTTAGGGTTGAAGGAATAGTGAAAAGTGAACTGGCCGAGCTGATGACGGCTATAGTAAGTTTAGTGTTTCTAGGCCGTTGCGCCTCTGGTAACTAACTGGAATTCGGGTAGCTTCCCCTCTGTATCGGCAGGAAGAGCGCAACCCTGAGTCTTTTTGTATTGGATGCAATTTGGAGGTTTTTGGCGCTTATGGAAACCATCCTCTTCTATGTTTTGGCTGCTGTGACGTTGCTTTCCGCAGTATGTGTGGTTTTTTTGCGGAGACCACTTCACAATGTTTTGTTTATGATCCTGACTATGATTGGACTGGCGACCCTGTTTATACTCTTGCACGCGGAATTCTTGGCCATGGTCCAGATCATTGTCTATGCGGGCGCTGTCATGGTGCTATTCTTGTTCGTCATCATGTTGTTGAACTTAGAAGAGATTAGTTTGCCCAAAGAACCTCGCCCACTACGGTGGGGATTTGGCGTAATATTGGCACTCGCGTTAGTAGTGGTCCTATTTCCGATTTTCAGTCATTTTACGCCGTCGGTCATGGGCAAATCCTTACCCGGGGCCGTCGGCAATGTCTCTAATATAGAACTGATCGGGACGGAACTGTTTACCACATATTTGTTACCGTTCGAGGTAGCTTCCATATTGCTCCTTGCCGCAATAATCGGAACAGTTATTATCGGGCGTAAGTTGAAGGACTAAACCACTCAAAGCGGTGTTGGCGTTTAAACTTCACGTGGCAGGTAAAAAGAATGGTGACTTTGGAACATTATTTGGTGCTGTCTGCGCTCCTGTTTAGTCTCGGCATGGTAGGAGTAATGTTTCGGCGCAATTTGATCGTGATCCTTATGAGCCTGGAACTCATGTTGAATGCGGTTAACCTATCGTTTGTAGCTTTTTCCCGTTATCTGGGATCTATAGAGGGACAGATTTTCGTCCTGTTTGTAATGGTGGTCGCCGCTGCGGAAGTGGCGGTCGGGTTGGCCATAGCTGTCGCGGTATTCAGACAACGCGGAACAATAAATATCAATGATATCAGCTTATTGAAGTGGTAGGATTCGATCTGAACTAACATCTTGAACAGTTCGGTTTGGGCTGATTATTTTCGAACACAGATCCGGGAGCCTGGCATGATTGAACTAGTCTGGTTGATACCCATCTTTCCTCTGATAGGATTTCTGATCAACGGTCTTTTTGGAAGACGTTTTTCTGAGAAAACAATTGGTTGGATCGGAGCGGGATCGGTTGGGGCCTCCTTTGTGGTGGCCGTATCGATCTTCCTTGAGCTTTTAAACATGGCTCCAGGGACGCGATCGATTCAAAAAATAGTTTATTCCTGGATATGGTCAGGCGATTTGAATGTTCCAATCGGGTTCCTTGTTGATCCGCTGAGCATAGTAATGATTATGGTTGTGAGTGGTGTTGGGTGCATCATTCACATCTATTCCATCGGATACATGCATGGCGAGATTGGGTTCCGAAGATATTTCTCCTATTTGAACCTTTTTGTTTTCAATATGCTGATCCTTGTTTCGGCCAACAACTTCCTGTTGATGTTTGTGGGTTGGGAAGGCGTGGGTTTGTGCTCTTATCTGCTAATCGGCTATTATTACGAGAAGAAGTCAGCGTCTGACGCGGGCAAGAAGGCCTTTGTCGTAAATAGGATAGGAGACTTTGGATTTTTGCTTGGCATGTTTCTGATATTTACGGTCTTCGGCACGTTTAATTATGTTGATGTTTTTGCGGCTGCGCCTGAGAGATTAACCCAAGGGGGTAATCTTGTAACTTTAATAACACTTCTCCTTTTCGTCGGCGCTACCGGTAAATCAGCCCAGATTCCTCTATATACTTGGTTGCCTGACGCCATGGAAGGCCCGACGCCTGTCAGCGCGCTGATTCATGCCGCTACAATGGTTACTGCGGGCGTTTACATGGTTTCCCGATGCAGCGTCATGTTTGCGATGGCCCCCGTATCGCTGACTGTGGTTGCCATAATAGGAGGGTTGACGGCTCTATTCGCCGCTACAATCGGCATTACCCAATTCGACATCAAGCGGGTTCTGGCTTATTCAACGATAAGCCAGTTGGGTTTCATGTTTATGGCCTGCGGAGTGGGAGCTTTCTCGACCGGGATCTTTCACCTGATGACACACGCTTTTTTCAAGGCCCTCCTGTTCATGGCCGCTGGTAGTGTAATGCACGCGATGTCAGGTGAGCTTGACATGCGTAAAATGGGTGGTTTACGAAAAAAGCTTCCCTATACGCATTGGACTTACTTGTTTGGGACGCTGGCCATTGCGGGAATATTCCCGTTTGCAGGTTTTTTCAGCAAGGACGAGATCCTCTACTACGCTTTGCAGAAGAATATGGTTTTCTGGATAATGGGTGCCGTAGCAGCGGTTATGACATCTTTTTATATGTTCAGGTCCGTGTTTATGACATTTTACGGAAAGTCACGAGTAGAACCTGATGTCGCTCACCATTTGCATGAATCTCCACCACTTATGACAGTGCCGTTGATGATTTTGGCTTTTCTTTCACTGGTTGGAGGCTTTGTCGGGATACCAGTTATTGAAGGCGCACAGAGATTTTCGAATTTCCTCAGCCCTGTCTTTGCTCCTGCTAAGGCCATAATCGAGCATGGAGCGCATCATGCCGGTCATCACAGCGTAACCGCCGAACTGGTCTTAATGGGGGTTTCGCTGGCTATAGCGATATTGGGCCTGTTGGTCGCCAGATACATGTATATTACGAGTCCAGAAACGCCTGGTAGGATTGTTGAACGTTTTTCAGGACTGCATAGGCTTGTTTTTAACAAGTATTGGATTGACGAACTGTATGATTTCCTATTCGTGAACTCAATCGTAGAATTCTCAAGGTTTCTGTGGAAGAAGTTTGATGAGGCCGTGGTTGACGGCGCGGTAAATGGTGTGGCCGCTGTTGTGCGGACTTTTGGAAGCGTCCTGAGGCTGCTTCAGACCGGTCTTGTGAAGGACTATGCCCTTTCGGTTTTGGTTGGGGCTATGGTCGTAATCGGTTATCTGCTACTCAGATAGGACACGGAGGCGTGCCGTTCATGGAAAATGTTTCTCATTTGTTGAGTCTTATAACTTTTATCCCTCTGTTGGGAGCGGGAATTATTTTGTTCATCAACAGAGAATGTCCCGAAACGCTTAGATGGGTCACTATCGTATGTATGCTGATAGACTTTGTGTTGAGTCTGTTCGTTTACTTTGGTTTTGATTCTTCGATCGCAACCATGCAGTTTGTAGAACGTTACCCGTGGATTCCGCAGTGGGGAATATCTTACAAGGTCGGGATAGACGGTATAAGTCTTCTTTTGTTGATGCTGACTACATTTTTGGGCCCGATTCTAGTTTTAGCCTGCTGGAAAGACATAACCGTTCGTGTCAAGGAATTCATGATCTGCCTGTTGTTCCTTCAGGTTGGTATGATAGGCGTGTTTGTGTCTCTCGATCTGTTCCTTTTCTATGTGTTTTGGGAAATCATGCTCATCCCCATGTATCTTTTGATCGGGGTATGGGGCAATCCGGCAAGACGCTTGTATGCGGCGATCAAATTCGTTTTGTATACCATAGTCGGTAGCCTGCTGATGTTGGTGGCGATTCTGGTCCTATATTTCATGGCGGGAAAAAGTACAGGGATCTACACTTTTGATCTCCTTAAACTATATGATTTCGCTGTGCCGGTTCAGGCTCAATTCTGGCTTTTCTTAGCGTTCTTCTTAGCGTTTGCAATAAAAGTTCCGATGTTTCCGTTCCATACATGGTTGCCTGACGCCCATACCGAAGCGCCTACAGTTGGCAGTGTTGTCCTTGCCGCAGTGTTATTGAAGATGGGAACATACGGCTTTATAAGGTTTGCGATCCCTCTGTTTCCAAATGCCGCTGTGGACGCCGCCTGGTGGGTCGTTCTTCTCGCTGTCATAGGCATAATATATGGAGCCTGGGTCGCGATGGTCCAAGTGGACATGAAGAGACTGGTAGCTTTTTCCAGCGTGAGCCATCTTGGGTTCGTAATGCTGGGTATGTTCGCTCTGACTACACAAGGGGTCGAAGGTAGTATCATTCAGATGATAAATCATGGCCTGAGCACAGGCGCCCTCTTCTTGATCGTGGGAATGATTTACGAGCGAAGACACACACGACTGATCTCGGAATTTGGTGGGATATCCAAAGTAATGCCGCTTTTTGCCGTTTTTTTCATGATTTTTACACTTTCATCGATTGGGTTGCCCGGGTTGAACGGATTCATTGGTGAATTTCTGATTCTACTCGGTTCTTTTGCGAAGTTTACCTGGTATACTGTGTTTGCCGCTTCCGGGGTAATCTTTGCAGCGGTATATATGCTCTGGATGTTCCAGAGAGTTATGTTCGGCGAAGTTACAAATCCCAAGAACCTGAACCTTAAAGACATTGATTTAAGGGAAGTAGCGGTTCTAACGCCTCTACTGATTTTTGTGGTCTGGATCGGCGTATATCCGAACACTTTTCTGAAACCGATGGAACCGTCCGTGAAGAATTTCATCCAGCATGTGGAAAAGAAGAGAGCGGCGGTTACCGCCATGGAAGAATCCGGGAAGCAAAATCTTCCTAACGTTGAACGAATCAGTCTGGTTTCCTCCGTCACGAAAATCCGTGCGGAGAGATGATAATTACAAGTGGGAGCAATCGGGATGATCCCTGTGCCTGAAGTTAATCTTGGAGGCGTCCTGCCGGCGCTTGTTATAGGTGTCGCTGGTTTGTTGGCTATGCTATTGGGCCTGTTTGTCCGAAAGGGCGCAGTAACTGTCGGCGCTGTGATCGGCCTAATAGGCGTCCTAATTGCGCTAATGGTCAATGCTCCATTGCGTCTCATGAACACAACAGCGTTCAGTGGTATGATTGCTCTGGACACATATACCTGGTTTTTTAACATGTTGATCCTTGTTTCTGTCGGGTTGACCATCCTGATTTCCATGAAATATCTCGTTGACCAGGGCTTGGATCTTTACGAGTACTTCGCTATCCTGTTGTTTTCCGCCGTCGGAATGATGTTCATGGTTTCCGGGTCCCATTTGTTGATGATCTTTGTGGGGCTGGAGACACT
>JARLHM010000211.1 GCA_031292235.1 Syntrophaceae bacterium | reverse complement strand
CGACGCCGATGAATCAAGTGACATTGACTTCCTGGTTGATATGGAACCCAATCGAAATCTGCTTGACCTAGGGGCTCTACTAACCGACTTACGGGAGCTTATGGGCCGGAGAGTGGACGTAGTTAGTGAGAAAGGAATCTACTGGCTGTTACGCAGACGAATCCTGAAAGAGGCTAAACCTCTATGAAAAAGGACCCTCGAGTATACTTGGCCCAGATTCTTGAGAGGATCGAACGTATTCTCAGGTATACCGATGAGGGGAAAGATGTCTTTTTACGGGACCTCGTCATTCAAGACGCCGTCATTCGAAATTTTGAAGATCGATGGTAAACAACTCATCTCCAGCCAAGGCCTTTACGCGAATCTTCCCCGCCTCCTGAAATTCCGGTTTCACTTCCAAAGTCAGTGTCCCATCATAACCTGCGTTCATTAACGAAGTCATTATTGCTCTGAAATCAACCGTGCCATCCCCTATCGGAAGATGCAAATCGTCATCTTGCGATTGGCCACCACGGTTGTCATGTAAATGAACGTGACGGATCAGCCTCCCAAACTTCTCAATGATCGAAATTGATTTGTTTGCTGTGCCACCAAGGTTCGCATGTCCAACATCAAGCGTTAAACCCAGATTCGGAACCTCGCTCATTACAGGCTCAAGGTCGTCGGCGGTTTCGGAAAGATTTTCCAGGTTGATGGCGACTGAGTTTTTCCTCCCATATTGTACAAGTTCCCTGAGGGCTCTTATCTTCTCGGCCAATACAAGACTGCTGACGATTCTCCTATCCACAAGAAGATGGATGTTAAGAGACCGGATGGCCATCCTGTTCAGCGTATCGACGGTAGCCATAAGGTTCGAGATATACCGGTTCCAAAGAGAACCGGCGTCATTGGGATCGCCTTCGAGTGGTCCATGAGCCATCAGAAAAAATTTGCCTAGGCCTCCATTAATGACACCGGATTCCCACCACATTCTTCTGGCCCCGGCATTTGCGATGGCTATTTCTCCGAAATCGAATCCCGTCCGCCTCAGTCTGGCGATGTCATCAAGAGATCTTGCCGGAGCGCCGTAATACATTGTTTATCTTGCCGTTTTATACTTGCGGAGCGGGGGTCAACATTCCTTTTTAAAATATGTCGCTGGTAGAAAACAGACCACTATTACGAAGGGTCTTCAACATTAACCATTAGACGTTCACGTCTAATGGTTACAGCGCCAGCTATTTTTGTCGAAAGATCTTCCCAACTGCTTCTTGTTTTTTCAACTAAGGTTTTGATTTGATAGAAAAGCTGGTTCTGATGATGAACTTCGTCTGTTGCGCAGTCGATCTCCACTAAACATTTTTCTTGGTTAGTCGATTCGTTGTAGACCTTAAGCAAGACCGTTTCCAGATTGTCATCGATAAGAACAATCGCTCCACCATGACATGGCTCAGGATTTAATGTGTCCACAACCCAACCACCAGTATTGTAAACATGAACTGGTTTCTCATAATGTCCAAATTTGATAGAATCACAAAAAGGTTTGTGCGTATGACCATAAACAAAGGTTGTTTCAGGATGTTTTTCTGAATATGGGGTATGTGGTTTTTCCTCTGGCAGATTTTTGGTTTCAGGGTATTCACGGTCCAATCGATTTTTCAGATGTCGCCGAAGAGGAATTTCCAAATAGCGTCGAAGATACAGTTCTGCTTCTTTGCTTAATTCTTCATCAACACTAGAGCGTTCTGTTTGCCAGTGCTTTTTGACCAAGTGATTCAGGATACAATTCACTATGTTAAAATAATCAAGCGCCTTGACAATCTTGCTGTCATAAAAACGAGCGATGAGATCTGCCGCTTTCTCAGTTGTCGCTTCAAGGGTTTCGGGTTTCAAGAGCTTGGCGTATATTGTTTCTAGACCTCGACCTGCTTCACCAGAACGGCCTAACGCCGACCAAAAGAAGTCAATCCAGGCATAGTTTTCCTCTTCTATATTCCAAACATCTTCGGGAAGAGGTAGCCCGAATAGCTCTTCTTTGATCTTACTCATTAACCAATAGATATTTTCTGTAAAATGACCGTGGTGAACCACCACGCACTTCGATTTGTCCTTGTTCAACAGAGCCAGGTTCGGATAAGCTATCCAAATTGGCCTATTTTTCAGATAATCTCTCGATACTTCCGTCAACAAATGAGCTTTAATGCGATGCTTTTCATCTTCGAGAAAGAGACTCGTGGTATGCCAGGGCCGAGGTAATGTCTTTTTTGGGGTATGTCTGTTAAGGAATTCGAGATACTGGGTCTCACGAGCTATTTCCCACAGATGATGATCGTGATTTCCGGGAATGAAAATAATCTCATCAAAAAGAGGTTCCATACCTCCACGCATCATGAGTTCTATGAACTGCCGGAAGATGGTTGCGCCGTAATTCATTTCGCAAAAAGCCAGTTCCAATATGTCACCATTAAGAATAAGTGTGCGCTTCTCTAAACCCCCCTTATTTGGAAGAATTGCTCTTAGACAAGTCACGAACTGAACCATGACCGGACTGGGTTTCGAATAATCGACCTTACTTCCGGCGGCTGACAGATTCGAGAAAAGGCTATGATCTTCCCCAAAATGAAGATCGGACAAACAAACATAACGAACATTGCCCATTTCTATGTCTCCTCATTATTAATACTTAGCCGGTGTCGTATTCTCCAATGGCATTGTTGGCTATTTAATAGCTGGAAGTAATTTTACAAACATAATAACTCAAACTTCAATAGATTTTGGCCCCTTTGACAAGAATTGATTGTAGCGCAGGCAGTATTGAACCGTATCATGTTGCGGCCATAAGTTTTGGTTCTGCGAAGGATGAGATTTTGCTTGTGGCCGAATCGGCAACATTTTACCTCTTGACACCCTGTGCGCTGGCGCCTTATATGAGCCAAAACTAATATTGTTGACGTGATGTAATTACTATCTTAAGGGAGGCGTGGACATGACAAAGGCTGAATTTGTTGATAAACTTGCTGAGAAGGGCAAGATAACCAAGAAGCTGGCTGCTGAAGCCATAGAACTCGTTTTTTCAACAATTGGGGAAGCTCTGGTGAATGGCGAGGAAATCTCAGTGCCTGGCTTCGGCAAATTCTCCATCGCCATTAGAAAAGCTCGAACAGGTTTGAATCCTCAGACCAAACAGAAAATCAACATCCCGGAAACCAAAGCCCCAAAATTTTCCGCCGCAAAGGCCCTTAAAGAATCTATAAAGTAAAACCGATCTTTTGAAGTATGTTATGTTTTCAGCACGATTATATGACAATGCTTCAAGAATTGGGCCGTTATGATGAGTCAAGTTTTGTTCCCGTAGGACTTGTGTTCCAAATTATAATCTTTCGAGGAGGTACGACTAATGGCAGATTTCTTGTTTGTTCTCACACGAGGCTTAGAAGATCCCACCAGGGCCACCAGATGTTTGCAATTAGCACACGTGGCCAAGCAGGAAGGACATGAAGTCAAGGTTTTTCTTACTGATGACGCCGTGTTCCTGGCTAAGAAGGGTATGGCGGAGAACGTTGTGGCTCCTACTGGAGACGACGCAAGCACCTATTTGGAACACTTGAGGCAAGCCAAAGTCCCTTTCTACGTTTGAGTGCCCTGTGCCAAATCTCGTCAGGTTGACGAGACAGACCTCCTGGAGAATGCTAAGCTTGACACATCCAAGACACTAATCACTTTGGCGGTAGATTCGAAGGTTTTTACTTTCTAAATGTTTTCTTGAGTTTTAATATTGGGACTGATACTTTGGAAACGGTGTTAACGCCGTTGGTTTTATTTGTGGGTAATTTTCTGGGAGACAGTTACTCACTCAGCCTTGGTCGTTCAAGCGGTCAGGGTTTTATTTTATGGTAGAAAGTTCATCAAAATCCTGGATTCCCACGGGAATAGGGGGCAACCAGTAAACTACCAGATAGCGTTTTACAGGAAGATTTCTCGGCCCTTTCCAGAATGAATGCCAGTGAGCCCGTCTGATGTGGGGAAGGGAGTAGCGTGAGTTCCACCCAAGGACTGTCGCTCAGCTTTTTCTTCAGCGGCTCGTAAGGCCTCTCCAAGCTTGTAACCAATGTGCCATATTGTAGGCTGATTTGGTGGAAAATATCGCAATCCCCTTTTGGTCTTCTTGGGTTCCGTTCTCGCCGAAGAGGGACTGCGGCAGTCAGTTCGTTTGATGTCCGCTCCGGTCGAGCACAAATAAAGAGTTGCTCATCTTTGGCGAAATTAGGCCAATGGCCTGCATCAAAATTGGGGGCAGAAAGCACGATCTCACAGCTGTCAGATAGAGAGATCAAAACGCCTTTCAGCCGAACCGGCAATAACTTTGTTAATTGTGTTGACAATTCGTTGATTTATAGTGAATAACGGACGGCAAAAAGGCGGCAAAGAATATATCGTATGAAAGCCACAGAAAGCATAACATTAATGGAGCCGATGCTGCCGCCGGATGGTGAGAGTAGTCTCGAAGACCTCGCCATTGATGTGGCAACAAAGGCCAGTGGATTAGCGAGCCAATTGCCCATGGCTGTGCGACAGGGCATGGGCGATCTTGTCCGGTCAATGAACTGTTATTACTCCAATCTCATAGAAGGACATGACACGCACCCCCGCGATATTGACCGTGCCCTGTCTTATGCCGACTATTCGACTGATGCGCAGAAGAGGGCGCTTCAACGCGAAGCCGTTGCCCATATAGAAGTTCAGCGACTCATCGATCATCACGAGGATTTACAGGTTGAGACGACAAGCGTTGATTACCTCTTGTGGCTGCACCGCGAGTTTTGCCAACGCCTGCCAGAAGAATTGCTTTGGGTTCAAAATCCAGACACTGGCGAACGGCTGCGCATGATACCTGGTGAACTGAGAACAGAAAGAGTGCAAGTTGGCGGGCATATTCCGCCAGACGCCGAAGGGTTGCCCCGTTTTATGAATCGGTTTGCCGCTGCTTATGATAGGAAAAGATTGTCGAAAGTGCGCCAGATAGTGGCTCTCGGCGCGGCGCATCATCGCTTGCTTTGGATACATCCCTTTTTTGATGGCAACGGACGGGTTGCGCGCCTTATGTCCCACGCATCTCTTCAACGGTGCGGGGTAGGGAGTAGCCTTTGGTCGATGGCAAGAGGACTGGCGCGGAATGTTAAAGAGTATAAAGCCCTTCTCATGGCCGCCGATGAGCTACGACGCGGAGACCTCGACGGACGGGGGACTCTATCCACACAGACTTTGATAAAGTTTTGTGAATTTTTCCTGGCCATCTGTATCGACCAGATTGATTTTATGGCCTCATTGCTGGAGCCGAGCGACCTTCTGCGCCGAATGCGCTTTCATATCGAAGAGGAAGTGCAGACAGGGAACCTGCACAAAGGTTCATTCCCGTTACTACGTGAAGCTCTACTGGCTGGGGAGGTCCCGCGTGGCCGCGCTGGAGAGATCACCGGCTATGGCGAGCGCATGGCGCGAAACGTCGTCTCTGGCCTCCTTAAAAAGGGGTACCTGAAATCCGATACCACCCGCAGCCCGCTTGTTCTCTCGTTCCCCATTGACGCAGTTGAACGATGGTTTCCAAGGTTGTACCCGATAACATAGTTATAAGTGTCAGATGTCTGAGGGAATTCTCACGTTCATTATATTAGCCAACAGTTGCGCCGACCTCCACACACGATGTTATGTCACGATTATTCTGAACCCAATGTCGGATACCCCTGTATGAACACTCGATCGCTCTTCTCCGCCGCGATATGACAGTTCTTGCAGTCCGCCTCGTAACTCTTGGCGACATTAGTCTTGGGGTCGTCCGCGTTGAACAGCGCCCATCCCCATCCCTTGGCCCAAAGCGGATTTCCGTCAAAACGGCCCTTCGCGTCCTTGACCATAACAAACCAGCGCACCGGACTTGACCCCCATACTACCGGATGTCCAGTGACAAGTTCTCCCGACTCCAGCTTGCGAATTTCCTTTACCAGCGTCGCTCCGTCGGGGAATTTACCGGTTTTCCGATATTGCTCAACAGTTT
>JARLHM010000031.1 GCA_031292235.1 Syntrophaceae bacterium | reverse complement strand
TGAGTTCGTGGATGAAAGCTGCGATATCGTCTCTGCCCAAGTCAAATTTCGGGACTGGGTAGAGGTGTTCGTCACATCGTGAACACGGGAGCATGGCCTGCCTCCTCCTTTCAGGGTATGTTGCGTAGTATGGCAGGCATTGGATGGAATTGCAAACAAGAAATCAATAAGTCGCGTTGTAGGGTTAAAAAGTTGGTCGGTTAAGCGAAAGATGAAATCAATAGCTTGAGACTTTTGGCCGGGTCCTTCAATAATCTTATTTTGGACAGGGTTTCGTCACTTCTATAGCAATAAACCATCTTCGGGGGTCCTTTTCAGTCCTGATTTCATTGAGCGTGGTTCCCGAAGTAAGAAGAAGGAGCTTTTCGCCCTTTGATAGCACTGCGATTTTTCCCTCCAATGATAACCTGGTGAGTTTTTCCATCTCCTGATTTCTGAGCATCAAATTTGCCATCTCCCACGTCTGTTGGGAATCCGCAATTAAGGCGTCCTCAGTAACGAAGTAGCAATCAGATTCGGCATAGACAGACCCAACAAGGAGATAACAGCATATTATATAAGCAACAAAGTTTTTCATGGAAATGCCCCGGATATAAAGGTTAGTATTCACTGAAACGACAGATTTCATACGATCTTCCTAGCTTGTATTAGAAAAATTTCTATTTACACATAAACTACTTATTATTATTCTTGATCAACTTTTTTGTTTGACGGCAAATTGCGGAAAGATTACCATCGTAACGAAATAAAGCTAGATCACTCCATTTTCGGCAAACCCTGTTAGTCGGCATCATAGCCGAAAACATTTTTATTTCTACTCAGTTTCAATAGCTAAAGGCTAGAACCAGGCAGCCTTCTTTCAACCTGAAATTATTTGCGCCTCTAGTACAGACAGCTTCACCGTTACAGTAACGCTCTCGACGATTTTGAGTGTAAGACCGAAAACCTTTTACCATCGGAAAAAAAATCAAGGAGGTCTTGCCCATGGCAGGGATTACCATTAACCACGAGAACTTGTCTTGTTGGGATTTGGCTCAATTCCCGAAACTCATGGCCCTAAGAGACAAATATTTCGCCGCTGTTCCCGAGATGTGCATAGAGCGCCCACGTCTGATAACGCAATATCATTTGCAAAATGGATTGTTTGACAAGAACAAGATTTCGATTCTCGATAAGGCAAAAACATACCGCTATGTTCTGGAAAACAGGTTGCCCATAGTGTGGCATGAAAAGGCGATGGGGAGACATGATGTAGGTACTGACAGATTCGATGTTAATGACACTTCTCCATTCGCAGGTTCTACTACGAGCAAGTTCAAAGGTGTGCTCCTATATCCTGAACTTTTCGGGCTGGTAATGTGGCCGGAACTCAATACTGTTTCTACCAGGCCGTCCAATCCATTCTATATTTCCAAGAAGGATGGTGAAGAACTCAATTTTAAAATTTATCCCCCTTGGATGAAGAAAACCGTTTGGGAGATCACCAGATATCGTCACTACTGTAATCAGTTCCACGAACCGATCACGGACGATTATCCCGATGAAATGAAGCTTTTCCAAAACGTGGTATTTTTCCTCACCAGCAAGGCCATCTGTATCTCTCACTGTATTCCTGATTTCTCCATGGTCCTGAAGGTAGGCCTAAGTGGTATGATCCTGGATGCCAAGGAAAAGAAAATATCGTCTGAGAATGATGAAGAAGTTAGTCAATATGAATTTTATTCAGCAGTTGTTGAGGTTTTGGAAGGAATCATTTCTTACTCCAAAAGACTGGCGGATGAGGCTGCACGGCTTGCAGCCTTATCAAATGACACCGAAACGAAACACAAACTGTCAGAGATTGTGAATCGATATAGAAAAATACCTGAATCAAAGCCGGATACATTTTTAGAAGCCGTAACAGCTATATGGATCTGCTGGACTGCGTTACACCTCGAAAACGCCAACATTGGGCTAAGCCTAGGAAGGCTGGATCAACTCCTTTACCCGTTTTACGAAAAGGATGTCGCCAGTCTTTGCAAACAAAAACGAACTGAATATGACAAGTGCGCTTTGGAGCTACTTTGCTACCTCTGGCTCAAGATTGGAGACCATGTTCCAACCATGTTGGAAGCTGGAGAACAGTTATTCGGGGGAACCGGATCGAATCAGGCTGTAACCATCGGTGGGGTAGATGAAAAGGGAGAAGACGCGGTTAACGACGTAACCTACCTGATACTTCGAGCGGCTGAACTCATGTGCCTTCGTGACCCCAATCTGGCGGCAAGGTATCATCCTGACAAAAATTCCAAAGCCTATCTAAAAAGACTGAGCGAAGTTAACATACACACTGGGGCCATCCCTGCTATCCACAATGATAAGGCGGTGATTAAAGCCCTCATGTCGAAAGGTGATTCGGAAGAGCAAGCTCGAGATTATGGAATAGTAGGGTGTGTAGAACCTGTTAGCAGCGGGAGGACTTTTGGTCATAACGCCGCAATAATTCTCAATTTGGCCTCGGCTCTTGAACTTGCGCTTTACGACGGCAAGCACAGACACACAGGCCCTAAACAAATCAGCCCCAAGACCGGCGACCCAACAACTTTCGGATCATTCCGAGATTTTTGGCTGGCGTTTCAGGAGCAGACCAAATGGCTCATTAATCGCGCAACCACACTTAACGATCAACTAGGCAGGACACATCAGGAATTCTATCCCACCCCTGTTCTATCAGCTTTTTTCAAAGGCCCTATGGACAAGGGTATGGACGTTCTTCAAGGCGGGGCGGAAATTAATTCTTCAGGAGCAGCCATCATTGGCCTTGCCGATGTCGTTGATTCCTTAAGCGCCATAAAGAAATGGGTTTATGACGAAAAGCGGATTCCCTTTTCTCGTCTGCTGGAAGCTCTTGAAGCAGACTTTGAAGGCTTCTCAGACATCTTTGGTTTACTTGAAAATGCGAATAGAACGCCCAAGTTCGGCAATGACGATAATTATGCCGATTCAATTGCGATAGAAGTTGTCTCTTTTTTGGACAAAGAATTTTATGCCAGGAAAAATTACCGAAGCGCCAATTATCGGGTTGGCTATTGGACAATGACCTTCCATGCTGGCATTGGCAAATTTACAGGAACCCTTCCAAATGGGCGAAGATCCCAAGCTAACTTTGCCAGCGGGATCACCCCAGTTTCTAATGTGACTCATTATCTGAGCAAGACCCTGAATTCACTAGCCAAACTACCTGCTCAGGCGCTTTCAAGTGGGGCGGCCCTTAATATCAAATACACCCCTGAACCGGACCCGAACATAATGTGTGACCACTTTGCAGCGACTGTGGACGCCTTTTTCGGCAAGGGCGAGGAGACGAATCACGGTGGTATCCAAATCCAGTTCAACGTTACGTCCCAAGAAACTTTCCTAGAAGCAATGAACCATCCGGAGAAGCATTTCGATCTTCCAGTAAGAGTTTCCGGGTACACCGCTTATTTTGTAGATCTTAATCGTCAAATGCAGAAAGAGATAATGGAAAGGACAGAATATCTTTTGTCACCTGGACAAGCGCAGCCTTCCGCTCCCGTTGACATTCAAAGCTAGAGCGGGAAACCCGGTTCGTGGAAAGGCTTTAAATCATTCTGTTACGACCAGATTTGCATTGCTAACAGTGAGGAAACAATGACTGACGGCGCATCATTTTTGGATTGGTTGTTGGGAAATACAGAGGATTGGTCTGTGGAACGATTTCTTGGATTTATGAAATGGGCTTTTGAGCATTCCGACCATACCTCTGGCGCAGCTCTAGGCTTGAAAGGCTATCACGAAAATATCGAGAACTTTAAAGCTGTTTACGTATTTGAGACAGAAGACCATTTAGTTCAAGCCACAGCTTGTTTTAATGATGGTTCAATGGTTGTCGAGACTGGCGCAGCTACTAAATGGGACTTAAAGATAAGCTTTAAAGATGTATTGGCCCTTTGGAGATTCATCTTTTCGGGTGGCAATGACATAGTGGATTCCATGTTGGCAAACGATGTTCAAGTTTACGGTAATCTTAACTATCTTTACAAGTTTGGTTTCATGGCTAAAGATCTTTTTTTTCAAAGGTTGGGTCTCAAGAGGATTTTCGTCTAAGAATTCTTGTTCCGAGTATGCGCATGAATAGAAGGCCCCTCGTAGTTGATATCAAAAGATACTGTTTTCATGATGGTCCTGGCATACGCAGCGTGGTATTTTTCAAAGGTTGTCCTCTCAGGTGCATTTTCTGTCACAACCCTGAGGCCCAAGAAATGAGGCCGGAGATGGCCTTTTTCGTAGACAGGTGTATCAAATGTGGGGCTTGTGTGAAAGCATGCCAACATGACGCTCTAAATTTGGCGGTTCCTGGCCGAATTAGCAGGGACAAATGTAATCTCTGTGGAAAATGCGCTGAAGTTTGTCCGACTGACGCTCTAAGACTTATTGGCAAGTACTATTCAGTAGAATCCCTCTCCGACATATTGATCCGGGACTTTGATTATTACCGGCATTCAGGGGGAGGGGTAACCATTTCGGGTGGCGAATGCACTCTATTCCCTAACTATCTCAGCAAGTTACTTAATAATCTTAAGAACAGAGGCATACACATTGTTCTAGAAACATCGGGATACTTTGACTATGGCGCATTTCAGAGCAAAATCCTTCCGTACCTGGACCTCATCTATTACGATATCAAACTAGCGGACAATGAAACCCATCAACGCTATTGCGGAAAGCCCAATACGATTATTTTAGAGAATTTTCGTCGTTTAATCACGGAAAGGGAAGTTGAGGTCCATCCTCGAGTGCCTCTAGCGCCTGGAATTACCGACACCGAGGAGAATCTCTCCGCTATTGCCCGTTTATTGCGCAAGTATGGCGTGAAAAGAGTGTGGCCTGTTCCCTATAACCCTTTAGGATTAGTTAAATTCCAGACTCTTGGTAGACCCGCGCCAAAGATTCAGCCAACATTTATGAAACAAGAGCAGGAACAAAAGGTCCTCGAGATTCTCAAAGTAAAACATCCTTGAATTTATAGGATCTGGATATTTATAATGTGATCACAACTAGTTGTGATCGAGTTATTTTTTCGCGACTTTTCGAATCAT
Source organism: Syntrophaceae bacterium (assembly GCA_031292235.1). Taxonomy (GTDB): domain Bacteria; phylum Desulfobacterota; class Desulfomonilia; order Desulfomonilales; family Desulfomonilaceae; genus CAJBEZ01. The sequence continues at coordinate 5,899 of JARLHM010000031.1, read as the reverse complement.
CCCCAAAAGGCTTTGGCTATGTATAGGCTTTTCCAAAACACCGTCGATCCCTGATTCCACGATTTTGTCAGGCCCCAAGGATTGGCCACCCCATCCGGTCAACAGCAGGAAAGGCGTCTTTGGAATCCCTTTCTCCCCGCATATGGATCTTACCATTTTTCCAACTTCCCAGCCGCTCATTCCGGGCATACCCAGATCGCAAATCACAATATCAATTTCATGATTCTTAAAAATATCGAGACCTTCCGCTCCAGATTTTGCCGTTAAAACGGTCTGACGGTATCCAGTGAGCATGTCCCGCATGAGCGTCAGTATTGGCTCCGTATCGTCGATAACAAGGACCTTCAGATTTAAGTCCAGGATGCTGGTGGGGGAAGAAGAAATTTCCTGAACAGATGCCTTTGAAAGAGGCAATTTGATCGTAAAAGTCGTGCCATACCGGAATTTGCTGTTAACGGATATAGTCCCTCCATGACTACTGATAATCCCGTGACTGACGGCCAATCCCAACCCTGTGCCCATAGCTCCTTTGGTGGTCCAAAAAGGCTCAAACATTTTCTTCAAATCACTTTCAGGAATTCCGGTCCCGGTATCTTGTAATTCCAGAACCACGTCGTCTCTGTCGGCACGGGTCGATATGTTGATGTTACCACCATCCGGCATGGCCTCGGCGGCGTTCTTGATCAAATTTATCAACACCTCGAACAGTTCGCTTTCCTTTCCCAATACCATGCAGCCATCCTTGAGATTAAGTCTCATTTTTATTTGAAGGCCCTTCTTCTCGAGGTTGGTCTTCCACCATGGGCGACTTATATCAGCAGCCTGTCTCACTATCTTGGATAAATCGAACAGGTTGTTCTCCAATTCTGTATCTTCAGACCTGACCTTTGCAAAGCTCTGGAGTCGCTTTACGGTGTCTGCGCCGAATATAGAAGAATCACGGATCCGTTCAAGGTTGGTCCGGACTCTACTAGTATTTCCCTTTGTCAAATCATCCAAGGCCAGCTCAGAGCCGGAGATCACTACTTGGAGGACATTGTTGAAGTTGTGCGCTACACCCCCGGCTAAATCAGCTATGGCTTTAAGTCGTTCAGTACGCACATTCAGATCGGAAGCCTTTTTGATATCAGTGATGTCAGTCAGGAAATTCAAAGTGGCCGGTCTTCCCAGCCAATCAACACCGATGGAGTTGTTTTGGACCCAAACTTCGGTTGAATCTTTTCGGACAATCCTGAAGGAAGCAATGTTAGGCGTAGATTCCTTTCCCAGACTCTTGGTTTGTTGTTCTGACAGGATGCTCTGGTCTACGGAGTATACCATGCTTGCGAGAGGTTGAGAGGACACTTCCTGCGAAGAGCATCCTGAAAGATCAGTGAATCGTGGATTAAAAAATCTCACGTGACCATCTTGAGCGATGAAAATTGCTTCTTGGGCGTTCTCAAACAATGAACGATACTTAGCGGCAGATTCTTCCAGATTTCTGTAGAGCTTGGCGTTCTCAATGGATATAGCCGCCTGGGCGGAAATTACTTTCAGCATTTCAACTCTACCGGCAGTAAAAGCCCCAGTGGCCTGATTATTCTCCAAGTAAAGGACCCCAGATGATCGCCCACCACGCATAATTGGAAGGCACAAAACAGACTTCGGCCCTTTTTCTCTTACATAATTATCATTAACAAATGGGTTTTCACTCTGGGCGTCATCCAAAATGACAGGTTCACAAGTTCTGGAGACAAAGTTCACAACAGACGAAGGTAATTCTTTGCTGTTTACAACCTGAACTGGGCTTGAGTCAAAATGTTCGCCATTTAAAATACTTGTTCGCGCCTCTATGTAAAGTGACCCCTCCTTTTCCAAAATTAAGAAGCCTTTCTCAGCCCCACCAATTTGAATAACTATACTCATCATCTTCGTAAGCAAGTTCTCAAAAATGATTTCACTCGAAAGCGTTTGGGAAGCACGGAGCACGGCTGTCAGATCGATGTTTTCTTCGGTGGAAGAACCGGCCCTTCTGTGTTTGGGAGCTTCGCCGCTGAATTCAGATGGAGTAAGCGAAGGATACTCACTCAATAACTCCGGGTACGTTTCATTTAAATGTTTAACTTTAGTCATGGCTCCCCATGTCAAATAGCAGTTTCTTGCTTCTTCGATAGCGTTTTGCGCCTTTAGAGTATCTCCTGTTGAAAGGTAAAATATGCCTGCTCTTTCATGGGCCAGAGCTTCTTCATTCAAGTATTGACTTTGTCTCGCCTTTGCTATCGCCAATTCGTAGTGCCTTTTCGCCTCGTGGTTTCGTCCTAAAACCCGAAACCTTTCCGATTCAACTAAAAGAAACTTATGCATGTAATTTGTTGGAGCTTTGCTGGACCAATCTTCAAGCTGCTTTTGGTATGAATTGACTTTTCGTAGGATAGCTTTCCGCTCGTCAGGGTTCGATTCAGCAAAAACGCTAAGTAGGCTTAGGGAGTAATAAAAATATGCTACAGGGAAAAGAACGGAGCCTCGCGTTCCATCGAGATATTGTTGAGCCTTGGCTCCATACTCTACAGAAGCTTGATAAGCATAAAAAAGGTAGCATAAACGCAGCTTTTGTATAAATATAGCCGAAATAATCGCCCTTTCGTTGGACTCATACAAAATAGGTAACATTTTATCTTCATCAAAAGCCGATCCTGCAAGATTACAAGGATTTTCAGAGGGAACCATCAAGTTGAGAACTTCCTGACGATAGACCTGAACTAGATGTCGAGTCGTGTCTTGCTTCAAATTGCCTATCAAATGATCATATTTGGCAATTTCCTTTTCAAGTTCGGGCAAATCTTTGCCTACACCGTACGAGTGTGTGCAATAAAAGGCTGCGGAAAGCGCCGCATATTCCAAGTCTCCTACCTCAAGCCCAATGTGAAAGCTTTCTAGGAGAGGTTCGAGTGTGTCACGAAGTGGATCACGCCAGATTCTTATAAAAGAGTAAACTGCGAAATTCACACGAGCTAGATCTTCTTTGATGTCATCCCGATTGACCAATTCCAAAGCCATTGCGCCATAGCGATAACCGGAATCAGCATCTCCAATTATAGAACACAGGATGATCGCATATGCCGCAAAGGCTACCCCTGATTGCCTAGCCTTGCCATATCGTGCTGACAGACGGACCATTTTGAACGCCATTAGGGCAAACAGGTTCGGCGCAACGGTATACGAAGCGGAAATCACACTCCGCAAGACCCTCATTGCCGCCAGTTTCTTCTGGTCCGTCATTTCAGGGAGGTTTACAAGTGACTTGACCCTTCGAACAGAAAGGACCAATCTTGTTTTCATGAAATCAGCCATCACATTTAATTTGTTTGGGTTGACCGGAAATTTTTCTCCGAGTTGATTTAAGATTTCCAAAGATGTTCGCACGGCGTCCGCTCGTTTGTTTTGGGCTATGAACGCTTGTATCCGGACTTCGTAAACCTTAACTTTGTCAAGTAAGGTCCGCGCGTGTTCAATGATGTACGAAACCAAGCGCTCAATCTCACTGAACCTTGTTGCAAGATAAGCGGCTTGAACAGCCTCGACATGAAGTTCCAAAGTCAGGTTATAGTTCCGCTCCCAGCTATCTTTCACCAATGCGTTTAGGCCTGCCTGAAAATACAAGAAAGCGTCTTCATATGCCATCGCCGTATTAGCTTTCTTCCCTGCGCGAAGATTTAGTTCAGCAAGCTCTGACCTCTCTTGATCATCCACAACAATACTGAACGCGGAATTGAACTGGTCAACCACATCAAATATGTGGTCATCTGGAGAATCCGCCGCTGTGTTTTCCAGCAAAAGCCTAGCCAATTTCCGGTGAATCAAGGCCCTTTCGTTTTCAGGTATCAGGGAGTATGCGGCGTACTGGATCCGATCATGGGCAAACTGGTACTCAAGCTTCATACTTGGATTTGCTTCTTCGATTTCCAGCTCAACAGATTTAAATCCTGTCCCCACAGGAAACACAAGACCTTCAGAAATCGCTGGCTTGAGATCAACCGCCACATTCCTTAGAGAGTCATGGATGGCCCAAGACAATATATGCAGTCCAAACAGATTGCCAACGCAGCCGGCAACCTTGAGGAGATTTTGAGTACGAGTGGGCAATCTCAGTATTTTTGCTTCAACCAAATCTACAACATTGTCCGAAATTTTTTGCTCTCGGATTTTAGGTACGTTCCACTGCCATCGTCCGCGTTCAAAATCGAACTCCAGCAATTTCTGTTCATAAAGCGCATTTACAAACTCTTTCAAATAAAAAGGGTTTCCAGTCGTCTTGTGGTAAACCAACCCAGCCAACTGTTCCACCCGAGACCTGTCAGTCTGTAATGTGTCAGCAATTAATTCTGTAACATGTTCAATTTGTAGGGGACCTAGATGCAACAGGTTCGTTACCACATCTTTTCCCTCAAGGGTATTGATCATCGTTGTCAGTGGATGATACGGACCTGTTTCATTATCACGATAAGCAACAATCAAAAGAAGACATTTTGTGTCGGGATCAGTCAGAATGAGTTCTAGAAGTTTCAAAGAAGACGAATCTGCCCATTGGACGTCATCCAAAAACATGACCAAGGGATGCTCGGCGCGGCATAGAACACGCATGAGACTTTGGAAAAGCATGAAGAAACGATTTCTTGCCTCGAGTGGCTCAAGACTGGAAACACGAGGCTGGGGCCCTACAATTAGTTCCAGTTCCGGTATGACTTCTATAATGACTTGAGCGCTAACTCCCAACGCATTAAGAATCTCACATTTCCAATCGCCAATACGATTTTCGTCCTCACCCAGAATCTGAAGCATAAATTCCCGGAGCGCCGCTAAGATTGCGTTATAAGGACCATGAAGGCGAAAGCGGTCAAACTTGCCTGACACAAAATACCCGCGTTGACTGGTAACGGATTTATAAAGCTGCTTTACCAGAGATGTTTTACCAATACCTCCTCGCCCGGAAACAACGCTGATCTCTCTAGCCCCACCAACGACTCTAAAAAACGCTTTTACCAAAATTTCAGTCTGTTCTTCCCTACCATACAGCCGTTGAGGAATTTCCAGCTTCTCTGAAATGTCTGAGCGGGCGACTTCAAAGAACTTGATTCGGCCGGTTTGCTGGATTTGAGTCAGGCATTGTTCCAGGTCCGCTTGGAGGCCATGAATACTTTGATACCTGCTCTCGGCGTTTTTACTCAAGAGTTTAATAATGACATTTGAGATAGGTTCAGGGACCGCTGGATTTACTTTAATCGGCGGTTTTGGTTTCCTGGCGATGTGGCAGTGTACCAGTTCAAGTGGGTCTGCGGTGTCAAACGGGAGTTTTCCTGTGAACAGTTCGTAAAGCGTTACGCCGAGGGAATAATAATCACTACGATAATCCAAAAGTCGATTCATTCTTCCTGTTTGCTCAGGAGACATATAAGCCAAACTTCCTTCGAGAGTGTTTGGATTTGCCATTGCGGTGTTTTCACGAGTCATCCACGTGGAAATACCAAAATCTATGATCTTGAGCTGTCTAGAAATTGGATTCAAAACTATATTGGATGGATTGAGATCTTTGTGTATTATCCCTTCTGAATGAATCTGGCCGAGGGTCCCACAGATCTGAATAGCCAGGATTATGCTGTCTTCCAAACTAAAAGGCGTTGAGTTCTTCAGCCTGTCCAAAGATGTTGCGCCAATGTCCTCAAAAATTATTGCAAGTCTATTTCGATCTCTTTCCAAAGAACATATCTTTGGTACTCCCAACAAGTTTTCAAGAGAACGAGTAATCCGGTATTCATGTTTGTACCTTACAATTTCCCCAATTGTCGGATGATCGCTGTTTTGAATTTTCAGGATCACTTGTTTATTATCAATGACTCTGACGGCGCGCAATACTCGACTAAGA
>JARLHM010000210.1 GCA_031292235.1 Syntrophaceae bacterium | reverse complement strand
GGGATTCAATATTGTGGGAAGATTGCTGCGTACGTCGTGGCGCCAGGATTAAGCGCTGTATAGTAGGACGGGGCGTCTGTCTCAAAGGGGACCTTGAAAATAGAGTGATTACTTTGAATGGAGAAATTCCGCTTGATTGAAGACACCTCTCTTCTGGAAAGAATTAGCAAGGCGGCAACCAATATCGGTAATCCTGTCTCGTTTAACCGACTCGCGGGAGACGCTTCAACCCGGACATATTTCAGAGTCATTTTTAAGGATACAGAATCTGCTATAATAATGGCTACGCAAGAACCTGGATCCAATGAAGAAAGAACCTTTGTAGGAATTCAGCGATATCTGGAAAATCTGGGGGCGGCAGTCCCGCGAATTTTTTTCCATGATGCTGCGTCAGGGGTCCTTATTCTGGAGGATTTGGGAGATGACCTTCTGGAAACCATGGCGATTCGCACAGACGTTGAAGAATTACAAAATCTGTACATACTTGCGGTGGACACGCTTGTTCATCTGCAAAAAGGCGCATTGAGAGGCACGTCGCGCTGTGGCGCCTTTGACCTTGCATTTGATGAAACGAAATTGATGCAGGAAATGAATTTTTTCGTGACTCATTTTGTTAGAGGTTGGTCGGCGAAAAGGCCGTCATCCGTGGCTGTTGAGGAAATGAATGCCTTTTTTCAGAAGATTTGTCGGGAGTTGTCGGCTGAGCCCAGGTTCTTGACTCATCGTGACTACCATTCCCGAAATCTCATTATAAAGAATGGCCGTCTCTATATGATCGATTTCCAGGACGCCAGGATGGGGCCTGCCCAATATGATCTCGCATCCTTGCTCAGGGATTCGTATCTTTCACTGCCTGAAGATCTCGTGGAGCAATTAATTGTTCATTATCTTGAGAATGCGGATCACCTAATGGACCGAGACTATAAACATTTCCGAAGAATATTTGATATCATGTCGTTACAGAGAAACATCAAGGCCCTTGGAACATTTGGCTATCAGGTTTCGGTCAGGGGTTGCCCAAGGTATTTGTCCTCGATCCCGAGGACAGCGACAAACATATCCCGAAATCTCTTCAAGTATCCTGAGTTTAGAGATTATTTTCCCGCTTTGGAAGAACACATTCTGGGCCCCGCCTTGTCGATCTGAACAGATTCCATGGCATAATTTCAACCAATCTTGATCCACACATTTAAAAATTCATTTGATGTCGCAGTGGGGTCACGGTTACTTAACATAATATTTAACTTTAATTATATGTTGCAACAATTTGTAATAAATGATATATTATTATTAGAATTATCCTGAAGCCTTTGATCGGAAGAATGCTTATGAAACCATTAGCCAAAGCGTTCACAATCTTGCTTGGAATCTGCCTCGGAGCCTCGGTAGCAAACGCTCAGACCCCTACGAGCTTGTCGACCCAAATCAACAACTTAAAGACCTCGATAGAGGCGCAGATTGAGCAAATACAAGCTGCTCGCACATCTTCGGACAGCCAGCTTGAACTTGCCCGATTAAGGATTGGCCAACAAATTCAAAAGTCCGAAGAAGATCTGTCACTTCAGATGGAACAGCTTCAGCGGCTTAGAGATCAGCTCCAGCAGCAAAAAGACCAGGCTAACCAGACCGTAACCAGTATGCAGAACGATCTCTCCGTCATTTCGACTGTTTCGCTCAGCAGTATTGAGGACCAATTGTCGCGGACATCCGACCTCATCAACCGCATGAGGCAAACTTATGAACAGGTCACAGGGGAGACGGACCCAACCAGTTCCAGTTCATTGGCGGTGAACAGTTTCAGCGCCTTGAGCGCACCACCTCAAACATCAATGACATCTAGTTCCCCATCATCGTCAACCACAACAACTACGATGACATCGAGCTGCCCTTACAGCAAGACCCCTACAGTAGAAACAACATCGTCTGGAACACCGGACAGCACAACGGAGACGGCCCCGACACTTCCAGGCCTTTCAATCCAACCTGAAACGACGATTCAGCCTGAAACGGCTCAACCGACAACAACTCAGTCTACACCCACGACTTCGGCAACCCCGGCGGTCTTCCCCACCCCTGCTCCAGGTGGAAGCTGACCGTTTGCTCACCAACAGGCGTCTAGTTAAGAGGCCTTATTGATCCCACTTTAATCGTACCTCCTCTTTTTGGGGGTTCGTTTCGCAAAACGAGGCGTTCCCCCAATCCCACTTTTTTGCATATCCACATATCTGATACTATTTCGCTTGTAGTGAAGGAAACACTTACCCACAGCGGGGGCTATTAGTTGGTTGGAATGCGAACAGGGATGAATTTTGTTTGATCATGCCTCGGAATAAAGGCCGGACGACTAGTGTAGACTCAGATTACTCCAAGTGGCTATCCGTTCCATGGTGATCAATGCCGTATTCTTTCAACTTGTTCTGCAAGGTTCGGCGTGTAATTCCAAGCTCGGCGGCGCTTCTAGTCCTGTTACCATCGTTATGTTGCAATGTTACAAGAATAAGTTCCTTTTCAACTTCACGTATTGTCGTTCCAGGCCTTATCCCGTCACTGTTCATCCCCGGAATTGGGTTTTCAACTGCCAGAGCGATCGATTCCGGCAACTCAGGTAGGGAAACATACTCATCACGGGTCAAGATCACGGCGCGCTCTACTACATTTTCGAGTTCCCTTATGTTTCCAGGCCAGGAATAGCGCATCATCGCGTCGAGAGCCCTCGGATGGAAACCCTTTAGATGACGTCCATTCTTTTCATTGTAAATTTTGAGAAAATGTTCAGTCAATAGTGAGATATCTTCCTTACGCTCTCTTAGTGGCGGCAACTGAATGGGCACTACATTGAGCCGATAAAACAGGTCTTCACGAAACGTCCCTCGCTTGACTTCCTCCTTGAGGTCCTTGTTTGTGGCGCTCAATATTCTGATATCGACTTTCACAGTCTTGGTAGATCCTAGCGGTTCAAATTCGCGTTCCTGAAGGACACGCAGAAGTTTAGACTGTGTAGAGGGCGTCATTTCACCAATTTCATCGAGAAATATCGTGCCTCCATCAGCAAGTTCAAACCTGCCTGGCCGTCTTCCAACGGCGCCTGTGAAAGCGCCTCTCTCGTGCCCGAACAATTCACTTTCCAAAAGTGTTTCGGGGAGCGCGGCACAGTTGATCTTGATGAATCTTTTGTCCGATCTCGAAGATCCTTGGTGTAAAGCGTTTGCAATCAACTCCTTACCAGTGCCGGATTCTCCAAGAATGAGCACTGAAGCCTCAGTAGGCGCTACCATTGCGACGGTCTCAAGAACCTGTCTCATCTTATAGGAGCGGCCCACAATTTGTGACGCGTCGAATAAATTCTCTATGCGTCTTTTTTGAAGAATATTCTCTTCTTTTAATCGCCAGAACTCCAGTGTTTGTTGAACCTTTATTCTTAATTCTTCTATATCGAGAGGTTTAGTCAGATAATCATGCGCTCCAGCCTGCAAAGCTTCAATCGCTGTCTCTACTGAGGCGTATGCTGTGATTATGATAACTGGGATCCCGGGTGAGATTTTCTTGATTTCACGCAAAGCTTCTATACCGTCTACATTGGACATTCTATTGTCCATGAGGATTAAATCGTAAAATTCGTCTGACACCCGCTCTATCGCATCTTTACCATCTTCAGCCTCGAAAACTTGATAACCGTCCAGGGAAAGGTTGGCTTTTAGCATCTTCCTCTGGGATGGCTCATCATCAACAACTAGAATTTTCGCCTGTCTTGCATTCATAAGAGATCCATTTACCTAAAAAAGAAACGACAAATACGGATATTGGCCATCATCATGGCATGATTCTTCTAAAATTCCTAATGTCCAGATTAATTAATCATGAAATGGCCGAGGACCGGCTAATTTCAGCCTCGGGTTGTTCTAACGATACTTCCTGCGGCGGTTCATAAGGATTTAATATAACGATAAATCTTGTGCCGTTATTGTCCGATTCAACCTCGATTTCGCCCCCATGGCCCTCAATGATACTTTTTACGATAGCGAGTCCTAGTCCAGTGCCCTTTTTCTTGGTCGAGAAAAATGGGTCAAAAAGCTTGTCAATATTTTCGCGTGGAATTCCCTCACCTGTATCCTCAGTGACGACCTGTAATCTTCCATGAGTGTCAGTGAGCAATCTGACTGAGACTTTTCCACCTTTTTGAGTGGCTTCAATCGCGTTGATGAGTATGTTCAGGAATACTTGAGTCATCTGGTCCGAATCAACAAGCACCAAAGGGAGGTCCTTCTCAGTGGTGGCCACCACTATGTCCACTCCTGCCTCAAGAGCTTCACGCTCAACCACTCTCACGCAATGATCCACAATTTCTTCCGCCGACCTTATGGTCAAGCGGGGTTCACGAGGCTTAGAATAGGCCAGGAGCTTAGATATTACTCGATTGAGACGGTCAACTTCAGTTAACATCAACTCAGTGTAGCGATAGTCTTCGGGTTCCATTGAAAGCTTTTTTTGGAAGTATTGAATAAAACCACGAATGGAGTTGAGCGGGTTGCGAATCTCGTGAGCTACCCCAGCGGACAAACGTCCAAGGGCCGCAAACTTTTCACTCACAATGATCTTTTGCTCAAGCTCACGAATTATGGTCATGTCACGCAGGATAACGACAGCTCCACGAGGCCTTAAAGACTCCTGTTCCTTCAATGGGGAGACAGTCAAGGCAAGGAAATTCTTACCCTTCCCATCCCCATTTACCTTGACCTCTTTTTCGAAAATTGAATTTGGGTCTGAAAGGACCTTCCTGATCTCATCTTCTACGGGTAAGATCTCGGATATTAACTTGCCATCTAGGTCTTCCTTAGCCTTTCTCAGGATTTCCAGCGCGTTTGGATTGTATGTAGCGACACGTAATGAACGGTCCACAGTAATCAAGCCGTTTGCCATGCTCTCTAGAACATTTCTCGTGTACGTCCGCATTTCGTCAAGGGTACGCCTGACAAGGTAGGCGTTCTGAACTACAAAGACGAAATAGACACTTGCCGAACCAACGATAAAAAGCACTGCCCCCATGAACACGGCGAACACGATTTCCTGTCGCCGAATTTCCTTGAAACGGTCCATCTTCAAGCCAAGAAAAAGAACCTGCTTCTGCTCACGATCAAACAGGTCCAGTAGTTCCTGACCTATGCGCGTGTGCTTCGCAGCGATCTCACTCTCCGCCAGTTGATCAGGAAACGGCGTAAAGGGTTTCCAAATTTCAAAAATTGTTCGCCCATCCGGCAATTCGCGCTTAAATGAAAGAGGCTCACCAGTCCTGATTACAGTACGGACCGTCTGAAGCTCCTTCCCCATGAGCAAACGAAGGCCGATCTTTGCCGGTTCGCTGTGCGCCACAATCATCCCGTCACTATTTATAAGCCCTACCCACTCAACATCGGGATCTTTGGCGGCTTGCTCAATGAGCATCTGTAAATATTCGATCCCCCAGTCTCCCTCCATGAAACCAGTTCGAGTTCCTGCTTCCAGTGTACGTATTACGGAAATCCCCTGTCTTAAAGTAAATTCCTCCATCCTCTGGTTCTGCGCGTTGATATTCCTAATTGTAAAAATAACAACAATGACAAGCAAAGTTCCAGCGACAAGCACAATGGACAAAACAGGAAGATATCGCATCAATTCTTTGATTTTCATAACCTAGGACTTCGCTCAACATCACAAATAAACTAATGAAATAATCACCAGTCGATTGTCGGGCGTCTCTCTAATAAGGCTTCAATTTTTAGCCGAGGCTTTCTTTCCTTAGCACTCCTATCATTTTAATGGTTTGGCTTCAACAAGTATCATGATCATTTGGCGCCAGGAATGTTTTCCTCACAATCGTTTTCAAAATATGACCATATTACTTATTTTGTTGTAAAGTTACCAGTAACATGTTATGCATCGCTTAATTAAGTGAGCATAACACCTCGTTTAATTTTAGTATTACATTTCATTCACTTTTCCGTAGCTTTGGTCGGTGATATCCGGGCCGGAGTTAGTTAACGCGGGAACACGTGAGGTCTCCCGGAATCTATATTAAATGAAGGCATTGCGCATTTCATCGGCTCAGTTCTGGGTGTGAGCAACAAGAAGGATTGAATTTATTCTTTCCACTTCCTTATTTTCAAAACAGGGGTTTTCCTCTAAACAATAAACTAAACATCGCGAGTGTCCCAAAATGCATAGCAATACCATTTCTGACGATTTTTCATATGTCGTAAAAGGCCGGGAGCTGCTGGAACGGGGCGACATTGCGTCCGCCGTGGAATGTTACAGCAAAGCCTTTGATCCTGAGGCGCTGGATGAACCGGAAGCCCGTAATATGCTCATAGAAGCCCGAGCCAATCTCTCCCGAAAATTCCTGCCTGAAGCTCTCGACTGCTTCGAAGAGGCTCTCATTGTAGGTGACACAATCCAAAGGCGGCAGGCAATTGAGGGCATCACAGCGATAGCCGAAATTCGGGCCAACTTGAGCATCCTGACTCAACAGCTAAAGGACGGGCTGAGAGATGTAACAGGTCGCAAGAATAGGTCTATCCCAGGTATGGCGCTGGTATCTGATGATGAAAACTTGGTGTTGATATCAAATGAGGCCATAGCAAAATTGCCGGACCGCCTGCTGCGCGGCGTAAGAATCACAAGGGTCCCGCCTCGTCTTGTAGGGGTGACTCTGCCAATAGAGGCCGAGAAGTGTATTCCGTATTCAACTCGTGATGACATCGCCTATATTCTTGAGGTAGCTCAAGCTATTTTGAATTGCAAGGAACCTCTCCGTCATATGCCGAACCACTTCGAAACCTCGCCATCGATAAACGGGCTTGATCAGACCATTTAACGAAGGCTTGAGAACTACTTTTCGAGCCATCGTATTAATCCTCAAAAACCTAAAAACTTGACACCCCGGCAACAATCAAATAAACGTGCTGTCTTAAAATTATTAGGACAGCTTTTTTACTGCCGGCAAGGGGTGATACAATTGCGAGCTTTAGCACTAGACATGGGTTCAAAGAGGATTGGGGTGGCTATTAGCGATCAATCCGGCATTATTGCTCAGGCCTTGGAAACCATAGCGTCGACCAATCCGGAAAGGGATCTTCGCCGAGTGCTTGAAATTGTTCGTGATTATGATGTAACAGAGATTGTGATTGGCGTACCGTACAACATGGACGGTTCCGAAGGCCATCAGGTAGAGAAAGTCCGAAAGTTCAAGGACCTCATATCTGGAAATGTTACAGTGCCGGTTTACGAATGGGATGAACGATTGACAACGGTAGCGGCGGAACGTGCGCTGTTGGAAGCCGACATGAGCAGAGCCAAACGCAGAAAAGTTATTGACAAGGTTGCCGCAGCGTTGATCCTGCAAGGTCATCTCGATCGCCGGCGTAATGAGGCATCGTTTGAATCATGAAAGTTCCTGTTTTCTCTATAGTTAAGACAGCTTCCGCAGTTGCTTTATTGATTGTCCTAGCTGTTGGGGGACATTATCTCTATTCTAACTTTCCAGAAATGGTGCGCCATTTGCTTGCTTCTGGATCCGAGAAAACAGTCCCCAGCCATGACGTTGTCGTAACCATTCCCAAGGGGGCTTCGCTGTCAGAGGTTGGTAGTATACTTCAAGAACAGGGTGTTATTTCCAGCAAGCTGGTTTTTAAGATTGTCGCCTTTATTCGAGGTGAGCAGCGCCATGTGAAAGCTGGAGACTATCTCCTGAAGACTGGAAGTGACCCTGGAAATGTCCTGGATCTCCTTATTTCCGGCAAGACTCTTGTATTTACCATTACAATTCCTGAAGGATACAACATTTTTCAGATTGCCGACTTGTTTGAGCAAAGGGGTATTGCGTCCAAAAAGGACTTTCTGGCGATTGCTTCGGACCCGGCGTTTCTTGATGAATTGGGTATCGAAGGCATCTCCCTTGAAGGCTTTCTTTTCCCTGACACATATTTTCTAAGGCCGTCCGAAAGGTCCAATGTGAAGCTGGTCGCAAAGAAAATGGTGTCAAGATTCCACTCGGTCTATGACAAATATGTCCAGGAAACAGCGGAGAAATATGGATGGAGCCCCTTACAGGTCGTTACACTCGCCTCACTTATTGAAAAAGAGGCCAAACCCAATGAACACTCTTTAGTTTCAGCAGTCTTTCATAACCGTCTGAGACAAAAGATGAAACTCCAGTGCGACCCAACCGTAATATACGGCATCAAGCCTATGGGAGCAAAAATCACGCGGGCCGACCTTGACCGTAAGCAACCATATAACACCTATCAGAATACGGGACTTCCACCAGGTCCAATTGCCAATCCAGGTAAAGAATCGCTAATTGCGGCGGTAATGCCGGCTGCTGTAGACTACCTATATTTTGTGGCAAAAAATGACGGTAGCCACCAATTTTCAACCAATCTTGCGGAGCACAATAAATGGGTACATCTCTACCAAAGACCACCCAGCTCCTTAACACCCTAAGGCGGCAACGCCAAAAGCTGCGCAACAAACACATATCGGACAATAGTAAGCGAGAAGAAAATGAAAATCGACCTAATCATATACGCGTCGTTGACTCGGTTCGTTCCGGGATCTGTGGCTGGAGACCTGATCCAGTTGGAGATCCAGCCAAAGGCTTCCGTAAATGATGTGTTGAAACAAATGGGCTTACCCGTCGACATATCACTGATTCTTTTAATCAATGGGAGGTCAGGAGTTAAGAGTCAGGAGCTACACGAAAAAGATCGGTTGGCCGTATTTCCTACCATAGCTGGCGGTTGACCTCGTGTTCTGCGAGAGCAGGAACGCTTCTTTAACAGCGCCCCTATTATGTCACTACAGGCATAACATATATATATTATTAGCTTTTTTAGTCATTTCTTCTTGACTGCCCCACCTCCAAATCATATCATCAATATCGTATCGTGTTCTTTATGGGTCTTGCGACACTATGTCGTTGCCGACTTTTTCTTTCTTCGTCTTTTTGCCTGATTGAATGGAGGATTACCCATGGAAAAAATTTTACGAGTTGACATGGGAGCGCAAGGAGGTCCCAAGACCGCCTTAGTTCCAGTAGGTGAGTATGCGGGCCTTGGCGGTAGAGCTTTGACATCCGCCATCGTAGCCAAAGAAGTCCCGCCGCTGTGCCATGCGCTAGGAGCCGAAAACAAGCTTATCATAGCCCCCGGCTTGCTAAGTGGTTCGATCGCAGCTAATTCGGGTCGTCTGTCTGTTGGATGTAAGAGTCCTCTTACGGGAGGAATCAAGGAATCCAACGCAGGTGGCATGGCTTCCCAGACTCTCGCCAAACTTGGATACGCGGCAATTGTCCTGGAAGGCATACCAAAGACAAATGATATTTACACAATCTTCATAAACAAGGATGGTGTAAAAATAGAAGTCGATAACCGCATGAAGGGATTAGGCAATTACGCGCTCATTGAAAAACTTAAAGCAAAATATGGTGACAAAGTCAGTTACATGTCAATCGGGCCGGCAGGTGAAATGAAATTGGCCGCTGCTTCCATCGCATGCACTGACATGGAATGTCGTCCTACGCGTCATGCTGGACGCGGAGGAACCGGAGCGGTCATGGGTTCAAAAGGCGTAAAGGCGATCATCCTTGACGACACGGGTCTAACAATGAGGCCACCCAAGGACCCAGAGAAATTCAAAGAAGCCAACAAAAATTGGGTCGAGGGCCTTAAAAAGCACCCTGTCACAGGGGAAGGCCTTGCGGCGTACGGAACTAACGTGCTTACAAATATTCTTAATGAAGCCGGTGGTTATCCGACTCACAACTTCACGTGGGGCCGCTTCGAAGGTCACACCAAAATAAGTGGAGAAACAGAGGCAGCGCTGGAGAAAGAACGTGGTGGCAACCCCACACACGGCTGCCATCGCGGGTGCGTAATGCGTTGTTCAGGCATTTATATGGACAAATATGGCCAATACCTGACCAAGCAGCCTGAATATGAAACTGTATGGGCACATGGCGGCAACTGCGGCATTGACGATCTCGACACAATCGCTATGTTGGATCGGCTTGATGACGATTACGGTGTAGACACCATAGAAATGGGAGTTGCTATCGGGGTCGCAATGGACGCGGGCCTAGCCAAATTTGGAGATGGTGAGGCTGCCATAAATTTCGTAAATCAAGTTGGAAAAGGCACGGACCTCGGCCGTGTTCTTGGAAGCGGGGCCGCCGTGACCGGAAAGGTGTTCGGGGTCGAGCGTGTGCCAGTTGTCAAGAACCAGGCCCTTCCCGCCTATGACCCCAGGGCCGTTCAGGGTATGGGCGTCACCTACGCTACAAGTCCTATGGGAGCAGACCACACGGCAGGTTACGCCGTGGGATCAAACATTCTCGGTATTGGCGGTAAAACGGACGCTCTTTCACCGGTAGGACAGGTTGAACTGTCTCGAAATCTACAGATCGCGACAGCAGCGGTAGATTCCACTGGCATGTGCCTTTTTATCGCTTTTGCGGTACTTGACCAACCAGAAACCTTTCAGGCTCTAATTGACATGATCAACGCATTCTACGGTCTCAACCTGACTGGTGAAGATGTCGCGGCCCTCGGGAAAAGTGTGCTCAGGAATGAGCGGGAATTCAACATAAAGGCTGGATTCACCTCCGCCCACGATCGTTTACCGGCTTTCTTTACTCGTGACGCGTTGCCACCTCACAACATCAAATTCAAGGTTACCGACGCTGAACTCGACCAGGTGTTTAACTTTTAGAAAAGATTTGTTGTCAAACGACATAGAGGCGAATTTGAAAATCGAATTATGACATTCAGGGCGAATCCATGCTCAATAAAGGGGATTCGCCTTTTGCTTCGAGCTAATCATGATTGACAGCGACAAGATTATTCAAATCCTGTACCCTATACTGCAAAAAGGTTTTTGTGTAAAAGTTCTAACCGGCGTAAGCGTCAGACGGCTACTCGAGGACCAATTCAAACTATCCAGCGATTTTGTGGATGTCAAGATTTCCACTGTTTTTCTGAATGGAAAAGCTGTTGACAACATTGATAGCGCTATTGTGACAGACAATTGTGAACTGGCGCTTTCGGGGGCTATGCCCGGGTTCGTAGGCGCCGCTATGCGACGAGGGGGTTATTATAGTTCCATGCGCTCTGCGGTCAGCCATATTGAGCAACTCTCTATACCTCCAATCATAGAAGGCATGGTAAAGATCAAACTATACAACACACTTATCCAGTCGCTTGGCCTGGAATTTGCCCGACGCGGCATTATTGTATCTAAAACAGACGCTGCTGGGTTGCTCAGCGCCGAACTGAGCCCATTTATAAATACCTCTCTTGACACCAATATACCTGATTCATATTTGATTACAATTAAATGAAATAACTAATTAACTTATCAAATTATCGTGTGACTTTAATAACTTGGATAAGTATGCGCGATACGGTATAATACCGCCTGATGGACTCCAATCGAAACCCCAGCCCATCAAAGTATCGCGTATTTGTTTATCCAAGGAGCGCACTCTGCCGTCCATAGAAATCAAAAACAGATTTGAAACCAAGCTCAAGTATGCCCATTTCTCAAAAATACGGGAATCTCTTCAGCAGATTGCGGCGGTACCCCCGGGATCGCAGATCAAAGTGGTAGATCTCGCCTGTGGCCCTGGAAACATGGCGCTGTTCTGTGACCATACCCCTGCCATGGAATGGTTCGGGCTAGAACTATGGCCGAATGAATTGAGGCAAGCCGCTGACACTGACGCTTACACCGGACTGGTCCAGGCGAATCTCGTTCAGCGATTGCCCATCAAAAAACACACCGCTGACGCGATTATACTCAACGAAATCCTTATGTACCTCGAAAACTCGCCGGAACTCTTGGCCGAGTTGTTTCATGTTATCAAACCATCAGGCATGTTATACGTTTACAACCCAATTTACACAGTCCCTACCCTGCTTTCCAGACTGAAAAAGATTGGTAGACGGATCCGCAGGTCCGATGAAGCTGTGGCCTTTGATTGTGAATACGACTGGAAAAAGTCTTCAAGAGCTTCCAGAATAAATTTTTATTCTTTTGATTCTTTGGTTAAAGAGATTCAAGAAGCGGGATTTGAGATCCTTGAAATAACAGGGTTCCGGATTTTCCGGAATCGTATCCGTTTAATGCGTGAATTTGAGAATTTTCAATGGTATCGGGAAATCACGAAACGATTTGCCCATCGTAATCCCCGGTTGGCCTCGGATATTCTAGTAATCGCTCGAAAACCATAGAACAAGGCATTCCGTTTGGCCAATAGTGTTTAGGAAATCGAGAATCTGCAGGAATCACCTTCACATGTTCCCGTAATGGTTGGGTCCACAGTTGATAGAGCGTCAATCGCGTCGGAATTCACTATATCTATGTAATCAAGATTGGCTGCGACATACGCTCCAGCGTCCGCAGCCTCCAAAACATTCTTGATTAACCCAAGCGTTTGTCTTAGCGCGTCGAATAGAATTTTTTCGTTAACGGTCATTTAAAAGGGCTCCATTATTCGGTATTTTCCCGTTTCCAACTGGTGTCACTGAATGATGTCGCAAATCCTCTGATATTCGAGGTAATCCAACAAACCGGATTCACAGGTAGCCGGTAGGCGGTAACCACATTTTCCACACTCGTATCCTACAAAGTCACAATCCTCGATTCGAATGTTTCCATGTTCTATTTCATCACCGATGAAAACTATTTCGGAAAAAACTTTGGCCCCGTTGCAAACCTCAACTATCCTATTATTTCCACATTTCGGACATTTCCAATACATATTGGGAGGCTCCCTAAAAGGGTACTGATTTTCGTTTGAACCTAGACTGAATTTGTCTATTCCCCTTTATCGCTCTTTTTATTCTTGTTGTCTAGGCATGGGAGTAGAGTTGGGGTAAAGACATTCCGACGAAGCATACTAAAGCTTGATACTCGGCGACTAGGTCAAACAAGTCAGACGAGTTATCGGATCATTGGGTCCAAAATATTTACAACCGCTTCAGCAAAATTCTCGTCGTTGATATGCGCCTCAATTTCTATGATTTCTATTTTGGAATCGAGTCGAGTTCGAAGCTCGGAAACAAAGATCTGATCGGCATTCTGATCATGCAAAGGAGCCCCTGCGGCGTCCGCTTCCGAAAAGCCTCCCATCGGAATAACCACCTTGGTAGGACCCTGCGAACGGTTTAACTTTTCCGAAATTATTCCGGCAAGCCTAAGCATGTCCTCAGCCGACGTTCTGACACCGGATCTGAAGTCGTACCAAAAAACAGCGCGATCGCGCAGATGAGTCGGCATCGTTTCCCTTGAGTCGAATTCCATCACTACACAATCGAGGCCACCAGGAACCAGCACTTGCGGTAAACCCAGGCGGCCGGCGGTTTCTAGCCTGTTCGTCCCAATATCGCCGCAATAGCCACCATAAAGAAAATCAGCGAATTCATGGAGCGCAAAATCCACAACAGCATTGATGACGCCCTGTTCTATCAGATCTTCCATAGCCATGCCGCCAATTCCATTTGCGTGGAAAGGAGCTACTTCGTAGCCCTTTTCTTCAAGCTTGGCTTTGACATGCATCGCCCCTTTCGTGATAAAACCAAAAGAGGTCAAGCCTACGATAGGTTTTTCAGAGTCGATCTTTCGGGAATCGAAAGCCATGCCCGCTATGGCTGCAACCGCATTGGAAAGTATCTTCCTGCTAATGGGATTGAGACCGAGAATATCAACAACGGAGTGCATTACCGTAATATCCTTAGTTCCAATTAGTTTGCTCATATCTCGGGATGCGACAGTGGACACCATAAGCTTCGGGACCCCAAGTGGCAGGCTTCTCATTACCCCCGTCCCGATGTGGGTTCCAGTTCCTCCTCCAACGGACACGATTCCGGACAAACGACCGACATGGTGAAGCTGTTTGACTATTGAGGCCGCTCCGAGGACCATGTTTTCTACAGCGTACCTCCTGTCGCCCCTTCGATATATGTCCTCTATAGTAGTACCAGCCGCCAGAGCGACATCTGTACGAGAAATGTCCGCTGTACACATTGGAGGATGAAGCGTTCCAACGTCGATCACTATCGCGCTACATGCGTGATGTGAGAGTTCATCCCTCATGAACTCCACTTCTTCTCCTTTTGTGTCCAATGTTCCGACGATTGCTACGATTGGGTTCATTGAAACCTCATGCATAAGGATTGTGAGTCAGATGAGTGCGAAAACTGTGTTTTTAGTTCTCACTGTTTAACGATTTCGTCCAGAGAATTCTCTTCTCGCTTCCTGATAGCTATTCTTAGAAACTTTCGGACTGGCGCCATCATGGGCTTTTCTCGAAGGACTACAATGTCTGCGGGGAACCGAATGTTGCCTTCGACAAGGTCAATCTTTTTCAAGACACCTTTGGAAAGCTCTTCAGCCACCTCGTTAGCCATGACGAAAGAAACCCCCATGCGGCGTTCAACATAGGCCAAGATGAAACTCAAACTACCTGACTCTATGATTGCGGAAGGTTTCACATCGTATTCTCCAAGTTTTTTCAGGATAGCGTCTCTAGACCCCGAGCCCTGTTCACGTATTATCAATAGTTCGCCGCTCAGGTCCTTTATGGAAACCGGCCCCCGTTGAGACAGTGGATGGTCGGGCCTGGCAACGAGCACTAGTTCGACAATTGCAAAAGGAAATGCCTTAAAACAAGAGTCATAGTTTGTTCTAGCGACGACAACCAAATCTTCTTTTCGGTTCCTCAAGCGGGCCAATAAATCAAACGAGTTTCCCTCGTTCAATTTCACCAGAATTTGGGGGAACTGATCTTGAAACTTTGAGACCAGTTCCGGCATAAGAGTCACAGCATAATCTTTGGTTGTTCCAATTCTCAATACACCAGAACTCGGTCTTCTCGCTTCATCAAGCAGAGACTCAATTTGCCCTAGCCGAGCAAATATGACCTTGCCCAACAAAAATATTGATTCCCCAACATCTGTAAGCTTGTATTGGTTTCCTTCGCGATAGAACAATTTTACAGCGCATTCTTCTTGGAACAGTTGGATTTGTTGAGAGATCGCTGATTGACTGACATTCGTAATTTCAGCAGCGCGAGTCATGCTATGAAACTGGCAGAAATGATAGAATGTTTCGAGGTGCTTGAGGTTGATTGCCATGCCGAAACCTCACTTTGCCAAAGTATAGTATAAGATAGCCTTATAGACATATAACTTTTTCTATCTTGACTTGACTACCACAAAAAGTTGATAATTTTGGTCATGTTAAGGGACTTGTGGAAAATGGGACGAGATCTGAAATTCCTGGTTACGTCAAAGGCGTCTGGGCTGTAAGTTCCATTGTTTCCTCGGGTCGCGTTTCATGCAATTTTTGTGAGATTACCGAGGCCTTGCGATCTTGATTTAGCACTTCCCAACGACTCATGACGGAAAGCATGAGAACCAAAATTGGCGAACCTGCAGCCTATCGGTTCATTATTGTTTTTGTCGGGTGAACAATGCTGCGACGCAGCATCAGCAGCACATTCTCAACGTAGACAGACCATATTAACAAACGCGATTTGATCTGATTGCTGGAAAGGCATGTAGTGAAGACAATTGTTGTCGGCATAAGCGGAGCAAGTGGGACCATCTACGGCGTGCGCTTGCTAGAAGTTTTAAATCAACTTGATGGTATCGAGACTCATTTGATTCTTTCGCGTGGAGCAAGGGTCACAATGGAACATGAGACTTCGATTAGACCAGACACCCTTGAAAGATTAGCTCACGTATCGCACTCTCCGGACAACCTTGCAGCTTGTGTTTCAAGTGGATCTTTCAAGACCGACGGCATGGTGGTAGCGCCTTGCTCAATGAAAAGCCTATCTATGATCGCCAACTCTATCGATGACAATCTGTTGATTCGAGCGGCAGATGTTACCCTTAAGGAAAGAAGAAAACTTGTATTAATCGTCAGGGAAACGCCTCTACATCTCGGTCATCTTCGTCAGATGACCGCTGTGACAGAGATGGGCGCGATAATATTGCCGCCTGTCCCATCTTTCTACCACAAGCCAAAGACAATAGAAGACATAGTAGATCAGACCATAGGAAAGGCCCTGGATCAATTGGATATCGATCACCACCTGTTTCAACGCTGGGCGGGAGGATGATCAAAGAAGATCTCGAGAAAATAGTTATCTACTTCCTGGATTCATCGACCACAATGACTCTAAGTTGCAGCTTGGCGGATGAACCATGGGTTTGCCCAGTGTTTTACGCTCGTCAGGGATTTGATCTTGTGTTCTTTTCATCACAGAACTCCAGACATTCTACTGTATTCAAGGAAAACAGCCGAGCGGCTGCCTCGGTTCATGCAGAATGCGACAACTGGCGAAATATCAAGGGATTACAGATGGAAGGTCATGTCGAAATTATAACCAAGATACCTGCTGTAGCCAGGGCCACAGTGACCTACTTCAGAAGGTATCCATTTGTTAGAGACTTCTTCAGCAAAGGTTCCTCTTTGTCCCATGATCTTAGGGGTAAAATGGGCAAAGTCGCTCTGTACTTTTTCCGCCCTGGAACAATACTATACTTGGATAATTCATCTGGATTAGGTAGCAGATGGAAACTGACCATATGCGATGGAGTTGCGGTTGGTTCCCCTGTTCCGGCCTAACCTTAGAAGTGGTCCAAATGCATGGTCGTTTAGTGAAACGGTCAACTTGACACACGGAAGCAACAAGAGACAGGAGGAGGAAAAATGGCCGAGATGAAATTCCCCAATCCGCATGAGGCGGAAATTATCCCCGGGACAGAGGGTTGGGAACGTATGTATCCCTACCATTATCAGTTCAGTAGTGAAAATCCGGAACGTAAGGCCTATGAAGAAGGCATGTTTTGGTTTTACGATGGACTGCACTATCCAGAACCCATGTATCCCTTTGACATCATTTGGGATGAGGCATGGTTTTTGGGCCTTTCTCAATTCAATTCCAGGATCTTTATTGTTCCTCCCGCAATGGGTGTCGATCATCGCATTCACAACGGTTACATTTATATTACTCCCCTACCTGTTTCCGATCCCAGTGAGATCCCTAAGAGAGCCGAACTATTTATGAAGAGGGCTGGCTATTATTATCAAAACTGGGACCGACTCCATGACCAGTGGGAAGGAAAAATGCGAGACGTCATTAGTCAGGTGTCGAAACTCGAAATTCCCACCCTCCCTGAAATTGAAGATGAGTCCGTTGTTACTGAAGGTCTGGGCATATCAACAGGATATAAACTGCTTAAAGCTTATGACAAACTTATCGATCTCGGTATACTCACATGGCAATACCACTTTGAATTCTTGAATTTGGGCTATGCCGCCTATGTGGTCTTTGTTGATTTCTGTCAAAAAGCCTTTCCTGACATCCCTCTCCAGAAAATCACACAAATGGTCGGTGGCATCGATGTCATAATTTATCGGCCTGACGAAGAACTCAAGAAGCTTGCAAAGCTCTCCATAGATCTAGGGGTTGATGACATTGCGATGAAAGGCTCCGCATCCGTTATCCTGGAAGAAATGGCGGCTTCTGAGAATGGGAATAAATGGCTGAAGGCCTTTGAAGCGGCTCGAGAACCGTGGTTTTATGTATCCACAGGAACCGGTTGGTATCATCACGACAGATCCTGGAATGACGATCTGGACATCCCATTATCGGCGATGGGGATTTACATAGAAAAGCTTAGAAAAGGAGAAAATATTTCTCGTCCGACTCGAAGCATTATTGAAGAAAGAGAAAGGCTCGCTACCGAATACAGGGCTTTGCTAAGCACTGACGCTGATAGACAGACTTATGACCAACTACTGGGGACCGCCAGAACAGTTTTCCCATATGTTGAGAACCATCTTTTCTATGTGGAGCACTGGTTTCATAGCATCTTTTGGAACAAGGTACGTGAAGTTGCGAAAATCCTCGTGGATTACAAATTCATCGAGGACATAGAAGATGTTTGGTATTTAAAAAGATCCGAAATCAAGGACGCTCTCTGGGACGTAGTTACGAGCTGGGCGACAGGAAGCAAGCCTAGGGGACCGCTAGTTTGGCCGAAAGAAGTCTCTTGGCGTAAGGGAATCATGGATAAATTCCGCCAGTGGACCCCGCCCGATGGAATGGGTACCATGCCGGAGACCATAACTGAACCGTTTACGATAGTTTTGTGGGGGATCACTTCCGAGTCTATGTCGAATTGGGCAAAGTTAAAAGCCGTGGCAGAGGGTGACGTGACCAAGATAATCGGCTTTCCCGGTTCCCCCGGCGTGGTGGAAGGCAAAGTTCGCGTATGCCGCACAGTCAAGGAAGTGGGACAACTCCAGGAAGGGGAAATACTAGTGGCCCCAACAACTTCGCCTAGCTGGGCCCCTGCTTTCCAGAAGATCAAGGCTGCCGTTACCGATGTTGGAGGCGTCATGTGCCATGCGGCTATCGTCTGCCGTGAATATGGTCTGCCTGCCGTAGTAGGCACGGGTTCCGCGACATCGAGGCTGAAAACAGGTCAAAGAATAAGGCTTGATGGTTCCAAAGGCGAAATCAACATAATCGACTAGA
The DNA here is from genome assembly GCA_031292235.1 of Syntrophaceae bacterium. Lineage (GTDB taxonomy): Bacteria > Desulfobacterota > Desulfomonilia > Desulfomonilales > Desulfomonilaceae > CAJBEZ01. Next base: position 22,241 of record JARLHM010000210.1, on the reverse strand, counting down.
TATTTGTCGTAACACTATAGGAGTCCGTCATGGACACATCAGGGTATGTGATTCCCTTTGAAAATTGCGACAATAGCATGGTGGGCGTTGTTGGAGGAAAATGCGCTAGCCTGGGGGAACTAATGAAGGCCAAGATCCCGGTTCCCCCGGGCTTTGCGATTACCACCGCCGCATATGAACAATTCCTCGATGACAATGGCCTAAAAACGAAGATTATCAATCATTTGATCGATCTAAATGATGGGGACATTCCTAAGCTCGAGAAAGTATCTAAGGATATCCGGAGTTGGATCGAGTCCGGAACCATAAGTGAAACTTTGGAAGACATCATCGCCTCGAATTATCGTCTCCTGGCTCGTCGTTCCCGCATACCGGCCTTGCCGGTTGCGGTTCGATCTTCAGCAACAGCGGAAGATCTTCCTGGGGCCAGCTTTGCCGGACAGCAAGATACTTACCTTTGGATACGGGGAGTGGATCAGTTGCTGGACAGAACAAAAAGATGCTGGTCCAGCCTGTTCACACCCAGAGCAATCGCTTACAGAGTAAAAATGGGATTCGATCATTCTATGGTGCTCATTAGCGTTGCAATTCAGAAGATGGTTAGATCTTTTACCGCAGGGGTTATGTTTACACTTAATCCAACCACAGGTGATCGAGCTACCGTGGTTATAGACTCGAACTACGGTTATGGGGAAAGTGTAGTATCCGGTGAAGTGACGCCGGACCAGTTTCACGTCAACAAGATCACTATGGATGTTGTGAAGAAGACCATTTCAGAGAAGAAGATTTATTACACGACCGACCCTGAATCTGATGAAGTTTTCAAGCTGGAGTTAAATCCTGAACGACAAACTTCACAGAGTCTTTTGGACGCGGAGATAATCGAACTTGCCAAAGTTGCAAAACTTATCGAGCAACACTACGGTCGTCCTATGGACATCGAATGGGCGACAGAGAAAGGACTACCGTACAAAGGTGAAATTTATATTCTTCAAAGCCGCCCTGAAACAGTTTGGAGCCAAAAGGAGGCTAAACCGCTAGTCGAGCCAAAAGCTTCTGCGATCGAACAAATAATCGCTGGGCTGATCAAAGGACGGAATATTACATAATGGTCGAATAATTAAAGATAAGGAGCTAGGGATTTATATGAAAGACATGAGAGATTTTGTCAAGGAAGCCGAGGCAAAGGGACTCTGCAAAAGGATTAAGGCCGAAGTGGACTGGGACCTTGAGCTGTCGCATATCGCCAAACTTAACGAGGAGGCGAGAGGTCCCGCCCTGTTATTTGAAAATGTAAAGGATTACGACACACCGGTCATCACCAGCGTATGCACCACAACGGAACGGCTGGCGCTGATCATGGGTCAACCTCTCGGCTCAACCCTAGTGGATCTTTACGCTGCTTGGGCGAAGTTGGGCGAAAATCTGCTTCAGCCCAAGTACGTCGACAAGGCTGGAGCGCCCTGCAAGCAAAACATCCTGACCGGAGACCAGATCGATCTTTACAAGTTTCCCGTTCCCCGATGGTACCCACTGGACGGCGGACGTTTTATCGGCACGGCCCACTTTTTCATTACCAAGGATCCTGAAACAGGCTGGGTCAATCTGGGGACTTATCGTGCCCAACTGCTGGGCAAAGACAAGATCGGAACCCAGTTCATCAAGGGCAAACACGCCGACATCATGCTGAAGAAGTACCAGGCAATGGGCAAACCGATGCCGGTCGCCTCAGTAATCGGATGTGACCCATTGCTTTTCATTATGGGCGCGGCACGCATTTCCGCTACTGTGTCGGAATATGACGTGGCGGGAGCGCTCAGGGGTACGCCGGTGGAGGTAGTCAAAGGAGAAACCGTTGACCTGCCCATCCCGGCACATGCGGAAATCGTTCTCGAAGGCGAGGTGGATGCTGAAAAATTCATGGAAGAAGGTCCGTTTGGCGAGTACACGGGTTATTACTCTGGTGTGGGGACCGACCCTCGAAATTTCATGGATGTGAAATGCGTCACTCACCGGAACAATCCGATTCTGTGGGGTACCACCGTGGGTCGGGCGGTGACCGACACCCATATGACTATGGCGCTTTCCTACGGAGCGACTCTCTGGCAGCAACTCCTGGCCATGAAGATACCGGGTTTGAAAGCCGTTTACTGTCCGCCCGAGGGTTCGGGCAGATTCCTTGCCATCATCTCCGTTAAACAGATGTATCCGGGCCACGCGGACCAAGTGCTGACCGCGGCCATCTCTACGGAAATGGGCGCTTATGGTCTGAAAACAGTGATCGTCGTAGATGAAGATATCGATCCCTGGGACATCCCACGGGTGATGTATGCGCTTAGTTTCAGGTTCCAGCCCAACCGCTCTCAGGTCATCAAGAGGGGCCGATCAACGCCGTTGGATCCCTCACTGCCGATCAACGCCAGGGAAATAACTGGCCGCCTCCTCCTGGATGCCACCATTCCCTATGACTGGAAAGACAAGCCGATTCCCATCGAATTGGATCCAAAAATGGTCGAAAGAGTCAAGAGTAGGTGGTCCGAACTGGGACTGTGAATTGGAGATTACAAAACATAAAATGCTAATCAGTTCGGTCTGTTAAGGAGGCCCAGATGAAACCTATTCGTTATACGTCTAAAATGGTGGATGAATTCGTAAGGAACGGGTACTGGACCCATGAGACTTTTTATGATTTCTGGGATAGAAATGCCCGTGAATGTGGAGACAGGGAGGCCCTGGTCGATTCCAAATACCGGTTGACCTGGGCCGAGGCAAAGCGTCTAATGGACTCAATGGCTATTTCATGGGTCGAAATGGGAATTCCAAAGCATTCCCGCGTCATCATTCAGTCCCCCAACAGCGTTTACGGTTTTTTGTCCAGGATCGCCTGCGAACGGGCTGGTCTGATCTCATTGACGGTTTATCCATACCTTCGGCAGAGGGAACTGGAATACATGGTTGAGCGGACGGAGGCATCGGCCGTTATCATCCTAAACATTTACAATAAATTCAATTATCTGGAAATGTACAAGGGACTGCAAAAGCAGTTTCCGCATTTGAAGAACATATTTCTGTTCGACAACGAAGTGCCGGATTCGGTGCCCGAGGGAACATTTTCGCTTACCCGCATCGTAAATGAGCGGGCGCAAAAACCCGTGGACGAGTCCATCCTAGCGGAAAGACGACTGGATCCCATATGGAATGTGGCGCTACTGACCACGACATCGGGAACCACCGGAATTCCCAAACTTGTGGAATGGCCCATGGCTCCGCGGGTCTGCACGTCCAAGGGCCGGGTGGATATCTGGAAACTAAACAAGGACGATATTACCATGGCCATCGCTCCTCATGCCGGTGGCGCGGCTGGTACACTCACCTATTTTGCCGCTCCGCTGGCCGGGGCAAAGACCGTCATGTTAGAGGAATTCTCTCCGGACGGGGCCTTGGCGCTCATCGAAAAGGAAAGGGCGACGGCCATCGGTGTCGTGCCCACTCACCTGGTGAGGATGCTCGACGCGGATACGTCCAAGTACGATCTGAGTTCGCTTCGTTTTATCCGTTCCGCTGGTGGCTATCTTTCTCCTCAGATTGCAGAGGAAGCCGAGCGAGCTTTCGGCGCATCTATCACCAGCGACCTCGGCACCCAGGACATGGGGTCGGTGTCCGGATGCCGCGTCGAGGATTCCAGAGATCTACGACGTCGGACAGTGGGTCGAATGCTTCCGGGAAACCAGGTCCGTCTAATGGATGAGGAAAACAAAAACGAAGTTCCTGACGGAGAACCCGGAGTCCTCTATTTTCGGGGCCCACATGCGCCGGCCGGTTACTACCGCGACGAAGGACTTACGGCCACGGTTTTCGATCCCAACGGATGGACCACCACTGGCGATATCGTCAAATTCGACCAGGAGTGCCTGTGGATACTTGGAAGGGCCAAGGACATGATCATCCGAGGGGGACAGAATATCTATCCTGCTGAAATCGAGGGTCTATTGAACGATCATCCCAAGGTGGCCTCGGTTGCGGTTGTCGGATACCCGGACAGAGAAATGGGAGAACGGGCATGCGCATACGTAATTCCAAAAGCGGGCCACCAATTCACCTTCGAGGAAATGGTGGATTTTCTGAAATCTAGGAATATCGCAATGTTTAAACTCCCGGAGCGGCTGGAACTGGTGTCCGAGTTTCCCGCTGTGGGCGATTCCGGAAAGGTTAACAAAGAGACCTTGAAAAAGGATATCAGGGGAAAGGTGGAAGCGGAGGGCAAATCCTGATGGAACGAGTGGTGCTGCTCTTGTCGACACTAGACACAAAAGGTCCAGAAACCTTTTATCTTAGGGATTCTATTAAGAACAGGGGCGGTGCCTGCTCCATCCTGGACATGAGTATGTCCGGAGAATTTCCTGGGGCTGACATAACCTCCTCGGAGACCGCTCGTGCTGCAGGAGCAGATATTGAGGACATTCGGGTATCCATAGAGAGGAAGAAAATTACCAGACAAATGATTGGAGGAGCAACCAAAATAGCAACTGATTTTATGAAGTCAGGGCGCCTGGCGGGTGTAATAGGTCTGGGAGGTTCCACCGGCAGCCTGATGGCGACAGATGTCATGAGAGCCCTGCCATTTGGAGTTCCAAAGTTAATGGTTTCTTCCACCGCAGCGTTACCGGGTTTGGCTACGCGATACATAGGCACTGGAGATATTGCTGTGCTACACACTGTGATAGAAATCTCCGGTTTGTCCAAACCCCTGATGAATCTGCTCGACAGGGCGGCTGCGGCAATCACAGGAATGGCCATGATTGACTCGTTTACTGTTCAGTCATCGCGGGACAGTGGCGTTCCTCTAGTCGCCATGTCTATGTTCGGTCCCACCGAACGCTGCTCCCATTACGTACGACAAAGTCTCGAATCCAAAGGATATCAGGTAATCGGATTCTCGGCCGCTGGAGTTTGTGACAGGGCCATGGAACAAATGATTTTGGAAGGTTTTTTTGACGCAGTCGTGGAATTAGCCCCAGGTGGCGTGGGAGAAGAATTTCTTGGCGGCATGAGAGCCGCTGGCATAAATCGCTTGACCAGCGCAGCAAAAATAGGCATTCCCCAAGTAATCACGCCAGGGGGAGTCAATCTCACCAGCCCAAGAAAATCACATTACAAACCAGAGCATCATGAACGCCGAAAATTCGAACTAGATGAACTCCGGACATTCCTGAGGGTTTCTGACGAAGAAATTGTCGGAGTAGCCCGTGTCTTTGCTGAAAAGCTCAATCAAGCAAAAGGGCCTACCATTTTTCTCTTTCCCACACAAGGTTGGTCCGCTGTCGACCCGCCGTCGGGACATATGTTTGATAAAGATCAGGACAGGTTGTTTCTGATGACTCTAAAAGAGGCCCTTTTATCCGATCACGTCACCATTAGAGAGGTGGACGCCAATCTGGAGGAACAGACTTTTGGCAAGGCCGTCGCATCCGCTTGTTTGGAGATCTTCCCCAAGAGTTTGAAATCGCAAAAAGATTAGACTTCTCTTTTGGGGTTCTGGGAAACTATCAATTACAAAAACCTCGGCCTGAATTCGATAACCGTGGATTACTGGCTGCAAACGATTCAGGAGGCCATAATGTTCGTTAGAAATTGGATGCATGCTCAAGAATTGTCAATCTCAAGTGACGCTTTGGCGACCGAAGCTGTTACTCTAATTTCAGAAAATAACCTGAAAATGCTGCCGGTGGTTGATAACGGCCGATTAAGGGGAGTTGTCCACAGGAGAGATCTTAGCGAGGCTGCGACCTGTGTAAGTGAAAGTGGTAACACATGTGAAATGAACTACTTTTGCAACAAGCTCAAGGTCAAGGATGTCATGGTCCGCATGCCTGTGACGGTCTCCGTCGACGATAGCGTCGAAGACGTGCTCATGAAGGGTCGTGAACGAACAATGAGCACTTTTCCTGTGATGGATGGGGACAAAGTGGTGGGAGTGCTTTCCGACCGGGAGATCTTTGTAATGCTTTACAAACTGTTGGAGGTGGGACACGAATGCACCCGAATTACTCTTACTGATGTGAATCTCCAGGAAGGAACTTTGTCGAAGATTCTAAAAATTGTGGAGGAAAGTAGCTGTATGATCCGGGCGATCTTTACGGTTCCAGAAGGCAAGAACGGGGTAGCTCGCGTTGTGCTACGCACGGAATGTAGGGACTCAGAAGTTTTGAGCAAGAACTTAATGGATAATGGCTTCAACATACTGGAATTTAAGGGATAGGCTAAACAATGACGATTGATGGACGGCTTTTTGGGCGCATACATAGGGAAGGCCATCCCACGGGGTTCGAAATTTACATGGTTCTCAAGATCTCTGTTAATGTTCCGCACGGAGGGAGCGTCAAATATGTTTGAACCTTTTTCGGAAATATATGAGCTGGCTTTGCCGTACCTTGACACCAGGAACAACAAAATCCATATGGATGTTTCCAGAGCGTTCGCCTTGAGATTGCTGCAGGAGGAAGGAGGCAAACCGGAAGTGGTCTTACCCGCCATAATACTTCACGATGTGGGATGGAAAATGGTACCGGAGGAATTGCACCTTAAAGCATTCGGTCCGCATGAGTACGATAGGACAATTAATCGGATACACGAAGTTGAGGGCGCCAGAATAGCAAAGGAGATCCTTAAACAGGTCGGATACAGCGCCGCTTTGATCGACGAAATTGTCGAGATCATAAGTGGTCATGATTCACGTGAGACGGCCCTATCCCTTAACGATGCTATTGTGAAAGACGCTGACAAACTGTGGCGTTTTTCCAAAGAAGCCTCGGAAATAGATCCCAAGAGATTCAACATCGATCCAAAAGTCCATATCCAATGGCTGGCCCTACAAATAGACGGATGGCTCTTAACAGAAACCGGTAAAAAAATAGCGCGCCAAGAACAGACATTACGAGTTCAGGAACTCTAGAAACCCACTGGTCCATTTCATTAGTTGGCCGAAAATACGTTAAGGAGATCCCAGGAGAAGGCGCGAAAAAAATGATTAGGCCATCGGCAACAGTACGCAGAATTATGTCATACATTCGAGATGGGTTTTCATTGTTGTAGGCCTTTCAGAGGGCCGGACTTTGTTCCAATGGAGGTTGCGCCGGGAGCAGGAACTCAAGGAAGGCGGCATCAGCCTTGGATAGTGTGCGTTGGTTCTTCACAATCACATCAATTCCTAATATAAACGGCCCCTCCAAAAGAGGAATCGCAACCAACCGTCCTGCTTGAAGGTCCGGCTCAACGCCCATTCTCGCTAACATCGCCATACCTTTTCCCATTTCTACAAGTTCTTTTATAAAATCAACGTTTCCTGTCTCAATAAAAGCTGAGGGAGCAAAACCCTGGGCTTCAAAAATTTCTTCAACAAGTCTTCGCGTTCCTGATCCTTTTTCTCGAAGAATAAGATTTTCGTGACGCAAATCCTGAATTGAGATTGCCGATCGAGAGCAAAAGTGGTGACCCGGAGCAGTAACCAAGATGATTTCGTCCCGACTGAATGGGATGACTTTCAATTTCTCGTCATAAGTTAAGCGTCCGACAATGGCCAAGTCATTTCGATCTTCGAGAACACTTTTAATCATTTCATCGGAACTGCCTTCGTCAATCTGAATTTGAACTGTTGGATACGCTTCCCTAAATTTTGAGATATAGCGACTCATAAGGTATCGTACCAGCGTCTTAGTGCTTCCAATCTTTAGTATTGCTTTTGACGTTTCCGTATCTCGCTTCAAAAGATTGTCCACTTCTGCAACAAGCTCAAAGATTCTTTCAGCAATCTTGTAAACTTTTTTACCGGTTTCTGTTAATTCGAGTCCCCTCTTCTTTCTGATTAAAAGGCGTACGCCATATTGTTCCTCCACCGCCTTGATCTGCATACTAACAGCAGGTTGGCTGATGAAGAGTTTTTCCGCCGCAAGTGAGATGCTCCCACAGCTTGCGGCGATGTAGAATGCTCTAAATTGATTGAGATTAAGATCTATTCCCATGTCCAGCCGCATTAAATATAAGTTTTTCTTATAAAAGCATAAAATTTAGTGATTTGACATGTCAAGCAAAATACTGTGATCCTAATATTCAACATGATCTGACCGTAACCAAGGTTGCGCTCATCTTTTTTAGGCTTGGCGCAACAGCACGTGTATGGATCCAAACACTCCACGGCCCAACTTAACCCTCAGCAAGGAGGAACCGGAAATGGCTGAAGAGTACGACGGGATTATCCTCGGCGCCGGCCCAAATGGTTTGACTGTAGCGGCATATCTCGCCAGAGCCGGCCTGAAAATTCTTCTATTGGAAAAACGTTTCGAAGCGGGAGGAGGACTGGCCACTGAACAGGTAACCTTGCCCGGCTTCCTGCATAACACGCACGCGGTATACATGCCGATGGTAGATTATGCTCCTCCATTAAGAGACTTCGACGATTACCTGACAAAGGATTATGATCTGCAATTTGTGTTTCCGTCGCTCGTGATGGCCATGCCATTTGTGGACGGGACCTCGCTACGACTCTACCAGGATGTTGAAAAAACCTGTGAATCCATTGCTCAATTTTCAAAAAAGGACGCGGAAACTTACAGCAGGATTCAGAACAGGTTCAGAGAGCTTACGGAAGACTTTCTTGGACCGGCCACCTATGAAATGGCCAAGCCTGCATTCGAACAGATGATAAAGTTACATGCCACGGATGTCGGTAGGGAAATCACCGCGTACACTGAAAAAACCCCAAGAGACATTGTCAACGAATTGTTTGAGAACGACCGTGTCAGGACTTTGTTTCTTTATTTGTCCTGCATGTGGGGTCTCCATTACGACCTCGAAGGGGTCAGTTACCTGGTTCCTTTGTTGTTCAATCGGGCCACAAACTACAGATTAGTGGTCGGTGGTTCACATCATCTGGCCCATTTGTTCACAAAAGTTCTTTACCGAAATGGTGGGATGATTATTTCTCCCGTCACGGTAAAGCGAATTATCATTGAAAACGGCGCGGCCACAGGGGTCGAACTTGAAGACGGCGTTCAATACAAGGCGAGAAAGTTCGTCGCCAGTAGCCTTGACCCATTCCAGACTTTTTTCAAGTACGTTGGGGAGGACAACCTCGAGTCGTCCTTTGTAACAAGGACCAAGGATTGGCAATGGGAAAAGTCCAGCCTGTTTCACGTGCATCTTGCCCTGAATGAGGCCCCAAAGTTCAAAGCCGCCGAGCAGAACGCGGACCTGAATAACGCTTTCATAACGGTTTTGGGTTATGAGAATCTCGAAAATCTTACCAAACATTATGACGCTATACACAAGGGAGAGCTATTCCCCGGCGGTTTCAATTGTTGTTTCCCGTCAATGCACGACCCAAAGCAGGCGCCTCCTGGAAAACATACTGCGTTGATTTCATTGCATGCGCCACACGACCTCAAAGATGGCGGAGCGGAGAAATGGTACCGCATTCGCGAACAGGAGGCGGATCGATGCGTCGAGATGTTAAGACAATACGCTCCCAATATTTCTGGTGATAACGTTGTCTGGCGATACATAACCAGTCCCCTGGACATAGGAAACAAATTCGCCGACATGGTCAAAGGATCTTACAAGCAGGGGGCTTACCTTCCGCTCCAGATGGGATACCTGCGCCCCAACGAGGAGTGTTCCCAGTATGCGACCCCCGTGAAGAATCTTTATGTCTGCGGTGCCAGCACCTTCCCCGGCGGACTTATAACATTCGGCCCCGGATACAACGCGGCCAATAAAATTGCCGAAGACTTGGGAATCGACAAGTGGTGGGGTGAACCGGAGTGTGTGCATAAAGCAAAGGCAAAGGGGACATTGTAGGAGGAAAAAATGAAGGTTAATTCGACTGGATTAGGGAAAACCACTATGGTGGCCCACTTCGCCAACCTTGAAAAAGTTAACGGTGATTCAGCCCCAGCGATGAGACTTAGCATAGAAGCTACGGAGCCTGTCCATTGGTCTATAAAGGCCACTGTTGGAGGAGATGATCTTAGAGCGTTCGCTCGAATGATGCTAAAGCCATCGAACCTTTTCTCTGTATTAAAGCTACTTATTTTCGGGAAAAAGCTCGCGCCACCGGAATCCAATTAGGCAGAGTTTTTAGTCCAATCTTCGCAAAGATAAAGGAGCCTCTCCATGCCAGATAAGACTTACGACGCGATAGTGGTCGGCGGTGGACATCAGGGAACTATTATAGCCTGTTATCTGCAACACGCCGGCATGAAGACGGTTGTATATGAAAGGCAACACGAATTGGGAGGTGGGGCCTGTGGAGAGGAATTACCCCTGCCCGGCTTCCTTCAAAACCCCTGCGCTCACTGGACCAGATTTTACGGTCATCCGGCATATGATGATTTCAAACTCAGGAACCTCGGCTTGTCATATGTGTTCCCTGACCATAGCGAAGGGATGATTTACGACGATGGCATGCATTTCATGGGCTATACGGCATGGAAAGTAGTCGATGAAAATACTGGAAGATCAGAATTCAACGAGGTTAACGCTCAGAAGACAATAGATCAGATCGCCAGATTTTCCAAGAGAGACGCTGACACCGCTTATGACCTTTTGGAAAAGTATAAAAAAAAATGGAGGGCCGCTTTCCACGAATGGAGATACAATCCTCCCACTCCATGGGGGGTTAACGACGCTTTTGAACGCCTGATAGGCGCCAAAGAAGCCCCAATTCCACCGGAATATCAGTTTTATACTTCTCAACAGGTGGCGTTTGATCTTTTCGAGAGTGACTACCTACGCACTCTGTTTATGCGTTCATGCATGACATCCAGCGGGGTTTTTCCCAATGATTGCATAGGGATTTACAAGATTTTGCATACCCTCGGACTAATTCTTTCGTGGGAGCCCGCTTCCATAGCCATCGGAGGGACCCACGCGATTACTCATGCTCTCCAACGGGCTTTCAGTTCCATGGGTGGTGAATTTGTCGTCGAAACCGGCGTAGAAAGGGCCATTATTGAAAACGGCCGTGCCGTAGGCGTGCTGCTCAAGGATGGAAGGGAAATCGCCGCCAGACATGCTGTCGTCAGCGACATGAACACTACTCAGACGATTTTGCAACTTATCGGTGAAGATCATGTCCCAGAGAAAATAGCGCACAGGGCGAAGAATATACTTAGGGACAGGGCGCAACTATTCTGGGGTAATTTTGCCCTTCATGAACTGCCTGAATATACGGTAGCCAAGGACAACCCTGAAATAGGAATGTGCCCGCGTCTAAACTGGGGGCCCAAGGACGCTGACTATTTCGCTACAAGACATCAGGCAGAACTGTTTGTCAAAGGGATACCAAACAAGCTTGTCGCCATCGTGGCGCCGGATAGCATCTGGGACAAAGGTCGAGCGCCTGAAGGAAAACACACGATCTTGATCGAACAGTTTACCGCCCCCTATAGGTTCTTCAGCGACAGGGACTGGTTGCGCATGAAAAGCGAAATCGTGGAGATAATGAGGGAGCAATGGTCATGGTACGCCCCCAATATGACCAAAGACAACGTTATAGCTACACATATAACCACGCCCATGGACGTTCAGATGCGAAATCTCAATATGCCTCAAGGGGGTTGGACAGGCGAAGATATGATCGCTTCTCAGATGGGCCGCATGAGACCTTTCCCAGAACTAGCGTTTTATCGGTTACCGGTAAAAAACTTGTACCTCGCATCCGCTGCGGCCCATTCAGGACCAGGCATCGGTCGGGGCAGCGCTTACAACTGTTTCAAAGTTATCGCTGAAGATTTCGGTCTCCCTAAAATTTGGGAGCAAAAAGGCAGACCCTACTAGCGGGAGGAAGCCATGGGAAGACTTGATGGCCGAGTGGCAATTGTAACAGGCGCCGGGAAAGGCTTAGGGCGGGCTTTTTGCGTAAAATTGGCTCAGGAAGGCGCCGACATAGTAGCTGTTACTAGAGCCGACATACAAGGTCTAAAAGAAACTGAAAAGATGGTAAAAGACCTAGGAAAACAAGCTTTAATAAGCAAGGTTGATGTCACAAACGAAGCTGACACCACTAGAATGATACAGGAAGCCATCGAGAAGTTTAGTCGTATAGATATTCTTGTCAACAATGCCGCCTACTATTACGGAGTAAAAAGGAAACCATTCACTGAGATTAGCTCTGACGAGTGGGATAAAATGATGGCTGTTAATGTCAAAGGCCCGTGGATTTGCGCGAAAGCAGTCTTCGAAACTATGAAATCCCAAGGCAAAGGAAAGATAATCAACTTGACATCGGAGGTCTTTTTCACAGGTTCACACGGGTTCATCCATTATGTAACTTCTAAAGGAGGAGTTGTGGGGCTGACGCGAGCTTTGGCCGTAGAACTTGGCCCCTATGGAATATGCGTCAACGCTATAGCCCCAGGATACACCGATACTGAGGCGAGCCGGACAATTGCAGATGTCAGTAAATATGATACTAGTAAAACACCTCTCAAAAGGCTGGAAACTCCGGCGGACCTCGTCGGTATAGTGGCCTTTCTAGCGTCCGATGACAGTAATTTTATAACAGGCCAGACAATTTTGGTCGATGGAGGGAGGGCAATGCATTAATTCCGTAATATCACCGTCGTCGGAGCTGGTTTATTCTCTTACTTACATTGTTTTTTGCGTCGAATTTCTTACTGTTTGCGGGGAAAACTTAATTTGATTCCCCCTACTCCTTCTACCGAATTGTATTCGTGGATCCCTCCGGCGAGTGTCGATAAATATAGCAGGGTCAGTCGTCATTTCACAGTGTTCTATTAACCGTTTCCCAATATCTTGAAAGGAAGAAAGAGAACTCATGAAAGTTTACGATGTTGTACCTGGCTTGGAATTCGACGCAGAGCGCGACCTGGCTCAATCCCCAGCATGGTTCTTAGACGCTACCCATTCTGTCCCACCTTGGACCCCAATGTTTGGCTGGTTTTGGATTAACTTTTGTCGTCACGGCATGCAATACGGTGCTGAGAAGCTGTCTCTACCTACTGTCCATGGATGGGATTGGCGTTTCATGAACGGAGGTGGTTATCTGACTCTGCTCTTAGTTAAGAGCGAAGAAGAAAAACAGCGACGAGAAGTGGAGTTTCGAAAGGCCATTCTCCCGTTAATCAAAGACTACGATGGGATTTGGAATGGTTTCGTAAAAGAAATTCTTGGACGTTATGAAAAGCTAAAAGAGTTGGACGTAGATACCGCTTCAAATATCGAACTTCTGGATAACTTCGAGGAGACTATCAATACTTGTAGGCGAATGTGGGAAATACACATGTATATGATGTACGGGACTTATACCGCCTACATCCTTTTTGAGAACATGTGTCGTGAACTCGTAGGAATAGACGACACCTCCCCGTCATTTCATCGCATAGTGTCAGGTTTCGACAACAAGGTATTTCAGGTTGACCGTCGTCTCTGGGAGTTTTCCAAGATCGCGTCCGACATGGGACTTGACGACGTCTTCCTAAAGAATGAAGAAGTTGACATTCGCGAGAAACTAGAAGAATCAGATAGCGGTCACAATTTCCTCAAACAATTTAGAGAGTTCCTTAACGAAGACGGTTGGCGTATGCAACGAATGTCCGAAATCAACTTGCCCACGTGGGTGGAAGATCCTACCCCGGCCCTTTCTATGGTGAAACAATTTATCCAAAAAGGGGGATCATTTAATCTCGACGAAGAGCGAAAGAAAATAAGCGTCGAAAGAGCCGAAACAGAGAAAGAAATTCTTGCCAAGGTTCCTTCCGAGCAACGAGCTTGGTTCGAGCCTCTCATGCGTCTCGCTCAAAAAAGCGGTATATTTAGTGAGGAGCATGACCATTATCTTGATTTATACACACATGCGATGATGCGCCGAAGCGCTCTCGGACTCGGCAGACGATTTGTCAAAGCTGGCGCAATTGATGATCACGAAGACATCTTTTTTCTTATCCCCGATGAAGTTCGTCGCGCTGGAATCAATCCTGGCCAGTTCGACCTCCGTTACATAGTAGACAGGCGACGCGCCGAATGGTTGGAATGGCAAAAAACTCCCAATCCACCGGCTATTTTAGCTGAGGGATTCGATTTGGACCAAGCGATGGGAGTCCTGGTCAAATCAAATGACCCTATTGCCCTCAAGGTGGTTGTAGGTTCAATGCCTCAAGTGCGGCCTGAACTGAAGGCCGACCTGTACGGGACCTGCGGATCACCGGGTGTGGCCGAAGGAACCGCAAGGGTTATCGTAACTGAAGATGAACTACACCTTATCAAAGCAGGGGACATCCTTGTGGCGGCAAGCACATCACCGAGCTGGACCCCAGTATTCTCAATGATCAGCGGGGTTGTGGTCGACCGCGGAGCGAGCCTTTCACACGCCGCTATTGTCGGCCGGGAATATGGAATTCCAGTCGTTATGAACGTGTTTGAGGGCACCACCAAGATTCAATCGGGTCAACGCATCAGGGTCGACGCTAACCTGGGCGCTGTTTACATACTCGACAAGTAATCCAAGGCCTGCTGGATCAAAGTTTAACTATTGATTCGGGTAATTTTTGTACCGGGACCTGCTCTCTCTCCGGAAAGGATCGGATTGAAATGGCCAAGAAATGGATCTACTGGTTCGATGAACTCGGCGCCGATTTTAATGACCTTGTGGGGAAAAAGTGCGCTAACCTTGGAGAGATGACAAAGCTAGGCATGAGGGTACCTCCAGGCTTTGCCATATCCGTGGATGGCTATGAGCAGTTTATGGAAGAGAGTGGCGCTGGGAAAGAAATTCAAAGCTACTTCCATAAAAACAGTGCCATGATGTCCCAGGTGGGCAAACAAGTCGAAGCAAGCCGTGAAATACGGCGCATAATTGAGTCGAAGAGCTTACCCAACGAAATGGCCCAAGAGCTACGCCACAACTACCAGACCCTTTGTCATCAGCAAGGGACTCCTGATCTGGCAGTGGCCGTGCGGTCTAGTGGCGCCGTCAGCATGCCCGGTCAGATGGAGACCTATCTCAATGTGCGAGGTAAAACCGAGCTTGAGAGAAAAGTCACACAGGTTTGGGCCAGCGCATTCACCGCACGTGCAATCGCTTTTCGGCTTGAAAAGAAGATGGACATAGCAAAAGCCCCCATTGGTGTAGCCGTGCTCAAGATGGTCAACGCTAAATGCGCTGGGGTGGTTCTGACAGTGCTACCCACTACCGGAGATCTGAGCAAGGTGGTGGTGGAAGGCAACTGGGGACTGGGAGAAAGTGTCGTCAGTGGCGAAATCACCCCTGATCAGTTCATCGTGGATAAAGCTTGTGGAACATGTGAGACCACAATTAGCCAAAAGACCAAAATGGTCTGCTATGGGACATTAGGGACACGAGTGACACGAGTTCCTGACGAATTGAAATGTGCGCCCTGTTTGAATCCGGATGAACTTTCGGAGATCGTACGAATCGCCACTGACGTTGAAACATACTTTAATGTGCCCCAGGACATGGAATGGGTCATTGATCGAGACCAATCTTTTCCTGCAAACCTGTATTGGGTACAAGCTCGACCAGCCAAATACAGCAAGGTAAAGCAGAACGACTCACAATACCTGGCGGACCTGATGTCTAGGATTTTTAGAATGTAACTGAGCCAAAACAACATTTGGCGGAGGGAATCCATGACCAGCCTTTTCACTCAGTATTGGGACGTAATCCCGGGGAAATTTGACGAGTACTCCTCATTTGTAACCAAAGAGTACATTCCAACCATGGAAAGACTGGGCCTTAAGCTTCTTGGCGGTTTCTATGTTGCTGTCGGTGAGGGGCCACGAATAATAGTTGTAGGCACTGTTGAAGAACAGGACTACCTTCGCCGTATCCTGGCCAAAGAAGAATACAGGATTGTTATGGAAGGGCTTTTCGAACGAATATGTAAGTACTCAAGTAAACTCTATGTGTCCAGCGGTAGATTAACTCAGGGACCGTATAGTATTCAAACCGGCGCATGGAAATTCAACCAGTATTATAACATTATTCCAGGTAAAGAAACTGAACACTATCATTTTGTTAAGGACGAATGCATACCGGGCATGAAAGAGTTGGGAGTCCCTGTTACAGGAGCCTGGCGCATGGTGATAGGAGAAGGCCCAAGGATCCTTGCGGAATGTACATCCCGTGATATGGCTGGAATCGCCAAGTGCATTGACTCTTCTGTGTTTCGGCAATTGGTCCGGCGGTTGAAGAAACATTTTGCAACTGATTATAGTAGCAGAATACTTGCGCCCACAGGCAGGATAGAAATTCCGTCACTCATGCAAAACATGATGAAAGGCTTTTAAGAGGGACGAAAGGAGTTCAAAATGTACGTCAGAATGACGTTCTTCCGGGTTAAAGAAGGAAAAATGGATGATCTCCGGAATCTTTACAACAAACAGGTCATCTCCGCCCACAAAGACCATAAAGGGATTCGGTTTGTCCACCTACTTGAGTGCATGGATAGTGTTAACGATGGCATTTCCATCACCGCATGGGACACCAAGGCTGACGTTGACGCATACGAGAAAAGCGGTGATTATGAAAAACTCGTCGCTATGTTCAAGGAAATGTACAGCAATGAACCGGTTTTGAAATCATATGAGATAACAGCAAGCTCTGAACCAATTCTTCTTAGAATTTTTTAGATTGACGTAAAGGGTTTGGAGCGCAAAAATGCAATTAAGGTTCGGAACAATTTAATTCATTTTGAAGTTTATAAATTTTTTGCTACAGGATCGCTGAAACTGGTCGAATACTTCCTCTTATATTATTAGGGAATTGTCATGAAAAAGGTCAACCTAACCATTAACGGGGTCCCACACACATTGGACACAGATGGCCAGCTAGTCCTGCTGGATCTATTACGTGACAAACTTTCTCTAACAGGGACCAAGCAATCTTGTGATCGAAAAGGACAATGCGGTTCTTGCACAGTAATAGTGAACACCAAGGCGGTACATTCCTGCCTTGTAAAAGTAGCTGATCTTGATGGGGCCGATGTTATTTCCATAGAAGGGCTTGGCACACCGGAAAATCCGCATCTGATTCAAGAGGCTTTCGCAATTGCAGGCGCCATTCAATGCGGTTTTTGCACGCCCGGCATGATAATGGCCACCAAGGCGCTCCTGGATATCAATCCCGACCCTGACACTGAGTTGATTAAAAAGACTCTACGCGGAAACCTCTGTCGCTGCACCGGGTATAAAAAAATCATCGACGCCGTCAAGCTGGCTGGAAGATTTTTGCGTGGCGAAACAAGTCCCGAACAGCTACGTAGCGATCCTCAGCTCGGCCTGATAGGCGTTTCCAGGCCTAGGCCCCACTCTCTGACGCTAGCATGCGGGACCGCAAAATTCTCTGCGGACATCCGGATGGATGGAATGCTCGAGTTGGCTGTCGTTCGCAGCCCCTACCCTCATGCTCTTATAAAATCCGTCGACACCACACAAGCACAAACAATGTCTGGTGTGATAGGCGTTATGACGGCGAAGGATATAAAGGGATCCAACCTCCTGAAGGATGACCAGCCCCTATTGTGCGACAAGAAGGCACACGTCTTGGGTGACGCGATAGCAATAGTAGCGGCTGAGTCCAAGGCTCAGGCGTTAGCTGGCGCTGAGGCTGTTAAGGTAGAATATGAAATCCTTCCGTCTGTAATGACCACCAAAGAAGCCTTGACTGAAAACAGCCCCCGAGTTCACGAAAGCTCTCCCAACCTTTGTTACGAACACCCTCAGATAAAGGGCGACGCCGAATCCGCCATGAACTCCTCAGCGGCCATCGTGGAAGCGGAATTTTCAACTCAACTCATTCACCAGGCGGCATTGGAACTGGAAGCGTCAGTCGCTTACCTGGAACCGGATGAGGATCAAGACAATCCCAAACTTGTAGTGATCGGTCGAAGCATTTATATCCACTACCATTTAATGGTTTTACAGGAGGCGCTCGGCTGGAACAATATACGCTACGAACAGGCTTTCATCGGCGGTCAATTCGGCATGAAGATGGACATTACCGCTGAAGGAATAGCGGCGGCCGCCGCCCTTCATTTTCGGCGTCCAGCCCGCTACGTGTGCAGTCTTACCGAGTCTATGCAGATAACCACAAAAAGGCACCCATTCGAAATGAAGACTCGGCTCGGAGCGGACGACAAAGGCAAGCTGACCGCATATACTATAGACTTCATAGTTGAAAACGGGGCATATACATCCGCCGGCAAATCGGTATTAAACCGTGCGCTGTATATGTTGAGCGGATCATACGATATACCTAACGTTAGGGCCAAAGGTCAGTTGGTGTATACGAACAACGCATGGGGTGGAGCTGCACGGGGGGCCGGGCCACCTCAGGTGAATTTTGCCCTGGAATCAGCCATGGAGCTTTTGGCCGCCAAATTGGGTATGGATCCTCTGGAATTCCGCGCCTTAAACTCTCTCAAACCTGGTGGATCAATCTCTACTGGTCAGGTTATCGATGAGTGGCCGTACCCTGGATGCCTGGAAGCTCTTAGACCTCATTATCAAAGAGCTGTTCGGGAAGCGACATCGAACAAAAATGCCAGGTTCCGACGTGGCGTCGGAATTGCAGGAGGTAGCTTTGGTATTGGCAGAGGAGGACCTGATAGATCCAATGTCGCGGTTGAACTCAACTCTGATGGGGGTTTGACAGTCTATGGTTCCATCGCAGACCCTGGAGAAGGCAATGACGCCATGCTCACGCAGATAGCTTCCCACCTCACAGGCATTACTCCAGCCAAAATTCGGCTGATTATTTGTGATACTGATCGAACACCTGATTCCAGCTCCGCGTCCGGTAGTCGAGTAACCTATATGAGTGGCGGAGCGATGGTCAAGGCTATAGAGTCATTACAGACTACAATGGCTGAAATCGGCGCCACATCATACGACGAGTTAGTGGCCGCCGGTAAGCCCACTCGATTCCTTGGTTCCAGAATATCGGAGACAACGTTTCTAGACACTAAGACGGGCCAGGGAGCGCCATTCGAGTCTCGAGTGCACGGCGCGCAGATGGCCGAAGTTGAGGTAGATACAGAGACAGGGGTGGTCAAGATTTATAAGATAACCGCTGTCGTCGATCCAGGGACCATTATTAACCCCATGATCGTTGAAGGCCAAATTGAAGGTGGTGTCGATATGGGCGCTGGGATGGCCCTTCGTGAACATTATGTCCACGGTCAAACCCGCGACTGGGTCACTCTAAAATTCCCTACAATGAGGACCGCATTT
This sequence comes from Syntrophaceae bacterium, assembly GCA_031292235.1. Taxonomy (GTDB): domain Bacteria; phylum Desulfobacterota; class Desulfomonilia; order Desulfomonilales; family Desulfomonilaceae; genus CAJBEZ01. The sequence goes on along the minus strand of JARLHM010000210.1, from coordinate 2,975 downwards.
GATATAGATGTGATATTACTTCAGACACCCCGAAAAAGAGGAACATTAGGCGCCGTAGGTGTAGGAGAGTTCGTTCTTCTGCCTACCGCTGCAGCAATAATCACAGCCATAAAAAACGCTACGGGCGGCTCCCGTATATGCGATCTACCCGCTACACCCGAACGAGTCCTGGAGTCCATAAAATCTTCCGGGAATTAGAGGGGCGCCATTCTTGGGCCATCACGAGGACGTCAAAGCAAGAGACCCTGATACAACCGTTGTCGTAGGCGATGACACCTTGTTTGATGAAGAAGGTTTTTTAGTGGATCCTGACAAATGGGACGAAACGATGGCGGGAGATATCGCTCGGGCACAAGGGCTCTCAGAGCTAAATGATCTTCATTGGAAGGTTATTCATTTCCTGAGAAAATACTACCTGTCTATGGGAAAAGCTCCTCTAAACAATGAGCTAAGAAAGGGCTCCGGTTTGAGCCTAACGCAAATAGAACGGATTTTTCCGGGTGGCATTAAGTTCGGCGCTCGTCGCATAGCGGGATTGCCCAACCCCAAGAGCTGCTAGCGCTATGTCATCTTGTCCCAAGACAATTTATTTGGATAACGCAGCCACCACGTTCCCAAAACCTCCCGAAGTTATTCGTTCGATGCTGGAGGGATATCAGTGTTTGGGTGTCTCGCCTGGAAGAGGTAGTTACGATCTAGCTGTTAGAGCTGAAGAGTTTGTCACCGGAGTAAGACGTCAAGTCAGCGATTTCTTTTATGGTTACGATCCAAACAGAGTCGTCTTTTCTTACAACGCCACAGACGCTCTTAATAATATCATCTTTGGCCTGGTGAAGCCTGGTTGTCACGTAGTCAGTTCTCGACTCGAGCATAATTCCGTGCTCAGGCCCCTTCATTACCTGAGCGAACATGGACTCATAAGTTTAGACCTTGTTCCGTTTGATTCTAATGGTTTTATTGATCCACAGGATGTGGCGAAAGCGATCAGACCTGATACTGGACTGGTAATACTCACCCACGCTTCAAATGTCCTGGGAACGATTCAACCTGTTCAGGAGATTGGGAGCGTTTGCTACGAAAGAAATGTTCCATTTGTCCTCGATGTATCTCAAAGCGCCGGGGTTGTGCCCGTAGATATGAGGACGTGGCATTTGGACGCCGTAGCGTTCACAGGCCATAAATCTTTGTTGGGGCCTACCGGTATAGGAGGATTGGTTCTTCGTGATGGTCTTGATGTTCGCTCTACCCGTTTCGGAGGGACCGGCGTTGATTCACATAGTCTGACGCATACTGAGGAATATCCACAACATCTGGAACCCGGTACCATCAACATGCTCGGCGTCATTGGGCTATCGGCCGGCATGCGCTATATCACTGAACTGGGGCTTGAAAATATTTATGAACACGAAATGCGTCTCTTGAGGAGGCTACGTGATGGACTCGCTTCCTTCAAGCGTGTACGACTTTATTGCGCCGATAGTATGAATAATCATCTTCCGCTTCTCACACTAAACATCGATGGCATCAGCGCCGCTGATCTGGGCGCCATTCTGGATGGTGATTTCAATATAGCCGTTCGCACCGGCCTGCATTGCTCCCCACTCGTACATCAGGATTTGGGCACGAGTCCCAACGGCGGTGTGCGATTCAGTCTTGGGCCATCAAATGCGCAAGGGGACATTGACGCCGTCTTGGAGGCTTTCCAGTCAATCCTGGAATCCAGCCTATGATAGCGTTTCCCCCGAAGAATCACAGACCAATTCATAAATCTATTTGGTCGAGGTCTTGGCGGACTTCTTGTATAAGTTCGATTCATTATTCAAAATGTACAGCTCGTAAACTTCCTTGTTCCATCTTTCAGGTTCGACTTCTTCTATGGCCACAGACACTGTTTCTTCCGGGCATTTGGCTATAGTTACAACGTCCTTGGTAATTTGTTCCGCAAGACTAATTTTTTGCTCTTCCGTCCTTCCTGGATATAGCTTCACAATAATGTGCGGCATCTTTTGACCTCCAGTCGCTGTTAGATGGAACCATCCTGCGATAGATTGTTTGTCGGGTCAAGAGGGAGTTGCAAATGTAATGGAAATTTAGGAGCGCTTTCAAAGATTCCTGACAATCAATACAGGAAAGGCGATCCGGCGTCTTCGGGTCGTTACCTCTTTTCCATTCACTATTTTCGGCGTCACTGATTGGCTATCCGAACAGTCACAATGAGCGTCAACAAGAATATCATATCCAGTGAAAACCATCGTTCTATCGATTTATCGAACATGACATTGACCGACGCCGGGAACTCATTATCCTCTGTCCAAAGGACATAAGTTACAGGGATCTCAGGAAATGGGAAGAACTTCATGCCTCTGTCGCCATAGGTGGCTGGTACCCCTCCCAGTTCTCTGGCACGCTTCTCGAATTCATCAGGCGCCGATCCAAATAGTTTGACTATGGGCTCAACGTACAAAGCATGCGGTCCCTGAAAGAATGTGACGCCTCCAGGTAAGTCTTTTTCACTTATCTCCTGGCCAGTAACCGGTCCACCATTGTTCGCGACCAAATATCTTATCAATAGGATCTGAAACTCCTCGGAGAGAGGCCTTAACGGGTTCGGGCTTAACTCCACAATTTGACGATTTATCGGATCCACACGATAAACGGCATTTAAAAATTGAACATCGTACGACCGACCATCAGTGGCAGATTTAACTCCTGGTTGTCCGGAAACTTTCTCAACGGGTTGACTAGCTAGATCTTCCCAGTGAAAAAGATTAGGGGATGCGCAACCCATGTTTCAAACCCTCTCTCATTATTTGTGGCTCGAATCTCCAATTTACCTGTAATACCACTGTGCAGTCTAACAAGGAATTCTTAGGTAAGGAAAATTTGTTAGGGAGCGAAGCCGGTCTGGGTCGTTTTGAAGACGATCAATCTCCCTACATAAAGCCTGCTCAACCTCCCGGATAGATTTGAAAGCC
>JARLHM010000030.1 GCA_031292235.1 Syntrophaceae bacterium | reverse complement strand
TTGGGAAGAGTCAGGCGCCCACAGGAACGGCTTGATCTTCTCGATCTCAGGGCCCCTTTGCCCCACAACCGCCTCGTCTGCCTTTATGTCCAGAATTTCACCTATGAATTGTGTATGGAGGCCAATCTTGTGGGTGTGGATGACTTTACACTCCAGTACCAATGGAAATTCCCCAACATATGGAGCGTTCACCACGTCACTTTTCACCGGTGTGAGTCCAGTCGCCACAAATTTGTCGGTATCCTTCCCCGAGGCTATACCAATGAAATCAGCCTGCTTCACGTATTCCTCCGAGGGAATGCTTATCGTGAAGGCTTTCTGCTCCATGAGACTGCTGTACGTGTAGGTGGCCTCGCGAACCGATATGGAGACGCAGGGGGGAGCGGAGCAGCAAATTCCACCCCAGGCTACGGTCATGACGTTAGGCTTACCAGTCTTATCATACGTACCCACGATCAAAACAGGGGTTGGATAGAGAAGGGTCTTCGCTCCTAGAGACTTTTTCATGACATTCCTCCTGATGGTCTGGCCATAAGTATGCCGGACTGAGTGATACCAGATGATTGCGTCAGTCTTTAATCTGTTTAGCTGAGCACAAAGAGCGAGAAATTTCAAACGAAATTATTGTCGTGACGGACCCTTCCACTTGGATTCCTCGATTTTCGAAAATAGAGTTCGTTGCAGTGTTCTTGCAGACCATGATATTCTCTTTCCAAGTTTGACCGGCGTCTCCTCTGACAAAGCGTTTTTTTGCCAAAAACACCATACCACGGGCAAGCCTGTGAATCTCATTTATTACAGATGCTTAAACCACCAAGAAACACTTTTATAAGAGGCTCATGAGTGATCACCGATTCAAAGCGCTGCTATATTGGATGTCAACAGGAGGGAACAAATTATGAAGAAACTGTTCGTGATTGGCGCACTTGTGTTTCTAGTTGCGTCATTCTTGGGTTCTGCCCAATCGAATGACAAGCCGATCAAACTGGGAGCCATGTTTATCAACTCTGGCCCACTTGGTGGTTACGGAATCAACGGGCAGCGAGCCATCGTCATGGCTTTAGAGGAAATAAACTCCTCTGGAGGTGTTCTTGGCAGAAAGCTAGAATTAGTTTTCGGAGACACTAAATTGAAGCCGGAAGTGGCCGTCGAGCTTGCCGAGAAGTTTATCAATGAGGACAAGGTGGATTTTCTGATGGGTCCTACGTCCAGTGGTGTAGCGCTCTCACTATCCGAAGTCGCTCGTAAGCATAAGAAAATCCTCATCAACACGCAATCCGCTACATATGTTTTGACCGGAGCCAAATTCAATCCTTACCTGTTTAGCACCCTGAGCAACGTGATGATGCATTCTCGTTCAGGGGCCTATTACATGGCTTCCAAACCCTGTAAACGGTGGATGTGTATTGCGCCTGACTATAATTATGGCCACGAATCCTGGGATTTGTTCAAGGAAAAACTTAAGGAGTTGAAGCCTGAAGTAGAGATTGTAGGCGAAACGTTTCCCAAGTTAATGGCCCCTGACTATTCAGCCAACATAGAAGAAATTTTAAAAGCCAAGCCGGATGGCGTTTGGTGCCCACTTTGGGGGCAAGATGCCGTCAATTTTATCCGACAGGCAAAGCAATTCAAACTCTTCGACACCATTAAGTTCGCTTTTCCAGTAGGAGCGGCCCTGGAAACCCTTGTCCCGCTTGGCAAGGATACGCCCGACGGGCTGTTCATGGCGTCCAGGTATTTCTTCACTACTCCCGATTCGGTGGAGAACAAAGAGTTCGTAAAGAGATACTTCGAGAAATACAAGGAATATCCTGACTATATGGCTGAAGAGACTTACGCTGGTGTGTATTTCATCAAAGCAGCCGCGGAGCGAGCAGGCGCTACAGACGCAGAGGCGATTATCAAAGCCGTCGAGCGGGAGCCTCTGGCCTGGCCGACTCCGGAGGGTTGGAAGATCATGAGGGCTGCGGATCATCAAGTGGTAGAAGATGTGGTCTGGGGAGAAACCAGTTACAGCGAAAAGTTTGGTTTCTCGATTCTCAAGAACATAGAGTCTATACAAGCTGAGGAAATATGCCGGACTCCCGAGGAACTCACGCAGGTAAACAGGAACCCCTAGGCGCATCCTGAGGTCCTTAAGCCTCCAGAAGATCGACCACTTTTTTGTAAGCCCAACTGGACCTGAAAGTTATACATTAAATTGCTTTTTTCTAAATCAGGTTGATGTTACGATTAACAAAATCCAATTCATCGGAGGGCGCCATGAAAGTTAGACGTTTAATAGGTTTGTTCATAGCCATCATTTTTGTCCTGACAACTTTGGTTGCTTTCGCCGCCGGAGATAGCTACGTCGTAATCAAGGACAAAAGGGGTGTTTGCAAGGTCATAAAGGCCAAAGAGAAAACACCTGCAACCATAGCGGGTCCATTCAAGACCAAAGAAGAAGCGAAAAAAGCAAAGGAAAAGGAATGTCCCAAGGCGTCTAGTAAGCCTAGTAAGCCAAGTAAGGCAACTACACCACCTAAGTCGAGTTATTAAACAATACCGCATATTCTAATCCCGTATGAAAAATATCTTGCTCACTAGCTTTAGCGTTCTTCGCTAGAGCCTTTTTTTCTTATAACTGCCGTCATCAATGAGTTCCTCTTTAATAAGTTTGCTCAAACGCTTGATTCGATACTCCTCTCTGAATGCCTCGGACTTGCTCAATTCCAGGGAGGACCAGACAAGCCGGACGGGAAGCCTTGACCTGGTGTAACGACATCCCACTCCCTGGTTATGCTCACGCAGTCGCCGTTCAATGTCAGTTGTGGCGCCGCAGTATAGACTGTCGTCAGAGCATCGGAGTAGATAAACGTTCCAGGGCGTCATTAAATTCCTAATTTGTCGATGAACTTAGTGTCAGATTCAGTCCCGAAGCGCTGGTTCGATGCAATCGGGCTTTTCATGGCTCGATCTATTCACCTTTGGATTCACCGGAAAGCAGATCATTTCATCTGAAGGGTAGGGGTGCCAGAGTTCCTGATCCGAAACCTTTAAGTTGAGCCACGAGTCATAATCATTTCTTGAAATGATGACAGACATCCTGTCATGAATGGGCCTCAAGAGGTCATTTGTTTCTGTGGTGATAATTGTGCACGATTCTAGAACAACATTTTCCTGACCTTCCCAATGATCCCATAGTCCAGCGAACGCAAACGGGCTTCTATCCGCCAATTGGATGAGATAAGGTTGCTTCGTGTCCTCCTTTTTCATCCATTCGTAGAAACCATTGGCCGGGATGAGGAGTCGCCTTCTTTTAAAAACCGCTCTAAAAGCAGGTTTTTGACTAACCGTTTCGCATCTGGCGTTAATCAGGCTGGACCCTATGGGCGGGGCCTTTGCCCAGAATGGAACTAGTCCCCACTTCAAATAGGCGAGTCTTTTGCCCTTGCCGTCTGAGTCCAATCTTATTGTCGCAACTTCCTGCGTCGGGGCGATGTTGTAGCGCGGAGTCACTTCAGGTTCCGTTGTTAGAACGAAATGTTCGGCTAGTTCTTTTCCACCGCTGGTTAGAATAAATCTTCCACACATGGTATGTTCCGCTATTACGTTAAGCCAGTTCGCGAGATTCGGACCTTGGTTTCGTCGCCAGTCGCCAAATAGGCGGACAGCCAAGAACTGGGACGATTTCCTCCATCACCTTAAATCCATATTTTCGATAGAAATCAAGACTGTTTGGATTGGAACACTCGAGGTAGACAATAACGCTTTCCTTGTCTGCCTTTTGAAGAATCGGTCTTAACAGTTCCCCTCCCAGACCTTTGCCTTGTTGATCTGGGCGCACTCCCAGGACCGAGATGTACCAATGCGGCTGCCGGGGGCGTATCTTATCAAACCGATAATAGACTCGGGCCATTTTCCCCATATCACGCCGGGGCGTAAGTGGTAGCAATTTCAATATCATTCTGATTAACGCAATCATCGAGTGAAAAAAGGGAGGAGGATACCCTCCTGGCCGCGCTGCGCCGATCACCCCGACACACTTCCTGTTCGCTGTCTCGGAACTCAATATTATCGATGATAATTTTAGGAGAAATTCCAATCCCGCGGAAAGCTGTTTGGCTCGAAATTCATCATTCGGCCAAAAGAATTCAGCAAGGGGATCGTGATAAAAGGATGCAATCAAAGTCTCGATACGTGGATCGGTCATCGGGTTGTTGCCAGTCGGAAACGGCGTTGACTTCGTCTCAGATTACAATCAACCGCAATATGGAGAGAATAGCAATGGTCATGGTTTGGGACTGCGGATCTTGAGAATTGGAAAATCCATCAGACCTTGTAGCGGATCATTCATCATGGTTTCTCAATTCTTCTTTCAGCACATCTATTGGACGCCTGCGGTTAATTGCGCTGAATGTGACTCGATTCACCTCTTTGTTTAATTCATAAATATTCGTTCTTGCCAAACCTCCCTCAGCCGATATCAGATATTCAAGTTGGGTTTTCTGATCATTCATTGATCCAAGCACTCTACGATTGGTTGTCTTTTGGAATGTCATATTCCGGCATTGAGACAAAACGGCTTCGATCTGGGGTTGGGGAATGTTCTCATACAGTAAATTCTTGAACAGGTGTTCCCCAATCACGAAATGAAATGATTTGAAATCAGGTTTTTTTAGACCGGGGATAAACATTGTGAACAAAGTCATGTCGTTTGTTATCAATACGCATTTGCGCCTCTCAACATGAAACACATTGGCGTGCCAACTCCAGAATGGATCATTCTCAGATGGTTCATGCATGAGGCCAATTTTCAATTCAGCCAACAACTTCTGCGTGCATCGTATTATCATTTCAACCTTCTATCACGTTGGTTTCATGTAGTTTTAGCTGGTTTTCCATTGAGGCGTTGACACTCTGAATCGACCAATCCACAATCGAAACCATCAAAACATTAAAGGGGTCAGGAGGGCAAGATGAAAGAATGCAGTGAAGAAGTAATATTGGCCTTACGAGGATTTCTCTGTAATACCACCTCGCGTTCGCACGCGTAATATGATATGAGGTTCTTCCATCTATTTGGAGGGAAGCATGGGAAGGTTAACAAAGGCGGTTGGACATCTTTCGGAGGACGAGATTAGACAGAGAATACGGGAGACAAAGACACCGTGGATCT
>JARLHM010000209.1 GCA_031292235.1 Syntrophaceae bacterium | reverse complement strand
GCATAAATTACATTTGCGGGCGCCCCATTATCTTGTTCAGGGAATAATGCTTTCAGCGGTTTAGCTCTTAATTTCTGAAATTGCTGAAGGTTTTAACGTAAAGAGAAAGTCTCCTTACGACACGCGTATCATTCGGGGAGGTTTCCTTGCTGTTAACCGCTGCCGATTATCATGATCTCACAAGCTATGATCGCTATAAAATGAGTGGTCACGGGCTCGACTGGTTGAATCAACCGAACACTTTCAAAACCTACCAAGGCTTAACAAAAATTGAACTTGAAGAGGATACGAAGTCGTATCAAGGGCTACTCTCCGAACTTTTCAGCCTCAATCGGCCTCCGGTTTCTAAAGAAATCCGTTTTCAAGACCTTAGTAGCATGCTTAAACTCAGTCATTGCTTGACTCGCAAAGAGAAGTCCGGGCCAGGTTACTTCTATTTTAGGAACGTCGCGTCCGCTGGCGCCTTGTACCCTTTCGAAACTTATCTGGCCACTTTTAACGTTCATGGTCTTGAACAAGGGCTGTATCATCACTCAGTGGCAGACCAATCAATTGCCCAACTGAAAAAAGGCGACTGTCGTGGCGCCCTGGCTCCGGCGGTTGATTTTCACTGTAAGGATCAACCTGCAGTGGTCTTTTTTTTTACCTCTATGTTCTTCCGAAGCTCCTGGAAATATCGAGACAGGGCATTTCGTTATCATCTGCTTGACACCGGTCACCTCTGTGAAAACCTGGCCCTGGCACTAAGATCTGAGAAACTGAAGTTTGAAATATCTTATGACTTTGATGACTCCGCCATAAACGAACTCCTCGCGATTGATCCCAACAAGGAAGCTTGTCTGGCTATAGTGGGAGTATTTTCAGATGAGGTTTCAACCAACCTAGAGTCAAGTTTCACGCCCCCCCCCTCAATTGATCTCAAGAAATTCAGTTTGTGCGCTCCGGAAGAGAAACGATATCCAGCCATCAATGAGATACATTCCATTACTTCCATGAAAAGGGAAGGACAGAAAAGAGATTTTATTCGGCTGGAGAATTTCGTTTCCGTAAATCTGGGTGAGCCTGTAGGCTTGGCGCCCTTCCGGGACACACCTGAACTCATTAACTACAACCAAGCTTTGCTACAAAGACGATCGAGGCGCAACTTCATCCGTAAGCCTATTTCGTCTAATATCTTCTCTTGGTTAGTGGGTCTTTTTCAAAAAGGGAATACATCTTGTCACGAAAATATTTCATGGCGAAATTTTCTATCAACGGGCGTCTTAATCTCAGACGTTGAAGGAATTGCCCCGGGATTTTATCTAATCGAACCCCATAATGGCAGCCTGCGCCTTGTACTCTCTGGTTTGTTAACTGAGGAGATGGCGCACATTTGTCTTGATCAGATATGGTTATCAAACTGCTCTTGCCATTTCCTTTTTCTGGCCGACTTGCCTACTCTGGAAGCACAGTACGGTCCTCGGTCGTATCGCTATGCGATGCTTGAAACGGGCCGTCTCGGCCAATTATTATATTTGGCCGCTGAGTCTATAGGATTTGGATGCTGCGGAATAGGCGCATTTTACGACAGCGAAGCGAGAGAATTCTTGAATTTGCGTTCTAGTGTTCGTCTTCTTTATCTGGTCGGGCTTGGCCCGTTGACCAAGGCTTTTGTCTAGCTTCAGTTGAAGATTGTCACAAGGAATTCGTCTACAATTTGTACAAGTCCGAAGAAACCAGCCCGTTAAATCTGACGGCCGTGAGTAAATTGAAAGTAAACGAATTTAAAGACCAATAAAAATTATTTTTCGTAGAATCTCCGACAAAGCGTCACGACCAAGTTCATCTGCTCTTCAGTCAAACCGGGGAAGATCGGTATGGCGAGTGTTTCATCGGCTGCCATTTCGCTCTCTGGAAGGTCCCCTCTCTTCAAACCGGCGCCTTTGAAACACTCCTGGAGATGCAAAGGCAACGGATAATATATCGCAGAGCCAACTCCGTTGTTGCTCAGATAACTTTGCAGGGCGTCCCGTTTACCCGCCCTGATTACAAACTGATTATAAACATGAAAATTGTCCTGGGATTCAACAGGGAGTTTGATAAAACCATTACTTTCCAAATCTTTTAACGACTGTTTATAATAGACGGCGTTTTGGCGTCTCATCTTTGACCATTCATCGAGTCGTGTCAGCTTGATTCGTAACGCGGCGGCTTGAATCGCGTCCAGACGAAAATTTCCACCAATAATGGTGTGGAAGTATCTTCGAGTAGCTCCATGCTGACGCAGACTGACCAACAAATCGTAGATGGTGTCGTCATTTGTCATGACCAGACCACCGTCACCTATACCTCCGAGGTTCTTGGACGGAAAGAACGACAGGCACCCGGTAGTTCCCATTACTCCGGCCATATTGCCCTTGTATTTCGCGCCTATAGCTTGGGCAGCGTCTTCTATCACGTATAAACCGCGCTTTTCGGCAATCGCCATAATCTCGTTCATCCGGGCGCATTGGCCAAATAGATGTACGGGTATGATCGCTCGCGTCTTTGGAGATATAAGATTTTCCAATTTATTAACATCAATATTGAATGTTATTGGGTCAATGTCGCAGAAAATTGGTTTAGCGCCTACGCGACTCACTGATCCGGCTGTTGAAAAGAAAGTATAGGCCGGAACTATAACTTCGGCGCCTGGGCCGACATCAAGGGCCATCAGGGATATCAATAGGGCGTCCGTTCCTGAAGATACCCCTACTGCGTGCTTTACTCCGCAGTATGAGGCAATTTCACGCTCGAAATTGTCGATTTCGGGACCCCCTATAAACTGATTGCTATCGAGAACTCTTAGGACAGCTTGGCGAAGGTCTTCTCTAATAACTTTGTGTATTGGCTCAAGATCTAACAATGGCGTTTTCATGACTGGCCCTTACAAAAGAAAAACCCCTCCATAAAAGGAAGGGTTATTTTCACAGCTATCAAAATACAGTTACGCGCAGTTTGCCTGCGCCCCAACTGATTTATTCCGTTTTATCTTTACTTTGCGGCCTTGTCCTTCTTGATAGGCGCATGTCGATGGTGACGAGCAACCTTAGCAGGGGCGGCTGAAGCAGGGCACTTCAAAACTGTCATCCAGCTACCAGCCCACTTAATTGTCGGCGCGCATGGACCACACATTTTTTCGACGCCTGCGGCTTTACCTTTGCACAAGACCTGGTCTTGGCAGGGAGCCGGTTTGCAGGTCGGAGTAGAATAGCAATCGCCACAGCCCGCAGCAGGCCCCTTGGCCATTCCACCAGCAAACACGGAAGCGGCTAGAGCAAGCGACCCCACCAAAACAACCATAATAACCAACGACTTCTTCATCCTAAACCCTCCTTAAATGAGCATACTCCAATTCAAGAGCTATTATAACCATAGATTTAACGCACCGTATCACGCGTTCAAGCCCGTTGTCAAGAAAAATCCGGGCTTTCGTCCAGCTCAAACCCGGGTCAAGAATCATAAAATTTCAGTGAGTCCGGGTTTTATCCAATCTAATGTCATGATTTAAGCTAACATCTCCTAAAATGCAAGAAAAATGTTACTCTTTTCTGTCAAAGCGCGTTTTCATACCTCCAATATTATCGTCTGAACCACTGGTTTGCGCCCCAAAAGTTTATTAACAAACCTACGTGTAAGAAGACGAATATCGTCGCGAATATTGTCCCAGTCCGACGAAACAGAAGGACGTAAATTCGAGATTCGCTCCAATATTGCTGACCTTATGCCTTCCATAAGCTCAGGCTCAATCTCCTCGTATGTGACTCCAATAGACCTCAGTTCAGGACCGCTCAATATACGGCCGTCATGGGTTGAAACAACTAAGACCACTGTGATCAATCCCACTTCGGATATCGTCCTTCGATCCCTTAAAACATCTCGTCCTATATCGCCGACACCTTTACCATGAACAAAGACCCGCCCGATATCGATCTGCTCCGTGACCCCTATTCCGTCCTCCGATATCTCGATCACATCTCCATTGGTAGCTACGACAACATTTTCTTGCAGAACCCCTTCCCCAATCGCCAATTGGGCGTGGCGTAAAAGATGTCGGTATTCGCCATGAATCGGCACAAAATACCGTGGCCGCACAATCCTGACCAATTCTCTAAGCTCTTCTTCCCTGCCATGTCCTGAAACATGAACATCGGCTATCTTTTCGTACATTACGTTGGCGCCGCGTCTGGCCAGATCATTTATCATGCTGTTAATGGCTTTTTCATTGCCTGGGATAAACCGCGATGAAAATATTACCGTATCGCCCTCTTTCACCTTAAGATATTTGTGCCGTTCCGACGCCATCAGCGCCAGAGCGGACATTGGTTCACCTTGTGAGCCTGTGGATAAAACCGTGACCCGATTATCCGGGATTTTCTCAAGTTCATTAATGTCCACAAGTATATTTTCCGGGATTTTCAGATAGCCACGCTCAACCGCAATTCGAGCGTTTGCCACCATTGATCGCCCGACAAGCGCGGCTTTACGATTGAACTGCTCAGTAACCGTCAGCACCTGCTGCAAACGGTGAATACTCGAGGCGAACGTCGCAATAAGGATCCTACCGCTCGCATTTGCAAAAATTTTTTCAAATGACGGTCTTAGAGCACTCTCCGATCGTGTGCGCCCCGGAAACTCGACATTTGTGCTGTCGGAAAAAAGCGCAAGCACGCCTGCATCCGCATATTTCCCTAATTTTTCAAAATCACAGAGCCTTCCATCTATTGGGTTTGGATCAATCTTGAAGTCCCCGGAGAAGACAAGCCTTCCTATCGGGGTTTGCGCCATGACTCCTACAGCATCCGGCACCGAATGGCACATCGCGAAGAACTCAAGAAGAAAGGGCCCGAGCTGAATGGGTGAATCCGTTGAAATTACTATCCTGTCAGTACTTGTCAGCAGGTCGAATTCATCAAATTTGTTCTCAATAAACCCCATTGTCAGGGAAGTGGCATAAATCGGGACGTTTATTTTCTTGAGCAGATAAGGGAGAGCCCCTATATGGTCTTCGTGCGCGTGGGTGATTACTATCCCTAGAATGTTTTGGTGGAGTCTTGTCAGAACATTTACGTCCGGGATCACATAATCGACCCCGGGCATTGATTCATCCGGGAACATAAGACCCGCGTCCAAAATGAACGCGCAGTCGTCCCAGATGACCAGCGTCATGTTTAAACCAATTTCCCCGAGTCCCCCAAGAGGCAGTACTTTAAGACTTGGTGTTTCGCTGTTCCCCATAGATGTCCCAGTAAGCATTCGAGCCAAGAGAAAAATGTGAAAAATAATCTGGCGCCCAACCGCGACAGGTCGAGCCATTCAAAGCCTTACCCATTATAATTTCAGGAAAGATAACCCTCCACCAGGTCTCCGACCTCTGAAGTGGAATGTCCCATCCTTCCCGCTTCCAGACTCTTTATGTCTTTCGTTAGAGCTTTTATCACAGCGTCTTCAATTGACTTGGCTGCGACTTTCTCACCCAGCGTCTCAAGCATTAGAGATCCAGCCAGGATTCCAGCAAGCGGATTGATGATGTTCTGTCCTGTGTATTTAGGAGCGGACCCGCCTATCGGTTCGAACATGGACACGCCTTGCGGATTGATGTTCCCTCCTGCGGCGATGCCCATTCCTCCCTGAATCATCGCTCCAAGGTCTGTAATTATGTCTCCGAACATGTTGTCCGTGGCAATTACGTCAAACCATTCGGGGTTTTTGACAAACCACATGCAAATTGCGTCAACATGCGCGTAGTCTGTTTGAACATCGGGATATTCCTTGGCCATCTCCTGGAAAGTTCGAGTCCATAGTCCCCAAGCATAGGTCAGAACATTCGTCTTGCCACATAGAGTAAGTTTTTTTCTCTTTCCACGTGCCCTTGTAGTTTCAAACGCATATCTCAGAAGACGCTCGATTCCTTTGCGAGTATTTATCGATTCCTGAATAGCGATTTCGTCCGCTGTTCCCTTTTTGAAATAGCCGCCGGAGCCTACGTAAAAACCCTCCGTGTTTTCTCTACACACTATAAAATCTATTTCTTTCGGCCCTTTATTCTTTATTGGTGTTTCAACATTGGGATAAAGTTTTACCGGGCGTAAGTTAACATACTGGTCCAGTTCAAAACGCAGTTTGAGCAGAATACCTTTTTCAAGCGTGCCCGGTGGGACATCGGGATGGCCTATCGCTCCAAGATATATTGCATTGACGCGCCTAAGCTCATCCAGCACTGAGTCCGGCAACGTCTCACCTGTTTTGAGATAACGGGCTCCACCAAGATCATAATTAACAAAATTCAGTGAAAAACCAAATAGAGACGCAGCGGCGTTGAGCACTTTGATCCCTTCGCTTATTACTTCAGGACCTGTTCCATCGCCCGCGATCACCGCTATATTATAAGAACTAGGCATCCAAACCTCTTTTCAAGCTCGATTCAGACAATGATTTTTATTTATCGCATTTGTTACATTTTGGCAAATCTTGCACTCAGATCCCCTGAAATCATGACACCTGGGCACACGGAGTTCATCCTAAGAATTCAACAATTGATCTTACTATTTTCCCCGAAACATCATTTCCCAAACTTTTCGCATATTCGGTAGATTTTGGGAAATCGCCCTTCAAGGCTTCGTTGACTGAATCCTTTATCAGACGTAAATCTCGGCCGACAAGACGGCATGATCCCTGTTCACAGTAAACGGGTCGTTCGGTGTTTTCTCGACAGACCAAACAAGGGACATCAAAAAAACTCGCTTCCGCTTGAACTGACCCTGAATCTGATAAAATTATCGAACACCCCTCTAATAGTGAAAGAAAATCAATGTATGATTGGGGCTCCACCAAAAGAAGATTTTTCATACGGCTTACTCTTGCGCTTAAACCAAATTCATCCAAACGTTTTCTAGTGCGTGGGTGCATAGGGAAAATGACACTTTGAGGCAATGATTCAAGGATTTCTATTATCTGTTCGAGAGCCGCCGGCTCATCTACATTGGACGGCCTGTGAATTGTCACCAAAATATAGTTCTTTGGATTTAGATCAAAATCAATCCAGCGTTTCCGTTTTTGTATCCCTGACAGAAAAAGTCCAAGAGTCTCAAGCATAATATCACCGACGAGAAACACTCTACCCCTGTCCACGCCTTCGCGTTCGAGGTTCTTCAGGCCGGCCGGTTCTGATACATATAACAGGTTGGATAAACAGTCAGTCAGCCGACGGTTCCATTCTTCAGGCATCGTTTCATCAAAGGATCTTAGACCGGCTTCAACGTGAGCGACCGGGATGAAAAGCTTCCTTGCCACTAGAGCGGCCGCTACTGTGCTGTTTACATCTCCGACAACAACAACAAGGTTCGGCTTGATGTCAAGACACACTTTTTCAAATTCGATCATGACCTTTCCGGTCATCTCTCCATGTCGTCCCGAACCGACTCCCAAATGTCGCGCAGGGGCCGACAATCCAAGATCATCGAAGAACACACCGCTCATAAGGTCATCATAATGCTGGCCGGTATGCACAATCATATGATTGATATCATCGTATGCCTTCAATTGCCGTTCTATTGGCCCGACCTTCATGAAATTGGGACGTGCGCCAACAACGCTGATTATTGTTTTGGTCATTTTGCCTCCCTGATCATGGGATTCCAGATCCTGACGATGTTCCACTATTCCTGTAGCAAGAGTCGAACAAGAGTGGCGGACGAAAACTCCCCGTTTGTAATCGAGGCAAAAATATTTTCCCCGCCAAACATTCGATTTACTATCTTCGGCACATCCAGTCCTTGAGCCGCCAACTCACACGCTTGCTCTCTCAATTGTTCACAGCGCGCAACAAAATCCAGCAGGGTTTTACGGCCATCACTGCGTACAGTACGTAGGGCAGTGAACAGAATAAACCCATCGTCCATGAATTCAATGAGGCGCCTCATGGACGTGAGCATGTCGGAAATATTCATCTCAGGACCTGCTGCGGTCATTTGATTTCCTATAAACAGGTCCCCAGAAAAAACCCAACCCTGATTTCTCTCCACAAAAGATACATGGTCAGCGCTATGGCCAGGTGTATCAATAACTTCAAATCGAAATTTAGACGTTTCAATAACTGTTGGAATTGGTTTGGGGTCACTTGGTTGGGCTGAACCCCAAACCTGCTCTCGATACCAGGCTACCTTCGGAGGGTCTTGAATTCTTGGGATGGCTAACCTGCTCGCATAAATCGGCAATCCTAACTCTTGTTGAATTAACCTGTTGGCGCCAATATGGTCCTCATGACTATGCGTATTGACAACTGTACTAATTTTGGCTCCCCGAAGGAAATGTGAAAATTCGGGAAGCGTTTTTGCGCTTCCAGTGTCAATCAATAGACCATCAACCAGATACGAAGAAACCCAATAACAAGGTTCCCCGTTCAGTTCCGCAGCTAATTTGATCTGTTTAACTTTTCGAAAATCACTTATTTCTATCATTTCTCAATTCAGGCTTTTTCTTCAAAAATTGCGATCATATCTTCTAAACATATATTATAAGAAGATAATAGGCAATCGCTGTCGATCTTGATATGGAGGTAATAACATGGCTCAGTTGAAGGTGGGAGACAAAGCGCCTGACTTTTCTTTAACTGATCAAAACGGCAAAGTTGTAAAATTGTCCGAATTTAAAGGAGAGGTATAATTCGTTCCGCTTTTTTGATTGATGAAGACGGAAAAATAGCACAGACGTGGTATAAGGTTAGTCTTGGAGACACTGCGCCGAATGTTATGAAGGCGCTTTCAGCGTAATTTAATCGTTAGATCGGAAAGTGACACTTGAAATTTGTTGATCAGGCTAGAATCAAAGTGATATCGGGTAAGGGAGGGAATGGCTGCATAAGTTTTCGCAGAGAAGCTTTCGTTCCCAGGGGTGGGCCAGACGGTGGTGATGGCGGTAAAGGCGCTGATGTAATCATATGTGCCGACGAATCGCTGAATACTCTCCTTGACTGCCAGTACCAGCAGCTTTATCGTGGGCGCAAAGGTGGGGACGGAAGAGGCAAAAACCAAACGGGTAAATCCTCTGAGAATTTGAACATTCCCGTTCCGCCCGGCACTCAGATTTTTGATGTGGACACCGGAGATCTGATAGCAGACCTTGATGAGCCCAACAGTTTTGTAGTTGCGGCCAAAGGTGGGCGAGGTGG
>JARLHM010000029.1 GCA_031292235.1 Syntrophaceae bacterium | reverse complement strand
GTAATGCTGATGGACGCCGGAATGGACACAGGGTCAATCCTTGCCGGGCAGATTGTTAAAATAGGGGAGAAAGATACAGCCGGAGACCTCCATGATAGACTCATGGAACTTGGGGCTTCGCTAATGGTCCAAACCCTGATGAAATTAATTAACGATGAAATCACACCGACGCCTCAGGACCAATCAAAAGCTACTTACTCTCGACTCCTCAGGAAAACAGACGGATTGCTGGATTGGAATTTGGACGCAAAACAGCTTGATAGGATAGTCCGTGCTATGGATCCGTGGCCTGGGGCATTTTTCCTGATGGGTAATGAGCAAATCAAAGTCCGGTCCGCCACCGCGCTCGAAGGACAGGCGGAGCCGGGGTTAATAACGGACGTAATGGCTGATGGTATTGTTGTAGGGACCGGCGCTGGGCTTTTTCTCCTGGAGGAAGTTCAAGCCCCTTCGAAAAAGAAAATATCGGCTTCAGATTTTGCTCGAGGGAAAAGGCTAAAACCGGGAACCTATATAATTTAAAGGAAAATTCACTATGTGTAACGATTTCTCCTCAATTTTCACGATAACTGCTTAACTCATGGGGTGAAAAAATGAATCGACTTAAGACAGTAATTCTTCTGGCCGCGCTTGGTGGCTTGCTCGTAATTCTGGGTGGTTATTTCGGCGGTAAGAACGGGGCGACCATTGCTCTTGTTATTGCGCTTGTCATGAATGTGGGCAGCTATTGGTTCAGTGATCGAATCGTTCTGGCTATGTATCACGCTCAGGAAGTTACTGAATCAGAAGCTTCAGACCTTTTTAGACTGATTAGAGAACTCACTCGCAACGCAGGATTACCAATGCCAAAGGTTTACATAATTCCGGATGATTCGCCAAATGCTTTTGCCACAGGCCGAAATCCGGAACATGCCGCAGTGGCGGTTACCCAAGGTATCCTTCGTCTCCTGACTCGCGACGAGCTTGCCGGAGTTATTGGACATGAACTTGGGCATGTTAAAAACAGGGACATACTCATTCAAACCATAGCCGCTACCATAGGGACAGCGATAACCTATTTAGCTCAGTTTGGGTTCTTTTTTGGAGGTCGCTCTGATAATGATCGAGGCGGAGGTTCTTTGGCGGGTTCTATTCTCATGATGATTCTGGCGCCGCTAGCCGCAGGGATCATTCAAATGGCAATCTCAAGATCACGGGAGTACATTGCTGATGAAACAGGAGCGCAAATATGTGGCCATCCGTTGTGGCTTGCAAGCGCCCTGGGCAAATTGCAAAAAGGCGCCGAGGCGATCCCCATGAATGCTGAGCAGGCTACAGCTCACATGTTTATAGTGAGCCCCTTTTTTGGGAGCGGCTTGTCCAGCCTGTTTTCGACTCATCCTCCTATTGAGAATCGTATAGAAAGGCTCGAAAAAATGGCCGGATATTAAGACTGGCCGGGGCTTTATGCCAATTTTTCTAAACTAATGATTTTAACGTTTGGACGCCTCTCGTTTCTCTTTTAAAGAGATGTACGACAGGCGTTTCAAGTTTTTGAGTTCTTTTCAATACCATAACGGCTTATTGAATTAGAGGCCTCATGCCCTTCCGTACCGGCGCAGCCACAATTTCTCGTGAACTTGCAGTAAAAATTTTGAACGAAGTTGACAAAGGCCTCTATGCCGAGACAACTCTTTCACAATTACTTTCAAAAAACGCTATTTCGGATAAGGATCGATCACTAACAACCGAAATCGTTTATGGAACAGTTCGATGGAAAGACAGGCTGGATTCGATAATAGACAGGCAGTTAACGCGTAAAGGTAAAAGACTTGATCCCGAAATTCGGAACATCCTTAGGATAGCCATCTATCAAATACTTTTTCTAACCAGAATACCAGCTTATTCCATTACACACCAAGCTGTCGCGCAAGCCAAGAACAGGTTCAAAGGAAGATTCTCGGGGTTGGTTAACGCTGTCCTGCGATCCGCTCTAAGAAATCGCGACGATCTTCATCATGAGCCCGAAAAGAACTCACGATCCTTAGCCATATATTATTCTCACCCTAAATGGCTTGTTGAGAGATGGCTGGATAGATTCGGCGAACAAGTGACCATTGATATTCTTGAATTTAACAATCAGCGATCGAATTTAACTCTCCGGGTTAATACCCTGAAAACAACGATTTCGGATGTAATTTTGAGTTTTAAACAGAATAGTATTGTTTTTGAAATAGTCGATAATGATTTAGGGGTCTTAACTGTCAGGAATATTAGAGGACCAGTTATAAATATGCCTGGCTTTAATGAAGGGCTTTTCACCGTCCAGGATTTTGGGTCTCAAATGATCGCGCCGTTGCTAAAGGCGCAGCCCAATCAACTAATTCTTGATGTTTGTGGGGCGCCTGGAGGGAAAGCTTCACATATAGCGGCCCTTGTTAATAATGGCGCTCGAATTACTCTAGTGGACGCCGACATTAAAAGATTGGATGAAGCGGTAAGGAACTTTGAGCGCCTCGGTGTAAACTGCGTAAAAATGATACACGGAGACGCTACTCAAAAATCGTTTCTTTCATCCTTGGGAAAATTCGATCGAATATTAATAGACGCGCCATGTTCCAATCTAGGGGTCTTACGCCATAACTGTGAAGTTAAATACCGTGTAAGACCGCAAGATTTGACCAAGTTGGCCGAACAGCAGCTAATAATGCTGACGGAAGCTTCACAGGCAGTTAAAAATGACGGGATGATCGTTTACTGCGTGTGTTCAACGAGCGAAGAGGAAACAACGTCAGTGGTCCAAAAATTCTTGGCCTGTAATAGAAATTTTTCAGTCGATAAAATTGATCACAGCGAGATCCCCAATCCCGAATTCTTGAACACGGAAGGTCATTTTTGTTCATTTCCATCCAACAAATCCAGCTTTGTTGACGGATTCTTTGCTGCTAGAATCAAAAAATATAGACCCTGAACTCTAACCTCAAAACGCGGTCACAATTTGTTCAAGGGCACCCACTTATAGATTCGGATTGATTTCAAAATCGCAACTGTGAAAAAAATTCATTTATTCATTTTAATGGAAAATAAGTGCGAAGAAAACGCGCGACAATTTGCTGGCTCCAATAACCGTGGGATGATAACATGCTTGTATTATTGACTATATGTGGTTTGGCACAAGGCTTGCTACTATAAAGGGCGAACAACGACTCCTAACCATACCCTCTTAGCAATCCTCCAATCGGATTGCTTTTTTTTTGCAATAAAGCGATTGACACGGGGAAATATTTAAATATACTTTGCGACTTAACAAATACTTAATAAAAAGAGCCCCCTTCCAATGAGCGTCGAATTTGAGATCGGTCGAAGAATTAGAGCCAGAAGATCGAGTAATAAACTGACTTTAAAACAGCTCGCCGAAAAGGTCGGTTGTTCCGACGCTTATTTGTCTCAAATAGAAAATGGTAAAGTCTCTCCTTCTATTTCCAGCCTAAAAAAAATTTCTCATGCGTTACAAGCCAAGATAACGGATTTTTTTGTCGAAACAGAAGATGATGACCCTGTTGTGCTCTCTCGTGATCGAAGAGTGACAATCAGTCTGGAGGGATGGAACGCACGAATTGAGTCTTTAATCATAAATTCCAAGAATAAAAGAATGCACCCCTTTTTTACTACAATTCAGCCCGGTGGCGGATCTCATGGACTTTACAGCCATGTAGGCGAAGAATTTGGGATAGTTCTGAAGGGTGAATTGCAAATCAATATTGATGACACAATTCACAGAGTCCAGCGTAGCGAAAGCTTTTATTACAATTCAAACCAACCTCACAGTTGGACCAATCCTGGAAAAACAGACACGGTAGTGGTTTGGGTAATTAGCCCGCCCACATTTTGATCAATTAGCATGGGTACAGACGTAACTGGAAGGATATTATCCCATTTTAGAAAGGAGAGCGACGATGGTTTTAAAAAGCTTCAGGTCGATTTTGATCGTGATGTTGGTCTGTTTCCTGTCTGCTGGGTTTGCGTGCGCCGCGCAAAAAGCAGCATGGAAAATCGGTGTCGCCGTTTCATTAACCGGGGTGTTTGGTAAGGACGGCAGTCTGGTAAAAGACGCGTACACTCTGTGGCAGGAAACTGTCAATTCCAACGGCGGTATTAACGGGGCGCCTGTTGAGCTGATTTTCTACGATGACAAAAGCGATCCGGCGACCACCGCAAAACTCACTGAACAGCTTATTGTTAGCGACAAAGTGGACCTTCTGTTGGGCGGTTTCGGTAGTAGCCAGCTATTCGCCGCGAGTCCTGTTGCGGAAAAATATCAATATCCCTTGATTAGTGGTGGCGCCAGTTCAAACAAATTGTTTGAGCGTGGTTTCAAATATTATTTTTCTACATTGGGTAAAGCGACTGAAGAGGTAAGGGGTTGTGTCGACATTTTCTCAGAGGTTACCCCGAAACCCAAGACAGCCGCCATTATAGGAGCGGACATACTTTTCACTTCTCTGGCGTGTGACGGTTTTAAGAAATATTGCCAAAAAAATGGCATAGAAGTCATCCACTTCGAACTTTTCCCTATGGCTCTGCAGGATTACAACTCTCTGTTGATGAAGGTCAAAAACAAAAAACCCGACGTGTTGCTTGTTGGTTCGCATCTTCTGGTAGCCATGAAAACCATCAAGGCCATGAAGGAAATAGATTTCAGTCCCAAGGCGGTAGCATTCAGCTACGGACCGACTGTCCCAAAGTTTGTAGAAGACCTAAAAGGTGACTCCAATTATGTAATCGCTGCGTCCGAATGGACCCCCAATATGCCCTATTCTGGAAAGGTATTCGGAAAAGCGGACGATTTTAGCCAGCTATACATAAAGCGTTTTAATCGTAGGCCTGATTACGTTGAGGCCGCCGCCGCGGGTGGGGCTGTAGCTCAGCAGGAAGTTCTGGAAGAATTGGGATTGAAGCCGCCTCTAAGCAAAGAAAATCGAATTAAGATAATGGAAGCTTTACATAAAGACAAATTTGAAACTTTCTACGGCAAAATCCAATTTGGAGCTGATGGGGCTAACGAAGCTCATCCTCCTGTAGCGGTGCAAATCCAGTCGGAAAAACTGGAAAACGTTTTTCCCCTGGAATATGCTGAAGCCAAAATCCTATATCCATTTAAACCCTGGAAAGAACGTTAATTCAAAAACAGAGGAGGATTGGCCTCTTAAGCTGCCAATCCTCCTCTCAGCCACCATGTCATTAATGGAAATGGGCGTCAAAATTAAATTCGCGCTCACCCTTTAAATATGTGAACTTAAGAAAGATTCAAATGGAAGCCGAAAAACTAAAAAACTACGTGAATGGAAAATGGGTCGATTCCAAGACAGAATCATTTTTTCCCATCGTCAATTCCCTAAATGGTCAAACAATAGCTCTATGCCCGGATTCTACTATTAACGAAGTTGATCTGACTATTTCTCTGGCCAAAAAGGCTTTCCAATCCTGGCGAAATACGATCCCGACCAGACGCGCGGATGTTCTTTACACATTGCGCGAGAAGTTACTCGCGGCCAGGAACGAATTGGCGGAAATCATAACACTTGAACATGGGAAAACACTCTCCGACGCCAAAGGCGAATTAATGCGCGCGATACAGTATGTGGAACATCCTTGCGGTATTCCGGAACTGTTAAAGGGCGATCACAGTGAAGACGTCGGCACAGGAGTTGACGAATATTATATAAGAGAGCCCTTGGGCGTTTTTAGTCTACTGCCTCCTTTCAACTTTCCGGCAATGATAGCCCTGTATTTCACTTGGCCGATCGCTTGCGGAAACACGGTTGTGGTGAAACCCAGTGAATTATGCCCCATGACTATGCTCAGAATAACCGAATTAGCCGAAGAGTCGGGTTTACCGCCGGGAGTGTTGAATATAGTTAACGGTGGTCCGCGTGTAGGCGAGAGGCTTTGCGTCCATCCGGATATCGAGGGAGTTACCTTTGTCGGGTCTTCAAAGGTCGCCGAAATGGTCTATAGAACATCAACTTCTCATGGGAAACGCGCCCAGTGTCAAGGTGGCGCAAAAAATCATGTCCTTGTCATGGAAGACGCGAACCTTGATGAGGCGATCCCGAACATAGTCAACTCTTGTTTCGGTCACACGAGCCAGAGATGTTTCGCTGTATCAAACGTGTTGGTCGATGAGAAA
Organism: Syntrophaceae bacterium; assembly: GCA_031292235.1. GTDB lineage: Bacteria > Desulfobacterota > Desulfomonilia > Desulfomonilales > Desulfomonilaceae > CAJBEZ01. Next base: position 6,006 of record JARLHM010000029.1, on the reverse strand, counting down.
ATTTATGATTCGTTCGAAGAAAGATTCATAGCCGCCTGTCAGAAACTTAAACTGGGTGATGGACACGATCCAAAAGTCAACATGGGCCCGGTTGTCAATCAGCGAGCGCTAGATCGTCTCTACGAATCTGTCGATAAAGCGCTGAAACAAGGGGCCAAGTTGATTCTGGACGGTAGAAATCCAAAAATAGAAAAGTTTCCTGATGGGCTATTTTTTGGTCCCACTCTTTTGGAAGCTGAACCAGACAATTTCGCGTTTAAAGAGGAGATATTCGGTCCCGTCAGGTGTGTTAAAAGCGTCAAGAGCTTGCAGGAAGCCATTAATATTATAAATTCAAGCATGTACGGACATACCGCAGTTATATATACTCAAAACGGTGGTTGGTCCCGTCACTTCATAAGGAACGTAAATACGGGCCAAATCGGGGTCAATGTTGGAACACCCGCTCCAATAGCCTTTTATCCTGTTGGTGGCCGAAAAATATCCTTTTATGGATCACACCGTGGTCGCGCTAACGACGCTATAGATTTCTACACGGACAAAAAGGTGATTGTAACCAAATGGAGTTCTTATGTTGAAGAACCGGCTTCAAGCAAATCAACAGAAATAAATGAACCCAACTCAGTCCTGTTTTAAAAAATGTATACCGTATTCGTTCAAACCATAATTAATGGACTCCTGTTAGGAGGAGTTTATGCCGCGTATTCCGCAGGATTTTCCCTGATATTTGGTGTCATGGGCGTAGTTAATCTTGCCCATGGTGAGTTGATAATGTTAGGGGCTTTCACCTCGTACTGGTTGTTCGCTTATTTCAATTTGGACCCCTATTTAAGCGCGCCGTTCGCGATGATTCTTCTGTTTCTGTTTGGATATGTAGTTCAAAAATACATCATAAATCGGGTCATTGGGCAGCCTCATATAATGAGCTACATCCTTACATTCGGTCTCCACTTGATGATAGCCAACATAGCGATCAAAATGTGGACCCAGGACTTCCGTTCCATAACCACGTCTTATTCCGGGGCTAATGCGGCGATCTGGGGTCTAAACATACCACTTGCAAGATTGGTAACCTTCATGGTTGCGCTCCTTGTGACATGGGTACTATGGTTTTTCCTGATGCGAACCGAGACGGGTCGCGCCATTCGGGCTACCGCTCAAGACAAGGAAGTGGCCAGATTAATGGGGGTAGATATCCGAAATATCTACGCCATAACATTTGGGCTTGGCGCGGCTATAACAGGACTCTCCGGATCAGTGATGAGTCCCTTTGTAATTATATCGCCCGAAATGGGCCTCGAATACACAATTATCGCATTCTGTGTCGTGGTCTTGGGAGGAATGGGATACATGCCCGGAGCGCTTGTCGGAGGATTGGTTCTCGGCGTGGCGCAGTCTCTGGCGGCTACCTATCTCAATGCAGGGGTTTCTGTAGCCATAACGTTTATAATTCTATTTATTATGCTCGTCATTTGCCCGAAAGGGATCTTGGGCAAAGGTAGTGTAGCGTGACATGCTTTAACAATAACCGAGGGCCGGATGAATTTTAAAATCGACAGGATAATTTTGATCATATTCCTTGGGATTACTGCCGCGCTGGCCTTTCTGCCCAATTTTGTCGAATCTGAATACCTCTTGAGATTGATCACAGTTGTGATCTTTTGGATCGGGATTGCCGGCTGTTGGAACATGATGAGCGGATACACCGGGTATATTGATTTCGGGCCTGTGGTCTATTTTGGAATAGGTTCCTATGTTGTCGCCATAGCCATGACCAAGTATGGGATTCCTTTTTTTCCAAGTCTTTTCATTTCCGGACTAATATCGGGTTCAGTGGCTTTTTTGGTGGGGATACCAACCTTGCGCTTGAAAGGGGCATATTTTGCAATCGCCACTTTTGCCTTCGCTGAGGCTATGAAACAAATTGCACTGGAATTTGATCGCACATTCAGTGTTTCATTTTTTCAAGGTAGTGACGGCATAACTCTTCCGATCAGCGGCCATGACAATTCATTTTTCTTCTATTGCGTTTTACCGGTAACCTTTTTGGTAGTGCTAGCCCATTACTACATTGAACATTCAAAATTCGGATATGGACTGAAAGCCATAAAAGAAGCTGAAACCGCCGCCGAAATAAGTGGAGTCAATACTACAGCCAACAAATTGGGAGCTTATGTAAGCAGCGCCTTTTTTCTAGGTTTGTTTGGCGCTATAGAGGCTTACTGGATTACCTATATAACCCCTTCCGATGTTTTCAACGTTCAAAAAACAGTTCAGATGGTAATCATGACACTATTGGGAGGCATGGGGACATTTTTGGGGCCGGTGGTAGGAGCGACTTTTCTGACTCTGATTTCCGAGTCGCTGGGCGCGCGATTTGTCGAATACTACCTCATTATGATTGGCGGGATCATAATTGTGGCTATTTTGATAATGCCCAATGGAATAATTGGGAGCTTGAAGATACGCAAGAAATTAAGGTTTATTTAATCTATGCAATAAATACAATAGCTTATTCGGGCACAAAATGACCGGTTTGGAATGCAGGAAAGTAAGTATGAAATTTGGGGCCCTTGCCGCGGTCCAGATGGTGAGCTTTTCCCTGAATCCCGGTGAGATTCTGGGAATGATAGGACCCAACGGGGCTGGAAAAACAACTCTTCTCAATTGTGTAATTGGTATCCACAAACCTACTTCTGGGAAAATTTTCCTTAATCAAATCGATATTACTGGTATGAAACCCCATAAAATTTGCCGCATGGGTTTAGCAAAAACATCCCAAATTATGGAGCCGTTTATGGCGATGACCGTATTTGAAAACGTTCTCGTGGGCGCCTTGCATGGTGGTCGGATGAGGATGCGCCCAGCAACTGAACAAACGGAGAAGGTCATAGAGCTAGTAGGACTCAAACAATACGCTTACAAGCTTTCAGGGTCGATTCCTGTGCCGGCGCGCAGACGGCTTGAACTCGCCAGGGCCTTAGCGAGCGGCGCCAATATCCTTCTTCTTGATGAAAACATGGCAGGTTTGAACCCTCATGAAATCGATGAAGCGCTTGAGATTCTAAAAAAGATAAGAAACTCAGGAAAATCTCTAATAGTTATAGAACATATCATGAGAGTTGTAATGGGCATTTCAGATCGAATCATCGTATTGAATTACGGCTCCAAAATTGCGGAGGGTTTTCCAGAAGAAGTTGTAAATGATGAAACGGTAATAAAAGCGTACCTGGGAGGTAAGCTTTCATCTCTCAAAGTGGCTTGAGAACTAATAAAATGAACGAACCACTTCTAAAAATAGAAAGAATTAATGTGTCGTATCGCGACGTTCAGGTTCTTCATGAAATTGATCTGGAGGTTTATCCATCTGAGATTGTTACCGTAATAGGCCCTAACGGGGCTGGGAAAAGTACTTTGCTTAGCGCGACAATGGGTTTTGCAGTCCCCAATAAAGGCTCAGTTACTTTTAATGGGAAGAAAATAACCGGGACCCCACCGGAAGAAACAGTAAGATTGGGTATGACTATAGTGCCGGAGGGGGCCCGGGTCTTCACGGAGATGACAGTTCTGGATAATCTGAAAATGGGTTCATACATAAAATCATCACGTGTTCATCGAAAATCATCCCTTGAAATGGTTTTCAATTTCTTCCCCCGTTTACATGAAAGAATAAAGCAGAAAGGCGGCACCTTGAGTGGAGGTGAACGCCAGATGCTGGCAATAGGAAGGGCGTTAATGTCCAGACCCTCTTTGTTGCTTCTGGACGAACCTTCTCTTGGATTGGCCCCATTGCTTGTCACTAAAGTATTCGAGACCATAGTTGAAATCGCTGCGACCGGTTTGACCGTGTTGTTGGTTGAGCAGAATGTTCATTTTTCTCTGGAAATTTCCAAAAGAGCGTATGTGCTTGAGAACGGTCGAATTGTGAAACACGGATTTTCTGAAGAGCTTATGAACAACGATTATATTAAAAAATCCTATCTTGCGCTCTAGAAAATTTAGCTCGAGGCTCTCATCATGAATCAAGAAATTCCGCAGGACGAACTGGCTGATCTGGAAATTTCTTTCACATTGAATGGCTCTCAAGTTCGTGTTTCGATAAAACCTTGGGAAACGGCCTTAGATACTATTCGAAACAAATTCGGGCTTACGGGAGCAAAAGAAGGCTGTGGAATTGGTGAATGTGGGGCCTGCACAATAGTCATGGACGGAAAAGCCGTTAATGGATGTTTAGTATTAGCGGCTCAACTCGATGGGCGAACAGTCGAAACAGTCGAAGGTCTGTCTTCGAATGGGACCTTGGACTACCTACAAAAAGCCTTCCTGGATAAAGGCGGTGTGCAATGCGGCTTTTGTACTCCAGGAATGCTGATGTCAGCCAAGGCCTTGCTGGATGAATGCGATCAGCCATCTAAAGATAGAATCACAAACGCTTTATCAGGCAATTTGTGTCGGTGCGCTGGTTACGTTCAAATAATCGATGCGGTGGAAGATGCGGCGCTAATAAAGTCAAAAGACGCAGAGAACCAAGCTGTCAATAGATGAGAATTAATTTCAAATACCTAAGACCACATTCTCTGAATGAGTGTTTGGCGGTTCTTGCTACACACGGGGACGAGTCTGCCATATTGGCCGGTGGCACTGATCTGATGATTTCTTTCAGAAGTGGTTCACGGACACCTAGGTTTGTGCTGGACATTTCGCGACTAAGTGAAATTCGCTCTGTTGAACAACATGCTGAAGTCATCAAGATAGGAGCCATTCTGACATATTCAGAATTGATCGCTCATCCTTTAATAGTCAAGACTTTTCCTGCTCTTAGCGCCGCAATGAGCTGCGTAGGTAGCCTTCAAATCAGAAACGTCGGGACTTTGGGAGGCAATATAGCGAACTCTTCGCCTGCTGCGGATAGTATTCCCCCAATGATGATCCACGACGCTCAGGTCATGATTCAAAAGGTTAATTCCGTCAGAATAGAAAAGCTGGAGAGACTCATTGTGGCGCCATATTCAAACACTTTAGAGCCTGATGAATTGATTACCGGGATAATCTTGAAGCCGGTTGAAACCGCTTATAAACAAAGTTACCGGCGTATAGCCCGACGCAAGAGCCTTTCCATAGCAAGAGTCAATATGGCGGTATCAGCAAAATTGGATGCCGAAGGACTCATAGAGGACGTTAGAATCTCTGTGGGTTCTGTGGCGCCAACTCCACTGCGAATTAAAAAAGTTGAAGATTCTCTAATAGGACTGAAACCTGAATCCAAATTTATTAAGGAAACTGGTGAGCTGGTTGCCCGTCACATCGTGGACCTTGTTGGAGTTCGCCATTCCACTGAATATAAACGGCCGGCTATAGCGGGCCTGGTTATAAAATGCTTAGAGGACGTGTTCATTGACTGACACAAACGTTAGCCAAAGCTCTTCATCAATCGGATTGAATATTTCGCGTGTTGGAGCGGAAGAAAAGCTTCAGGGTAGAGCGTTATTTGCAAACGATATCGTTTTGAAAAACGCCCTATGCCTGAAAGCTCTAAGAAGTGAACTGCCTCACGCTACAATTGAATCAATAGAAGTTCAAAGGGCTTTAAATTCGCCCGGATGTGTAGCCGTTTTTACAGCTAGAGACATACCTGGAAGAAACAGGTATGGACTCATCAACAAAGACCAACCACTTCTTGCTGACACTAAAGTTAGATTTGTCGGTGATCCAGTCGCTCTGGTGGCCGCAGTCTCCGAGGACGCGGCCCAGACCGCCCTCTCCAAAATCAAGGTCGAATACGAAGAATTAGCGGCTATTTTTGATCCAGAAGAAGCGCTTGCGCCAGGCGCTCCATTGATCCATGAAAAAGGTAACCTTTTGGGGAAGCGATTAATAAAGAAAGGTGTCCCTGATTTAGCGTTTCAAAAAGCGGATATAGTCATTGAACGGAAGTACCAGACGACATTCGTCGAACACGCTTATCTTGAACCGGACGCTGGCGCCGCATTTGTAGACCAAAGTGGG
>JARLHM010000208.1 GCA_031292235.1 Syntrophaceae bacterium | reverse complement strand
GTAACCGCCACCATAGCCCTCATCATTGGGATCCCAACGCTCAAACTTCACGGTCATTATTTGGTCATGGCTACTCTGGGGTTTAACCTAATAACAAACATAATAATAGTGCAATGCGATTCAGTTACCGGTGGACCTTCGGGTTTCCCGGGGATCCCGCCCCTATCTATAGGACGCTGGGCCATTGATTCAGACATAAAGATGTATTTTCTAATTTGGTCGGTTACGCTCCTAGCAATCATTTTGGGGCTTAATCTCGGGAGATCCAGGGTCGGTAGAGGACTCCGGGCCCTTCATTCCGGCGAATCGGCTGCAAATTGTATGGGAGTTCCCACCAGGATTTACAAGATCAAAATATTTGTGCTCAGCGCTGTTTTTGCCTCGGTGGCAGGGAGTCTTTACGCTCATTATCTGTCATTTGTTAGTCCCAAGACCTTCGATATCTTTTTCTCGGTGGAACTGGTGACCATGGTAATAATAGGGGGATTGGGGAGCGTATGGGGAGGACTGTTTGGCTCTGCTTTCATAACCTCGTTACCCAATCTTCTGAGTTCTTTTGATGAGTATAAAGACATCTTTTACGGCTTCATATTGGTTGTGATTTTGATATTAACTCCGGAGGGACTTATTCTCGGGATTTGCAGGAAACTGGATTTCTTTAGAAGAAAACGAAGACAAGGGAACAATAATAAGCCTAATGATTCGCTGGAAAAACAGGGATTAGATACAGTCGGTCCATCTTCCATTTCGGGCCTCTCTTTTTCAGCAAGTCGTCAAATTCTTCGTGAGCCTCTCTTAAGAATCAACAATATGTCCAAGAGATTCGGGGGTATTGCAGCCGCTTCGGAAATCACATTTGAAGTTGAAAAGGGGAGCGTTACATCCTTAATTGGGCCAAACGGAGCTGGCAAGACAACAACCATTAACCTAATTTATGGGGTTTACCGGCCGAACGAGGGGACGATTATTTTTGGACACAATCGAATTGACGGATTGCGTTCTTATCAAATAGCCGCGATGGGCATGGCGAGGACTTTTCAAAACCTCCAGATTTTCGATAACATAACAGTTTTGGAAAATGTAATGGTAGGAGCGCATGCAAAACCCGGAAGTGAATTCCTGGTCTCAATGCTCCACATTCCACCTTATCGGAAAGAAGAGGAAATGATCCGTGAAAAGGCTATGGAAGCCCTAGAATTTTTTGGCCTGGATAAGGCGGCTGATTCGCCTGCCGGCCAATTGTCCTTCGGCGAGCAAAAACGACTAGAAATGGCTCGCGCTATTGTTTCTGAACCTGAACTGATATTACTTGATGAGCCGGTTGCAGGTCTTAACAGGGCCGAGTCCGTGGAAATAGCGCGCCTTATCATGACGATCCGTTCCAAGGGAACTACGGTGTTACTTGTAGAGCATGATATTAATGTTGTAATGAGCATTTCAGACAAAGTTGTTGTTTTAAATTACGGAACGATGATAGCAGAGGGAAGTCCAAAGCAGGTTCAAACCAACGAGGCCGTTTTGTCCGCATATCTCGGAGGCTCTTTTTAAATGCTGCGGATAGAAAACCTTCACGCCTTCTACCGAGGGAACGAAGCTCTTAAAGGTGTTTCGTTGGACGTGGATCAAGGTGAAATCGTTGCGCTTATAGGGGCTAACGGGGCGGGTAAAACAACCTTGCTGAACTGTGTCTCCGGACTTCATACTGATATGATAGGCCAGATAACCTTCAATGGTAAGGACATTTCCGGGGCGCCAGCGCATGAACTGGTAAAGCAGGGTCTTGTTCAATGCCCGGAGAACCGTCAACTCTTTAGCGTCATGACTGTACAGGAAAACCTTGAAATGGGCGCATATCTTTGGTCGGGAGACATTCGGGGAGTGTCTTTGGCTAAGAGAATAGAGGATATGTTCCTCAAATTTCCTGTCCTAAAGTCGCGGCGCAGACAATTGGCAGGAACCCTGTCGGGTGGTGAACAGCAGATGGTAGCAATTGCGCGTGGTCTGATGTCGGATCCCAAATTGTTCATGTTGGATGAACCATCACTAGGTTTAGCCCCTATCATTGTTGAGGATCTGTTCCGTATTATAAAAGAGATGAGAAATGAAGGTAGGACCATATTGTTGGTGGAGCAAAACGCCCTAGCGGCTTTGGCTCTTTCGGACAGGGCTTACTTGCTTGAAACCGGGCGTCTGACCTTAGGCGGTCCGTCGACAATGTTCATGAAAGATGATAGAGTGCGTCGGGCTTATCTTGGAAACGATCTTGACGTGGAGCATATTTTTGACAACCCCTTGGACTAGTTCAAACCTGGCGTAGATCTGAGAAGATGGACCACAGTGAATTCAACTTCACAAGGTTCTGCTCTCAACGAAATCTCATTCTCTTTTTCCTCAGCTCTAGTTGGAGCCGATACTTTAATTTCAAAGAAGGAGGTCATATGAGAAAGATCCTTGTTTTGGTAGGGTTACTTATCTGTATCCTTTATCTTGGGAATGTGTACGCCGCGGAACCGATCAAGATCGGCGCCATATATTCACTGTCCGGGCCAGCCGCGGCTATTGGAACACCAACCAAACTTGTCACCCAAATGGTGGTCGAAAAGATTAACAAAGAAGGGGGAATAAACGGACGCCCTATCGAACTGGTGGTCGGAGATACCGAATCTGATCCCACCAAGGCCGTTATGGTTATAAAGAAATTCATTAACGTTGATAAAGTTGCGGCAATAATTGGACCCGACAGGACTGACTTGGGAATGGCTGTTAAGAAGCTGGTTGAAGACGCTGGTGTTCCCACGTTCATGACTGTTGGAGGAGACCCGGTGATCATGAGTGGAGGACCATTAGGGACCTGTAAATGGGTTTTTAAGTCCCCTCAGAGAAGTTCTGTGGCGGTAGAAAAACTTTATGATTATCTAAAGAAAGCGAACCTCAAGAAAGTGGCCTTGATTACGGCTGCCGATGGTTTTGGCAAGGATGGAAAGGGCTGGCTGGAAAAGCTTGCCCCCAAATACGGACTAACCATAGTCGCAAATGAGTCTTTTAACCCCAAAGACACTGATATGACTGCCCAGTTGACTAAACTGTCCTCAGCAAAACCGGATTCCATTGTGTGTTGGACCATTGGTCCGGCTGCAGCGATTGTTGCCAAAAATGTTAAACAACTGAATTTAAAGGAGCCTTTGTTTCAATGTCATGGAATCCCTGACCCTAAATATGTGGAGTTAGCAGGGCCTGCTGCAGAAGGCAGCATAATGCCTTCAACAAAATTGATGGCTTGGGAACAGTTACCGGATAGTGATCCGCAGAAGCAGGTGATCAAAGATTTTGTCCATCTGTACAACGATGTTTACAAAATCAACAACGAATTCCCTATTAATACTCATTCAGGATACGCGTGGGACGCGATCTACATTGTCGCCAACGCCATGAAAAAGGCGGGTGTTGAGCCTGCAAAACTTCGTGACGCTATTGAACAAACCAAGGGCTATGTTGGAGTTAGCGGAATCTATAATCTGACTCCGGAGGACCACAACGGACTTGGCGCAGATTCGATGATAATGGTTCGAGTAAAAGATGGTAAATGGGAACTATTAAAATAAATTGATTTTTACAAGAGAGTCTTCTTGAATTCTTGGATCAGTTCCGCCATTAAGGCGCTTTCCATATTCTTCGAAAACTTTGGCACAACGGCGGAGCCGGATATTCCGGCATCCGCCAGTTTTTTCTTTTCACGTTCAAGGACAACTTTTTTGTCTTTGTTTTTGTTCTTAGACTGGTCCTTAAAAGTTATTTTAAATTGTTCAATTTCGCTCTTTTTTGAAGAAGCTAACGGCCAGCTTTCAAATCTATCAAGGAAAACGCTCAATTCAGCTTCATTTGAGACCCCGCCGACAACTTCGTTCCAAATAAGCTTGTCGAGAACAGGCCGGTCTTCCGGAGTTTCTTCCATCAGGTTGGTGAGCACAGCCTGGTTCGGCCCTGAAAGATCCATCAATCTCAGGGCATAACCCTTCGCTTTTTTTTGCAATTCCTCATTCTTGAGGCGCTCCTTCTCCTGGACGGAAAGGGCCATTCCTTTGGTCCGTTCCATCATAATGTCAATAGTGCTACGAATCTCTGCCAATTTATCACCCCAAACACCAGACGACGGTTAAATCCGCCGGGATAAAATCCAAGAGTTGTTTAACCAATAGACGTAAGTGATCATTCTCTTATCTGTCCTTCACCCAGGACAATAAACTTTGTTGTGGTCAAGTCCTTAACGCCCATCGGCCCATAAGCGTGGATCTTGGTGGTGCTAATTCCAATCTCAGCCCCCAACCCAAAGACATAACCGTCACTCATTCGAGTGGAGGCATTTACTATGACTGTTGAAGAATTTACTTCTCTCAAAAATTTTTGAGACGCGTCATAATCTTTTGTGACAATAGCCTCAGTATGAAGTGACCCATATTTTGCGATATGCTTAATTGCTTCATCCATATTCTTGACGACTTTGACAGCCAGAATAAGATCTAGATATTCGGCGTACCAATCATCTTCAGTCGCCGGGATCATCCAATCAACCAGACGTTTGCTGTTTTCACAACCCCTTAACTCTACTCCCGCGCGTTTCAACTCTGAGGAGACTTTTGGAAGAAATTCCTCAGAGATCAACTCGTGGACGAGCATTGTCTCAAGCGAGTTACAAACTCCGGGCCGCTGCGTCTTACCGTTTATGGCAATCTTCACTGCCATGTCCTGGTCTGCGAATTCATCTACATAGAGGTGGCATACCCCTTTGTAATGCTTGATAACAGGAATTCTGGAATTCTGGGAGACAAACCTTATAAGCTCTTCCCCACCTCTTGGGATGATCAGATCTATCAATTCTTCCAGTTTCAGAAGATGCAGGATGGCTTCACGATCCGTTGTGGGGAGCAGGTTGACGATGTCGGGATTTACACCAAAATCGTTAAGAGTTTCCTTGAATATATTCACAATGGCCACGTTGGAATTAAACGCTTCCGAACCACCGCGAAGTATGACGGAATTCCCAGCTTTCAGACACAACGCAGCCGCGTCTGCAGTAACATTGGGCCTAGATTCATAGATGATCCCAATAGTTCCAAGAGGAATTCTCATTTTGCCGACCCGCATGCCGTTAGGTCTAATCCACATTCCCGTGATCTCTCCAACCGGATCAGGAAAAGCGGCAATTTCTTCGAGACCTTCAACTGTCTGCGCAATTACTTTATCAGAAAGAGTTAGACGGTCTATCATCGCAGCAGACAATCCGCTCTTCTTTCCGGACTCTATGTCTTTCAAGTTTTGGTTCTGAAGATTTTCTTTTTCGGTCCTTATTTTGCGCGCAACTTCACTTAGAATTGAGCTTTTCGTTGACATTGAAAGTTTGGCGGCATCCGCTGCGGCTTCATGTGTAACTCTGGCTATGTTGAACGTTTCTTCCTTGATAGACATGGCTCACTCCGAGTGTATATTGAGTCGATCATCACAATTGGAAAATGTTACGGTGTATCTTCGGCGTCGACACTTAGAAAACTATGAATAGCACCTGCCTATTGATTTATCAACCGATACGCGTCATTACTCTATTTTCATCAGTAGTCTGTAACCGCACAAGTCCGAGGTCTTTAAAAATCGAGGGGTTCATTTGATGGTTCCAATTATTTCTGTTGTTGGCAAATCAGGTTCAGGCAAGACCACATTACTTGAAAAACTGATAAGGGAACTCACCAAACGAGGATATAGGATCGGGTCGATAAAACACGACGCACATTCATTCGAAATAGATCATGAAGGGAAAGACTCCTGGCGTCACAAGAAAGCCGGCGCCGTCCAGACACTTATTTCCTCAGCCTCTAAAATAGCCATGGTCTTGGACTCGGACCATGATCATTCGCTGAAAGAATTACGCGATAAATTTGTTAGAGATGTGGATTTGGTTTTGGCAGAAGGTTACAAACGTGAAGATCTTCCTAAAATTGAGGTATTTAGGAGTTCTCACCGTAAAGAGATGCTCTGCTCGAAAGAGGACAATCTGATCGCCGTAGCGGGTGATCCACCGGCGCCCCCGCATGGGACTCCAGTATTTGACCTGAATGATCCAGTTGCTCTGGCAAATTTTATCGAACAGGAGTTCCTGTTGGCAAGAAACAGCGTTAGAAACTAATTATCAAGATCAACGTTCCTCAAACTCATTTCAGGCTGATGACTCTCGATATTGCCTCGCTAGTTTCCAATGCGGACTCTTTAGCTTTTTTCATTTTCTCCGGCGCATCAGCCAAATCAAGCCCGACTAGCCAAAATCCGGCCACCATTCGCCTACGGTTTTTCTTACCGTGAAATATGGGTGCGGCGATTGCAGTAACATTCATTAAATATTCTTCGTGATCATGGGCGAT
>JARLHM010000207.1 GCA_031292235.1 Syntrophaceae bacterium | reverse complement strand
AGGCAGCCAGAAATCATCTCCTTTTGAAACTGAATCGGCGAATGAACTAACATTGGGTAGCGGTAGATTGTCCAGGTCTTTCTCGAAATGTCGTGGCCCCGTTAGCCCCAGTCCGGGGAGGCACAGCCCAGGCGCGCCAACAAGCTCAGTGCCCCGTTCAAGTCGACTAATCAACTCGACAAACGCTGTTTCACCTTCGCCTTGAATCCCCATGTCCGCTTTCAGATATTCCAGGAGACTATCCGGATAAATACTGTAGCCCGCTCCACCTAGAACGACAGGCGCTTTAGTCACGGATCTACAGCACACCGCAATTTCTTTAACCGTATCTAGGAAAAAGCCTTGGTCGGTCATTTTCTGGCTGTCAATATTTCGAACCGACAGTCCAATCACATCAGGGTTAACTTCTTTGATAGTTCTTTGGACGGAAGCATCAGGATCATCAGCTTGCATGAGGTCCAAAAATTCAACCGTATACCCGGCCACTCTTGCGGATTCTGCCACGCAGGCCAACCCTAGCGGCCATGTGCGCATGTAGATTTCTTCAGTGTTCACTGAAATCAGCAGGATTCTCATCCTGGTTCCTCCCTTCCGAAGGCAATTGTCCTATTAACTTCGGGACACAATTATAATATAATATATCAAGAATCATGAGAGCCCATAGATTCAAGTTCAGCGCGAGCGGGAAAGAATTCTATGACACTATGGTCGTGATCAATATGCATTGGGTTAATTCGTATTCCAGGAGTGTTCATGCTTATCGAATCATACAATCTTGAAATTGAGGTGGCGGACCACAGCGCTGAAGTTTTTGAATATGAAGCCATAGCTCATCTGCCTGTAGATATTCGCGAAGCCCTTCCTTATCTTAACGCTACGTTCAAGAATGGAACTTATTTTACCGATGGTCCGGTTTTCTCATGGCGTCTCGATGACCACAAAGTTGGATTTTGGCATGACCGAATAGCCGCGGATCATCTCGATACTCGAGAGCAGGCCAAAGAGGTTATAGATCACCTTGTTAAGTTGGTTAACGACGTGTGGGCGAGACGCTCCGAGATCGAGCCGGATACTGTTACTCACGAGAACCTTCAGCCGCTCGAACTATATCGTTTGCTTCCCAAGACCAACTGCAAAGTCTGTGGGGAAAATACCTGTTTCAATTTTGCCTTGAAACTGGCGGCCGGCATGGTTGAATTTCAGCAATGCGGCCCGATTTTGGGAGATGCCAAATACGGCGATCAGCTTAAGCAATTAGAATCCTTAATAGTCTTAAAACGGCCACTGTTATAGCTATTATCGCCGGAACAAGGCTGAAAAGTTTTAGTCTGGAGTATAAAGAAATGGGGACGAAGATGCCACGAGCTGAAGACAACAAGCTTGATAAGGTTATTGCGGAAGCCCGGCGCAGCCAGGAGCTTCGAGAGACGACATACAGGGAGAAAGCTCTTAATATGTTTCCCCGGATTTGCGGTCGATGCGGACGAGAATTTTCCGGGAAGAAACTCCGTGAGCTTACGGTCCATCATAAGGACCACAACCACGAAAACAATCCGCCTGACGGAAGTAACTGGGAGCTTCTTTGCATTTACTGTCATGACATGGAGCACCAGCGCTATCTTGAGGAGGACGTTCTCCACAACGATCAGGACTCGGTGTCCACATACAAACCTTTCGCTTGTCTGGAATCTTTACTGAAAGACAAGAAATGATCAAACTTCTTGACCTAAAGAAGATCACGGAGGCATGGATCGATGCCTGTAATTGCTAAATCCACATATAAACCGCCGATATTTTGTTCAAATACTCACATACAGACCGTCATCCCGACACTTTTTAGAAAGGTCTCGGGCGTAACCTATCAAAGAGAGCGAATTGATACTCCGGATGGAGATTTCTTAGATCTCGATTGGTCCAGAGTCGATTCAAAGCGACTGGCAATTGTATTACACGGCCTTGAAGGTAATTCCACTCGCTCATACATGATGGGTATGGTTAGTGCGTTAAATCGAGGCGCATGGGACGCCCTTGCCGTTAATTTTAGGGGATGCGGAGGTGAGCCGAACAGGCGCCTGCAGATGTATCACAGTGGTGAGACAGGAGATCTGCAAACTGTTATACGGCATGTGTCTGAAAACGATAAGTATTCGGCACTGGCGCTCGTCGGATCGAGCCTTGGCGGCAATGTAATTTTGAAATACTTGGGCGAACAGGGCGCAGCGACGCCACCAATCATAAGAGCGGCTGTAACGATATCCGTGCCATGCGACCTCAAGGCGAGTTCGATACGAATAAGCGCATTAATGAATCGCCTCTACTTGAAGAGATTCCTCAAAATGCTACATGAAAAGATGCAAGCAAAGGCTTTAATGGCTCCCGAAAAAATTGATCTCAAAGGTTACGAAGAAATCAGGACGCTAAAAGAGTTCGATGACAGGTATACGGTGCCTCTACACGGGTTCAAGGACGCTTATGATTACTATGAAAAGTCGTCATGCCGTCCGTTTCTTCCAAACATCTCAGTTCCTACCCTACTGATCAACTCGGCGGATGACCCATTCCTTTCGGCCTCGTGTTATCCTTTTGAAGAAGCGAAAGCCAACCCAAACCTGTTCCTTGAAGTCCCTAAACATGGGGGGCATGTTGGATTTATGACGTTTGATCACAATGGAGAGTATTGGTCCGAAACTCGAGCAACAGCTTTCCTAAATCAACGAGCTTGTTGATTTTCAAGTGATTCATTGGTTCTATTTTGACCAAGGAATATTTCCAGTCCGACCGGAGACGCTTTGGTGTAGACTCTCTCGAGGAACTCAAGGAAATTCTCCTTACCACGCCAGAGTGGAAAACCTCCAAGCCTCTTGACCTGCGCCCCTGGACTTGTTGGGATGGAGACCTCGGTGGTATCTGGGTCGCTGCTTTTGACCTGTCGCCAAAATAATTCCGGGTCACAAGGGAGCGGTTCCGGTGGAAACAGAGTATCAGCTTCCTGTTCCTGATCAGACCCCGTCAGGCATTCATCCAGGGCGATATCATCAGGAACCGATGAAATATCCATTATCCCCAGAAGTTCGTCGCGGTACATACCTCTTAACTTAAAAATCAAAAAGGGGTCCCTGTCGAACTCTTCACCCAACAGGTAATATACAGCAGCTATATGCTTACAGGGATTGGACCAATCAGGGCACGAGCAATCGGTCTCAAGGTCTTTTAACTTCTCGGGGAAAAGGCTGATTTTGACTTCCTTGAAAACATCCTCAATGTTCTCAGGCATCTCGCCAGCGAGCAGTTTAGCTATGAAGAACGCCTGACCCGAGAGGGCTGTGGCGATCTTTTCCCATTCAGGTCTTGAGAGGGTCCTGATGTTTATGATTACAGAATATGGGGTTTTTCTCGAGCCTTGAACCTTGGCGGTAACTAAACCTTTTGAGATGTCTACAGACGCTACCTGACCACGACGGGCGTAAGAGCGCCCTCGTTGGAGCCTGGCCCCAATATTGAAACTTTCAAGAACGGATATCCAACGTTTCGCCCACCAGCTCTGTCCGAATGCTCCCCGCTTGCTCTGGGATTTGACTCCGCCCTTGACTTCGATCGGGACGGAAGGAGTGTAGTGACCGTAATAATCCCAGCGACTCATGTTAATCTCCTATAGCTTCTTTGCGAAGTTTCCAGAGTTCCTTCAGATCTTCGTTGGACAACTCTGTAATCCATCCTTCCCCAGCGCCTACAACCTGATCGGCGAGTTCTTTTTTGTTTTCAATCATATCGTCAATTTTTTCTTCTATAGTCCCTGCGCAGACAAACTTATGAACTTGCACATTTCGAGTTTGGCCAATACGAAAAGCCCTATCCGTAGCCTGATTCTCCACAGCCGGGTTCCACCATCGGTCAAAGTGGAAAACATGATTTGAGGCTGTGAGATTAAGACCGGTCCCCCCAGCTTTGAGCGATAGAATAAAGATGGTCGGCCCGTCTCCATCGTTCTGAAAACGTTCGACCATCCGGTCTCTCTGAGTTCTTGTCACAGCTCCATGAAGGAAAAGGGCCTCTCGGCCAAATGTTTCCATCAAATGCTTCTGCAGTAGTTTGCCCATTTCCGCATACTGGCTGAAAACCAATGCCTTTTCACCAACTTCTATGATTTCCTCGATCATTTCAGTGAGTCGTGACAGCTTGCCGGACCGTCCGGGGATCGAAGAGTTGTCTTTAAGGAACTGGGCAGGGTGGTTGCAAACCTGTTTTAGCTTCGAGAGGGTGGCCAGGACGAGCCCTTTGCGCTGGATGCCTTGAGAAGATTTCAGAACGTCTTCCGTTTCTTTGATCACTGCCGTGTAGAGAGACGCCTGCTCTTTTGTCAGGGGACACATTACTTTCATCTCAAGTTTTTCAGGAAGGTCCGAAATAATGGATTTGTCTGTTTTTAGCCGTCTAAGAATAAATGGCCCGGTTATGCGTTTGAGTCGCTCAGTGGCTAACTGACTATGTTCAGCCTGAATAGGAACAAAGAATTTTCGCTTGAATTCCGTTTGTTTTCCAAGAAAATTTGGATTTAGAAATTCCATGATGGACCACAAATCACCGATATTATTCTCTACTGGTGTCCCAGTTAGGGCGATTCGATAGTCTGCTTTTAAAGATCGAGCGGCCTTGGCCTGTTTGGTTTCAGGGTTCTTAATGTTTTGAGCTTCGTCAAGGACAAGACCCGCCCAATCCACTTCCTGCAAGAACTTCAGGTCACGATAGAGGAGCCCATAACTCATGACGACGATCGCATGACTCATGACCTCCTTCTTGAATGCGTCTTCCTTATTCCTGCCGATGCCATGATGAACCAGCACAGGGAGTTCCGGAGTGAATTTAGCAGCTTCCTTTTGCCAGTTGTTGACCACTGTAGTAGGGCACACTAGCAGGACAGGCCGTTTCTCGTTAGAACATCGATTGCGCTGTATAAGCGCCAAAGTTTGCACAGTTTTTCCAAGTCCCATGTCATCGGCGAGGCATGCGCCCATTCCCCATTTGGCCAAAAATGCGAGCCAGGAAAAACCTCTAGTCTGATAGGGTCTGAGTGTTCCATTGAAGGTATCGGCCGGAGATAGTTGTTCTAATGGGGAACTACCCTCTAGTTGCTGGAGAAGGTCACCTACCCAACCCCTAGCAGTAACCCCTTCGAACTCAAATCCAAGAGGCGAATCTTTTGCTCCGACAGCCATTTTAATCAGATCGCCCACTGTTGTTTTAGACAATTCTTTCTTTTTCCACGAATCAACAGCAGCCTGGATTTCCTCCACGCTGACTTCCACCCATTGTCCACGCAACTGAACCAGTGGAGATTTCAATTTGGCCAGAGCTTTTAATTCAGGGAGGCTCAATTTGACGCCACCGAGGGCGACTTCCCAATCGAAGTCAACGATAGCGCCCAGGGATAAGCCACTTGAGGCCTTTAATTTCGGGCTTTTTACAGTGGCCCTTAGGGATAGCCCTTCTTTTGTCCCGGACCTGGTCCACCAGCCCGGCAACATAACCGTAAATCCGGATTGTTTAAGCAAGACAGCCTTCTCTGTGAGGAATTGGTGCGCGCCAACGGT
>JARLHM010000206.1 GCA_031292235.1 Syntrophaceae bacterium | reverse complement strand
TATTGTTGACCTGGATGGCTCAATTGATGGAAAACCGGTAAACCTCGCTATAATTCGGGAGATCGCCCGAAACACCAATGTCCCACTAGAACTTGGCGGGGGGGTCAGAGACGAAAACACGACTCAGATGTATCTGGACATTGGCGTCAGTATAGTTATCTTAGGGACTATCGCTGCTAGAACCCCCACTCTAGCCTTAGAACTCATCCGGAAATTCCCAGGTAAAGTAGCGATAGGAATAGACGCTCAGGCTGGAAGGGTGGCTGTTCAAGGATGGACCGAGGCTACGGACTACGAAGCCCGAGAGTTGGCCCTGGTTTTTGATCCCGATTCTCCCGTTGCTTTCATATACACCGACATCGAGCGAGACGGCATGATGGTCGGCCCCAATTTTACGGCAACCGGGGAATTTGCGGTAGCTGTAAATACGCCAGTTATTCTTTCTGGCGGTGTGACAAATATTCAAGATGTGAAAAGAGCCCTAGCCCTTGAAAAATATGGAGTTACAGGTATTATCATCGGAAGAGCCCTCTACGAAAGCGCAGTAGACCTCAAAGAGGCAATTTCACTCACAGAGAGTTCAGATGTTAGCTAAGCGAATTATACCGTGTCTCGATGTGAATCAAGGGCGAGTGGTCAAAGGCGTTAATTTTGTGAATTTGCAGGACGCCGGAGACCCGGTCGAAAACGCACAGTTCTATGATGAGGAAGGCGCAGATGAGTTGGTTTTCCTTGATATAACTGCCTCCCATGAAAAGAGGGACATAATACTCGATGTTGTCTCACGTACTGCGGAGCAAGTGTTTATGCCACTCACTGTTGGTGGAGGAGTAAGGACAACCGCTGATATTAGAAGACTCCTAAATGCCGGGGCTGACAAGGTTTCGTTGAATACCGCAGCAGTCAAAGACCCGGAAATTATACGGGAATCGTCCTTGATGTTTGGGAGTCAGTGTATAGTTGTCGCAATCGATGGGAAAAAGACCGGCCGCACGCCATCAGGTTTCGAAATATCTATTCATGGCGGTCGGACGATGACAGGGATCGATCTCCTGGAATGGGCTACCAAGGTGGAGGCCCAGGGAGCGGGCGAAATTCTGCTGACGAGCATGGATGCGGACGGTACCAAGGATGGTTATGATATACCTATGACCCGAGCTGTTACCGATATCGTCGGGATTCCGGTAATCGCCTCCGGAGGCGCAGGAACTGTTGAACATTTTAGGGACGCAATAATCAAGGGTGGAGCTGATGCGGCTTTGGCCGCTTCTATATTCCACTATCGAGAAATACCTATAGTGGAACTGAAAAAGTATTTGGTTTCGGAGGGAGTTCCTGTTCGTCTGTAGTTGCAAAAGACGGTGTAATACCTTTTAAAGTAACCAGAATCTTTTTAAGAATCATGCATTATTCGATTTAGAATCTCCCAGCAACCTGCCAACTTTAGCAATTCGCAACGTGCAATGAGTCGAGGAATATATGTCGGATGTTGTTATTGACAGCATAAAGGCGCTGGAATTACCCGGTGTTCTGGAAGAGGTATCTGCCCACGCCAGATCCATGCCTGGTAAACTTCGGGTCCTGAACAGCTTCCCCCTGACTGATTCTTCAATCATAGAGAAGAAGCTCAAAATGGCACTCGAAATGAAAGAGGTCCTGAATCTTTACGGCGCCTTCAGCTTTTCCGGGCTTGTTCCTTTAGAAGGGGTCTTCGAAAAATTATCCGGACTTAGTTCAGTTCTGGATCCAGAGGAAATACTTGCTATACGTGATTTACTCGCCGTCAGTTCTACAGTTAAGAGGAGAATTGAAGATCTCGAGGAGCGATTCGAGCTGATTAAACTCTACTTTGATCGTCTGATGTCACTTGGTCAACTAAAGGCGGTTCTTAAGAGGTCCCTGGATGAAAACGGGGCGGTCAAACCCAATGCTAGCCCGGAATTGATTCGTATCAGCGATGAGATTTCAGCCCTTCGGGGACGGATTCATAAACGCCTCGACAAGATAGTCAGAGACCGGGAGTTGGCGAGAGTCGTCCAGGAAGACTATGTGACAGTTCGGAATGACAGGTATGTTATCCTACTCCGCCCTGAGTTCAAGGGCTTGATGAATGGAATTGTTCACGATCATTCGAGATCGGGCTCCTCTGTATACGTGGAGCCCTTTGATGTCGTTGAAAATAACAACCGGATGGCCTCCCTGGCTGACGAGGAAAGGGACGCCATATTACAGGTATATAGAAAGCTATCAGAAGAAATAAGGGCTTCTCTGGAGCATTTGATTGGGAATTTTGAGGCGTTGTCTGAGCTGGACGCCTACCAGGCAAAGGCGGAATATGCCATCAAGACGGATTGCAATTCGCCCGAGCTGTCTGAAGACGGCTTTCGGATAATTGGCGCCAGACACCCTTTGTTACTGGCGGCAGACGATGTGAACGTTGTTCCCATGGACGTTATACAGGATTCCGATACACTGGTCACAATAATCAGCGGACCCAACATGGGTGGAAAGACAGTCGCTCTAAAGATTGCCGGACTGTTTCCGCTTATGACCGCCTGTGGCCTGTTGACACCGGCTAAAGAGGGGACAAAGATCGGAATTTTCTCCAGGATTATGGTAGACATTGGTGATGAACAGGACATTAGAGGACGAGTTTCTTCCTTTTCGGGTCATCTTGTTAGGATTAAGACGATCTTGGAGCTGGTACAAGCTGGAGATCTTGTCCTCTTGGATGAACTTGGTGGTTTTACCGATCCGGATGAGGGCGCCGCTCTGGCCATGGCCATAATTGATGAACTAAAGTCAAAGCAGGCCCATGTCGTTGTCACAACGCATCTCACCCAGCTTAAGGCTTATGCTCTTTCGACATCCCAAACCAAGAACGTTAGTGTGGAATTTCATCCAGCTACACTAAAACCGACATTTCGCCTGTTGTACGACTTACCTGGGGAGAGTCACGCCATTACCACCGCCGAAACAATGGGCTTACCGCCGAATGTTATAATGGCTGCAAGACATTATGCCGACACTGCTGCGGGCGGAAGCGCTGCGCTAATTGCGAGTCTCAGAGAAAAACTGGCTTCTCTGGACAGGACCCGTGAGGATATCGAGATATTAAGAAACACTATCGATAGGGAACTGACTGAAACGCGTGAACGACGTGCGGAACTTGTAGAAACTTTTAGAAAGGAAGCGAGTGAATTAATCAGGAAAGCGGAAAAGGACCTGTCAGGCCTCAAACAGTCACTAAAGTCCGGCCAGGTTAAATCCGGAAGAGAGATTCAGGATAAAATCCTGGAAATAAAACAGGAAATAGTCAAGAAGCTTGAAATTCCGTTAACCAAACCGAAGAAACTGTTAGAACAGGGGGCCACTGTCAGAATTAAATCATTGGGGAAGCAAGGCGTTCTGAGGTCTTCAGCCGAAAGAGGAAAGGTAGATGTGATGGTTGGAAATGTTACTATACGAGTTGACCCGGAAGACTTGACTCTAATTAAAATACCTGATAGCAAAAAAAATTCTTCAAAAAAATCTATTCTTGGAGTAGATATCCCTCGTGCTACACCAAAGTGGGAGGTCAACGTAATCGGCATGCGCGTAGAAGATGCCCTCCCGGTGGTTGAGAAAGCTATCGACAACGCTATCCTCGGCGGTTTAACTTCACTGAGGATCATTCATGGCAAAGGCACGGGTCGCCTGAGACAGGCGATTGCTGAATATTTATCTACTCATGCGCTGGTTTTAGGTTCCAGACTTGGGCTCCCACAGGAAGGTGGCGCCGGCGCGACGATAGTGGATTTGAGACCGGAGTAAAAAATGAGGATTCCGGAATCCAAAATCTCTGAAATCGCCGCTGCGGCTGATATAGTTCAGGTCGTCTCAGGCTACATAGAACTCAAGAAAGCGGGCAAGGACTACAGAGGGATCTGTCCGTTTCACGGAGACAAGGACCCATCGTTATATGTGTCTCCCCAGAAAAGTATTTTTCACTGTTTCGGGTGTGCTGTTGGGGGCAGTGTTTTCAATTTTGTCATGCGGATAGAGAACCTCTCTTTCTTGGAAGCCGTTAAGTTGCTTGCCCAGCGTTACGGCATAGCCCTTGAACTCGAAAAGGGCGATATAGCAAGGGATGACACCAGAGAAAGATTGTTTAGGGTTCTTGATTTGGCTCAGTCCTACTTTGTCCACAGCTTGAGCAACGATCCTCAGGCTCAGGAATATCTAATAAATCGAGGGATTAGCAAAGAATGGATAGATTTCCTGGGGTTAGGTTTTGCTCCTGATTCATGGGATGGTTTTGAAAGTCGTCTTTCCAGTTCGGGATTGAGCGTTAGGGACGCCTTAATCGCCGGCCTCCTAAGGGAAAAACCAAGCGGCGGCTATTATGACTATTTCCGTGGCCGGATTATGATTCCTATACGCGGTTTGAGTGGGGAGCTTGTAGCGTTTGGGGGTAGGGCGTTAGGCGCCGCGGACCCCAAATACCTGAACTCGCCGGAGTCCCTTGTCTTTAAGAAAAAGAACTTGCTGTTCGGACTTGACTCTGCCAAAGACGCTATCAAAAAAAATGGTTTTGTAATTCTGGTAGAGGGTTACTTCGACCAAATTTCATTGAGGATACGTGGAATACTCAATGTGGTCGCTCCTCTTGGGACGTCGCTGACAGTTGAACACGCCAGACTGCTGAAGCGTTTCTCTGGAAAAGTTGTGACGATTTTCGACGGGGATGAAGCCGGTTTACGCGCTGTTAAACGTTCGTTGCCGATATTCCTAAGTGAAGGGATCGAGCCTGAAAGCGTGATTTTAAAGGATGACAAAGACCCGGATGGAGCTATCAATCGAATCGGAACCCAAGGCTTCCAGAAAATTATCGAATCTTCCCAGCCGATGATAGATTTTTTTCTCGATCAATTGGACGCCCAATATGATTTTAAAGGAATTACCGGGCGCAATAATGCCCTTGAAGAATGTCTTCCTGTCTTAAGACGGATTGCCGATTCTCCAGAGCGGGATTATCTTATAGAAAGGTTCTCTTCCCGGATCAGGATCAAGGAAGAAAGATTGCGACGCGCGGTTGCGACCAACAAGTTTGATCAGACCTCGCAAAGCGGTTCTTCGAAGCAAAAACCGGCTTCAACCCTGTTTGACTTTCCAGCCGACGAACGCAATGTCGTAAGAGGAATGCTTACTCAGCAGGGGTTCATAGAACGCATCACTGAAACCGGCGTCTTAAGGGAGATTGAAAATCCGTCATTATCCACGCTGGCGCGGGCTATCGTAAGTTTTTTTAACGAAAGGGGAACGTTTGATTCCAGACAATTCTCCCTGTCTCTTGAGGATTCAGAGATGGCCGCGTTGGTTGCAAGTTGGTTACAACCAAAGCCCGAGGAGGATGATCTCAGACCGGAAGTAGATGGAGCAATTGCAATTGACCAGTCTTTAGACCGTTTGCGGTTGAAAAAGCTTTTGCGCCGGAAGAGTTATATTCAGGACAGATTGGGGAAATGCGCCTCAGGAGAAGAAGAATACAATAATCTCGCAAGAGAGTTACTAGTGATTGGCCGCCGACTGCGGCGCTAGGATATGTATTTCTTACAATATTAACTACTAACGCCTAAATTGTCGGGACTACGAATTGGGCAGAAGGAGAAAAGGTTTTATGCCTGAAACGAAGCTAAAATCCGAATTCAAGGATCTTTTCGATCTGGCCAAAACCAGAAAATATCTAACTTACGATGAAATCAACAAGCATATCCCACCTGAGATGGTTGGGGAAGCTCAGATCGACGAACTTCTGATGAAGATTGTGACTGAGTTTAATGTTGAGCTGGTTCCCTTTGACAAGAAGATTCCAGTAACAGATCCCAAAGCCAGAGAGCTTGAAATTGATAAATCGGAGGAAGATGAAGATGAAGAGGAGATCAAGGTCAGCGAACCTGATACTGTGGTTCGAGGCAATGATCCAGTCAAGATGTATCTCCACGAAATGGGTGGTGTCTCACTTCTTACTAGAGAAGGAGAAGTAGAAATAGCAAAAAGGATTGAACAGGGCGAACAACAGGTCTTCAGTGTAATCATAGCTTGTCCTGTTACAATCAAAGAAGTTCTTGCCATTGGGGACAAGCTGAAAAAGGGAGCGATTCGAGTAAAAGAAATAATCCGGGGTTTTGAAGATGAAGAAATGCCGGATGGTGACGATTCTTCCGTAGTTGAACGAATACTTAACCTGATACATGAATTGAAAGAGCTTGAAGCAAAGTATCAAGGGCTCGTCGCTATGAAAAGAAACCTCCCGGCCCGCGCAAAAAGCGACGACATAGAGAGTCTCGATCTTGAAATAGAGAAAAGTAGGTCCGAAGTTATAACGTGTCTGAAGAACATTAATCTCAATAGCAACATGATCGATCATATTGCGGGTAAGCTTAAATTCCTGGTTCGTAAGCTTGAAACTGCCAGGGAGGAATTAAGGGCCGTTGAATATGAACTCAAAATGCCTTTGGACAAAGCCAGAAAGAACCTGACACTTTGGAAGACGTTAATCGACGACCGAAAGGCCCTCAAAAAACAGACGAATCTTTCCCCACAGAAGGTATTGGATCTCGAAGGTAAAATTGAGAATGGGCTTCGAAAGATAAATAAACTCCAGACTGAGGCGGGAATGGATGATTATCACCTCCGGGAAGCGTTGGCCCGTTGCCGGGAAGGTGAAAGACTCGCCAGGAGGGCCAAGAGCGAACTGGTTCAGGCGAACCTTAGATTGGTCGTAAGCATAGCGAAGAAATACACTAATAGGGGCCTTCAGTTTCTTGATTTGATTCAAGAAGGAAACATTGGCCTCATGAAGGCTGTGGATAAATTTGAATATCAAAGGGGTTACAAGTTCAGCACATACGCGACGTGGTGGATAAGGCAGGCAATTACAAGGGCAATTGCGGATCAGGCGCGAACAATACGCATACCTGTTCATATGATTGAAACAATAAACAAGTTAATTAGAACCTCCCGTTATCTTGTGCAGGAATATGGCAGAGAACCTACACCCGAAGAAATAGCTGAAAAGATGGAGTTTCCGCTCGAAAAGGTCCGTAAGGTCCTCAAGATAGCCAAGGAACCGATTTCCTTGGAAACCCCTATTGGTGAAGAGGAAGATTCTCATCTTGGCGATTTTATCGAAGATAAGAAAATCTTATCACCTTCAGACGCTGTAGTTGGAATGAGTCTTACAGAACAGACCCGAAAGGTCCTTGCAACGTTGACTCCGAGAGAGGAGAAGGTCCTTCGAATGCGTTTCGGGATAGGTGAGCGAGCGGACCATACGCTGGAAGAAGTGGGCCAGGATTTTGATGTTACTCGTGAGCGAATCAGGCAAATAGAAGCCAAAGCGCTCAAGAAATTGAGACATCCGTCTCGTAGCAAAAGACTACGGCCGTTCCTGGAGGGCTAATTTTCTTATATATCCCAGTCGGTTACGATGCCCCGAAGCCTATCAATATTCACTTGAAGAAGGTCTTTGCATCACTGGTATTGCTCATTGTCTTGAGTTTTCCAGGATCGGGCCTTGTAGGTAGGGGCTCGGCTGAACCGATAGACCCAGCCATTGAAACAAAAGTTCTACGCGTCTTTATAACCAAGAAGGCCCCTTATTACCACAAACCGTGGAAGAGCCCGGATTTTACAAATATCAAGGCCAGCGCTTTCTTCTTCAAGGATGACAAACTCTTTCCAGGGCGAAAGGGTTTAATTCTGACCAATGCCCATGCTGTTTCAATGGCTGAAAATATCAGGGTTTCAAACGGTCGTGAAAAAAGGCGTTACGATGTTGGGATAGTAGGGATTTGCAACTCAGCGGATTTTGCCGTACTGGAAATGTCAGCCGCGGATTTGCAGGTTTATGAGTCTTTAAATGGTCCTATTGAGCCGTTGGAACTCGGCGATAGTGACACTCTCAGGGTTGGGGACAAAGTCCAGGGGTGGGGTTATCCTCTCGGTGGTGAGAGAATAAGTAAATCCGAACAAGGGGAAATAAGTCGGATAGAAGTCAAGAGATACGTCTATTCTCAGGAACTCTGGCTCATGGCGCAGGCTTCCTTGCAACAGAACCAGGGCAATTCCGGGGGCCCTGTTCTCAAAGACGGGAAGGTTGTCGGCGTCGCGTTCCAAGGGGTGAGAACAGGAGATCGGATTAATTATTTTATTCCGATAAACGTGTTCAAACATCTTGCTCCGGTTCTGGACAAGCAGCAACTCATTCCAACCTGGCGATACGCCATTCAATTCATGTTTCCGCGACTTAAAGACTATTTCCACATGGACGCCAACCAGGGCGGTGTCTTACTTAATTTCATCATTCCTGATGGAGGCCCCTACTCCTTTGGTTTAAGGTCCGGTGACATAATAACTGAAATCGACGGTTTCAAAATAGACAACTATGGGGAAGTCTATTTCAAGCCGCTCGCCCAACGTCTCTATTTTGCGGAGATTCTAAACAGGAAGCTCGTGGGGGATCCTTTAGAAATCAAGGTTATTAGAGATGGAAAAGAAATAAGCATTTCCGGAGAGGTTACCCCGGGTTTGCCCCGTCTTGTACCGAAGATTTTTGACGTGGCGAACTATTTCATCTTTGGAGGGGTGGGGTTTGTAGAATTGACCATGAATTGCATAGAAAACCTGGGTCAATCAGGGGAGACTCTCAGAGCTAGATATGCGGAACGTTTTCCGGAGAGGCCTTACCAGAAGATAGTCATAATTTCCGAAATATTTCCTGATTATGGACTGGTGGATTCAGCAAGCTTCTTGAATAGGGTAATGAAAGTAGGGGATGTTGATGTGGTGAACATTCAGCAGCTTTATGACACAATCCAGGGCCTTGTGGCCAAAGGAGAAAAAAGGGTTCTCCTAAAGATATGGCCTAATATGACCTTCCCAATTGATCTTACCACCGCCGCAGAACTTGACGGTAACATAAAAGAAAAATATGGCATCCTATATATGAAAACGCCTGGGGGATTTAAGAACTGACGTTTTCTCAAGCCTTCGGTTCAACTGAGGCGCTGGCATAAATATCTATCTTTTGGAAGAGTTCCTTGGTGTTGACCGGCTTGGAAATATAATCGTCCATTCCCGTTTCCAAACACCTGCCCCGATCCTCCATGAGAGCGTGGGCTGTCATGGCTATTATAGGAATATGACGACTGGTATCTTTCTCGGCGCTTCTTATACGACGGGTAGCCTCATAGCCGTCCAGTTCTGGCATGGAAACATCCATTAGAATCAGGTCAAATTTCTCTGTCTCCATTAGATCCAGGACCTCTTGCCCATTTTCCGCGCAAACAACGGTATGCCCGGCCTTTTCAAGAAGTCTTATAGCAAAAGTTCTATTTATGGCGTTATCTTCAGCTAGTAGAATTTTTGCTTTCTTATGGTGAACAGATGATGCTATCTCTTTGTGATCTTCTGGCAATGCTGCTGACTTTGGCTCGTACGTATCACCCAAAATAGTTAGAAGACATGTCAGAAGTTCGGATTGTTTAACAGGTTTTACCAACCATGCGTCAAGTCCAAATCTTTCCCGTTCTTCCGCGTCTCCCGCTTGCGCCGCTGAGGACAGCATGACCAGTTTTGTCTTGTTCAATTCAGGAGAATTCTTAATTATGGAGGCTAACTGGAACCCATCCATTTCCGGCATCATGCAGTCAATCAGCGCCACAGCAAACGGTGTCTGCTTTGATGCGAAATTTTTCATAATTTCTATGGCGTCAACCCCACTTTGGGCTAAGGCCGCGCTCATTCCCCAATTTGACAATTGACCATCCAGGATTTTTCGATTGGTAAGGTTATCATCAACGATGAGAACTCGAACTCCCTCAAGCGCTTCAATCGGCGCTGGATGTTTGCCTTGAATCTCTGCTCGCGAAACATCAAGTTGAATAGTGAAATGGAATTTGCTTCCTTGACCGAGCTTACTATCGACCCATATCTGACCGTCCAACATTTCCACAAGCCGTGAGGAAATAGATAACCCAAGACCAGTCCCA
The DNA here is from genome assembly GCA_031292235.1 of Syntrophaceae bacterium. GTDB lineage: Bacteria > Desulfobacterota > Desulfomonilia > Desulfomonilales > Desulfomonilaceae > CAJBEZ01. Next base: position 3,317 of record JARLHM010000206.1, on the reverse strand, counting down.
CCGTATCGCCTTGTAGTCGATGTGTCAGCCTGATCAAAGGGCTGGAAAATCTTCTCAATCTTTTCCTGTGAAATCCCTATGCCGGTGTCTGAAATACAAAAGTGGATCGTGACCCGATTACCTTCCGTGTTCCCCAATTCAGCGCGGGCTACGATTTCTCCAGACTCTGTAAATTTTATAGCGTTTCCAACCAAATTAACGATGATCTGACGTATTCGCGCCGGGTCGCCGTAAAGGTTGTCCGGAACGTCATCGGCTACCTGAAACAGTAGCTCAATTCCTTTTTCCTCAGCTTGCAGCGCTAGGGCTCGCATCGTATCAGCCAATGTGTCCCTGAATTCGAAATCAACACGGTCGATCTCCAGTTTACCGGCCTCAATCTTTGAGAAATCCAGAATATCGTTGATAAGCTTTAATAGGAGTTCCGATGAAGACTTGACAGTAGATAGATAATCCCTCTGCTCTGGGGTCAGATTTGTTTCGAGGGCCAGTTGCGTCATGCCGATAATACCGTTCATGGGAGTTCTTATCTCATGACTCATGTTGGCCAGAAATTCACTCTTAGCTTTAGATGCTTGCTCAGCTCGTTCCCTCGCGCTTATCAGTTCCCTTTCGAAGCGTTTGCGTTCGCTAATATCGCGAATGATCCCGAGAAGCATTTTTGTTGCTCCAAGCCTGATCTCGCTTATGGATAGCTCAACAGGGAAAGTCGAACCGTCTTTATGTCGAGCAATAATTTCGGTCTTTTGAGAAAATGGCTTCGGAGCGTCAAGGAGCAAAGCCTTGGTAACGAATTCTTCGAAACTTGAAGCGTAAGGCTCAGGCATGAGAATTCTGGCGTTTTGACCGAAGACTTCATCTCGTGAGAATCCAAAAACACTTTCAGCCGAAGGGTTAAAGGTCTCTATGCGGCCCTGAGCGTCTACGGTTATAATCGCGTCAAGCGCGTTGTGGACAACAGATCTGAGGCGAATCTCACTTCGCCTCAATTCCATTTCCGTTTTTTTTCGCTCCGTCACATCTTCTATGACGGTCACTGCGCCGGTAATAGCGCCATGCTCAACGATGGGGGCGGAGGTCAAGAAAACCTGAAAAGCCTGACTGGCGCCAAGAATTTTCATGTTTGCCTCTTCTGAAACCTTGATACCCTTTTCCATGGCTTCTAACGCAGTGTCCTGCTCGATTACCAACGAACCGTCCTGATCATGTTGAATTTGGACAAAAGTATCCAATTTTTGCCCCAGCATTTGAGACGCCGGGCTTGCCATGAGATTTTCCGCCGCAGGATTCAAAAACGTTATTACGCCCGACCGATCGACTACATAAAGGGCCTCAGCCATATTGTCGGTTATATTCTGGAGACGATAGGTCTGTTTTTCGATTTGCCTATTTTGTTCCGCCAACTTTTCCCGGCTCCGTTCACTAACGAAAACTAAAGCGAAAAAAGCCAACAGAAACAGCGAGAAAGCCAACCATTTTAGGATAAGGTCCCGCCAGCGCGACGCAAAACTGGGGTCTCTTATTATTGAGAAAATGTACGCGGCCTGTTTACCACCAATATTGAATACAGGGAGAAATGTCACCACATAGTCTTGGTCGTTAGCGGTTATACCTACACAGAATGATTTTCCCTGAGCAATGATCGAGCCTGCCTGACTCTTGATTTGATTAATTAATTTAGATGCGGCGTCATGGCTTAACCCTAAAAGTTTGGAGAAAGGAACCGATTCACTATCTTCAGGTCCATGCACATAATCTTTGCTTAGTTCGGATACCGAATATTTCTTGGCTTCATCTGGAAATAACGTTTGGTCCACGATCTGCTTTTTGATCAGGAAAGAAAAGGTTTCCGGAGCGTAAAGCTTTTCCATTGAACTTCTCAAAGCTTCGAATGAAACCCCCAGTTCAACGCTCCCGATATGCGTTCCCTGAAAATTAAGAGGAAAAACATACCTGAACCCTGGGCCGCCTGGACCCTCTTCAAACCCTTCAACTTTAACCTTGGCCGTATTGACAAATTTGATTGATGGTCGTGTTTTAAAAAGATTGTCTCCGAACTTGGAAGGCATGTGAAATCGGATTAGACTCTCCCCGTTGGGGAGATGAAAATGCAGTTGTCGAAAATCTTTATCAGCAAGTCTTTGATAAGTGTCATTGAGTTTTGCAAACAACTGTCCGCGCACTATGGCTTTTGTCTGCTCGTTTTTAGCGTCGTCCGCTCTTTTGACAAGCGAAAGGATATCCGGTTGGTCTAAAACTTCTTCAAAGATTGTGTTTGTGAGTAAGCTGTAAGATTTCAGGGTAGCATGGTATTGGTTCTGCAAAAATTGTATTCGAGAACTTTTGAAATTTGAAATACGATTATCATAATCCCGATAGATTAGCAGAAGTCCAACGATCTCCAGCAATATGAAAAGTGGAGCTATAAATCTTGTTGAGACTAGGTTTTTAAACATATCACTTCAAGTGTATATGGAAAGTTGAATGGTCGACAATAAGTTCCTAATTCAAGGAATACGACTCTTGATCTTAAATCACAAAAAGCTGGAAGTCACTTTACTTTACTCATCGGGCGTCAATAATTCGTTGTTCCATGAAACGGGTATCCTTAGGGTTCGACCATCCTTTCTCTGATACAGGAGATAACCATTTTCGACCCCAAACTGATACAGGTCTCTTGTAATTGCAACGTCGTCTCGACAGTATTTTTCGAGCAAGTCAAAGCGTCCCTGTTGAAACCAAACCGGCGCGTCAGTTCCACTTCCACTTTTTTGTCTGCCCAAAGTGAATTGCGCTAAATGGTTTAGGCTCAAACGATGTCCTATCGTCTTTTGAATTTCCAAAAGGATGTCCAGGTTACGACCGGTACGGAGATTTTCTTTGGTATATGCTGTAAGGACTTCGTAATCAAACTTTATGTGATTGAATCCCACGACCAGATTAGCGCTTTTAAGCAAGCTCACAAGCTCATTTACCTTTTCTTCAGTGAAACAATGAAAGCCATTGATATCCGAATAGGTTACCGCAATAGAAAGCCCCATCTTGGCGACATTGCTCCAACCACCGACGTCATTGGACAGCTTCTGTGTCTCAAGGTCAAAAAACACTATTTCCCTGGAAGTCCTGCTTTTGGGGGGCATTTCGAGTTCCTTTATCTGGTTAACGGTCTGTTCTTTGGTGATTTCAATTACATTGTCCTTTTTGGTAGCTGACGCTTTAACCGGCTTTTTCTTAGGGCCCTTTGTGAGCTTTTCTCGGGAATTCGACAAAAGTTCAGGGTGGAGAAGATATTCCAGGATCTTTATGCAGGCCTGTTT
>JARLHM010000205.1 GCA_031292235.1 Syntrophaceae bacterium | reverse complement strand
ACATTCCGAGCCGAGAAGTCAAAAACACGACGGCACCTGACCGAATTCTGGATGATAGAACCGGAAATGGCTTTTGCGCAACTGCCCGAGGCAATAGATCTCGCCGAGGGTCTCATTTGCAAGATCGTGTCTGATGTTCTTAACGAATGTCCTGCACAGTTGAAACTTCTTGAAAGAGATATCGCTAAGCTTGAACTTATCAAGGCGCCTTTCCCCCGGCTCACATACACTGAAGCCATAGACATATTGAAACAAAAAGGCATGGACATAGAGTGGGGCGCAGACCTGGGGGGCGACGAAGAATCCGTGCTTTCAGAAGCCTTTGACAAACCGGTGTTTGTCACCCATTACCCTGCTGATATTAAAGCCTTTTACATGAAAAGGGATTCATCCAACCAACAACTCGCTCTCGCAGTAGACCTGTTAGCTCCAGAAGGTTATGGAGAAATAATTGGCGGCGGGCAACGTGAGGATTCACTTGAGGCTTTAGAACAACGTATTGATGGACATGGACTGGATAAGCAGCCCCTGGAATGGTACCTCGATCTAAGAAGATATGGGTCCGTGCCTCACGCCGGCTTTGGAATGGGAATTGAACGAGCCCTAGCATGGATAGCTGGAATCCATCATGTGAGAGAGACTATCGCATTCCCCAGGCTATTGGACAGGCTATACCCATAACATGGCTATGGGTATAGCCTGCTCCTGCTTCGAACAGCGGCTTCTCGCTTGACTTGAGAGGGAGCGAATAAGTTTTTATTTAGGCGCTAAGACCATGGTCATGTTTCGACCTTCAAGCTTTGGCGGCTGCTCTATCTCAACGCTGTCGCTGACGAGTTCTCTCAGCTTGTTCATGAGCGTGCTCGCTAATTCAGGGTGCGTAATTTCCCGTCCCCGAAACATTATGGTAACTTTGACCTTGCAGGATTCCGAAACAAAACGCTTGATCTGTTTGACCTTGTGTTCAAGATCATGTTCCTCAGTTTTGGGTCGAAGTTTGACTTCCTTTAGGACAACAGTCGCCTGTTTTTTCTTGCGCTCGTGGTCCTTTTTGGTCTCTTCAAACCGAAACTTGCCATAATCCATGATCTTGCACACGGGCGGATCGACATTGGACGCGACCTCAACGAGATCAAGTCCATATTCTTGCGCTCTCCGTAGCGCGTCAGCAACGTCCAAAATACCCAATTGTTCACCTTCAGGTGATATCGCTCGCACCTGTGCGGCGCGAATCTTTTGGTTCACCCTGACCTTGGGTTCCGCAACCACGGAGCCTCTTGGTCTTCCTTTCATGCGCAATGCCCCCTTGTAACTGAAAAAGAAGTCATTAATTTTCCCTTTCTGAACTCAGAAAGAGCGCAACCCAATTTGCTCATTCAATGAATTGATGAATTCCACAAGGTCTACAGTAATTGTAGAATCTTGCCCACGTTTCCTGACAGCAATATTACCGTTCTCTAATTCCTTATCACCTAGTATGACCATATAAGGAATTTTCTGATTACGAGCCTCTCGAATCTTAAACCCAATTTTTTCATTCCTTAGGTCAACCTCAGTACGAATGTCTTGATTTTTAAGAGTTTCAGCAATCTCAATGGCGTAACTATCGGTCCTGTCGGTGATTGTAAGGACTATGACCTGGACGGGAGCTAACCAAAGAGGAAAGGCTCCGGAATAGTGTTCGATCAATACCCCAAGAAAACGTTCAATAGCGCCGAGTACCACTCTATGAATCATGACTGGTCTCTTTCGAGATCCGTCAGCGTCCACATATGTCAACCCGAAACGTTCGGGTAACGTAAAATCGCATTGAATCGTAGCGCATTGCCACGACCTGGCAAGAGCGTCCGTAAGCTTGATATCGATCTTTGGCCCATAAAAGGCCCCATCCCCTTCATTAACTTCATATGGAAGTTCTAGCGCTTGCAGAGCTTTCTCCAGAGCCGCGGTAGCCCGCTCCCAATCCTCGTCGGAGCCAATGGATTTTTCGGGCCTTGTGCTCAATTCCATCGTGTAATCGAACCCGAATATTCCCATGACGTCTTTTACAAAATTTATAATCCCAAGAATTTCACTATTAAGTTGATCGGGTGTGCAAAGTATATGCGCGTCATCCTGAGTAAATTGCCTGACTCTGAGTAAGCCGTGAAGCACCCCGCTCTTTTCATGTCTGTGAACTGTCCCAAGCTCGAAATACCGAATAGGCAGGTCGCGGTACGAACGAATCTTGGATTTATAAATAATCATGTGTGAAAGGCAGTTCATCGGCTTGATACCATAGTCGATCTCGTCTACGGTAGTAAAATACATGTTTTCCCGGTAGTTATCGAAATGACCCGACTTTTCCCATAATTCACGTTTAAGAATTTGGGGACCGACGACCATTTGGTAACCTCTTTTGAGATGCTCTTTTCGTTCGAACTCCTCAATTAGATAACGCAACATGGCGCCTTTGGGGTGCCAGATAATCATACCAGGGCCAGCTTCGTCGGAGATAGAGAAGAGATCCAACTCTTTTCCAAGCTTCCTGTGATCTCGGCGTTTGGCTTCTTCCAGCAACTCCAGGTAGCGTTTCAACTCGTCTTTTGAGGGGAAAGACGTGCCATAAATCCTCTGAAGCATCTTGTTACGCTCATCACCTCGCCAATAAGCGCCGGCCACCTTCGTAAGCTTGAAGGCCTTTACAGCCCCGGAACTGGGTATATGAGGCCCTCTGCACAAATCGGTAAAGTTCCCCTGTGAATATAGATTTACTTCATCGGCTTCTATGCCTTCAATCAATTCAACTTTGTAATTTTCACCAAGCTCGCGGAAAAACTGAATCGCCTCTTCCTTGGGCAGCACTACTTTCCTAAAAGGAAGCTTACTCTTGATGATTTCTTTCATGCGGACTTCAATTTTTTCGAGATCCTCCGGAGTAAAAGGTCTTGGAGAATCGAAATCGTAATAAAATCCATCTGCTATGGCCGGGCCTATAGTAACTTTTACATCAGGAAATAGTTCCTTAACAGCTTGCGCCATAATATGGGCGGTGGAGTGTCTTAGGATCTCAAGGCCCTTGGGGGTATTGACAGATATAAAATCCAGCTTGCCCGATTCCATGATCGGAGAGTGAAGATCAGTCTGTTTCCCATTTATTTGCGCAGCCAAAATCTCAGACCTGTTAGATGGACAAACATCTTTCAAGATTTCAGCGGCAGTAATTCCTGGACCATATGTCTTAGCAGTGTCTTGGACAAGAATTTCTATGGAGGGATTCATGCTTGGGAATGCTCTAGCGCTATAATCGTCCATTCCCGAAGGGTTGATAACATCTACCGAGCTTGCCTCCTATTGATCCAATTTCGTTCTAATGGTAGGCGCGTGGGGATTTGAACCCCAGACCCTCACCGCGTCAAGGTGATGCTCTCCCCCTGAGCTACGCGCCTAAATGTATCGGTAACGATTAACAAGGGCGACGCCGGTTGTCAAGTTAAAACTCGTCACGTTGCCAATCGAACGTCATCTCATTGAATATCTGCCATCAGTAGCCGTGTTTTTCTTGGAAACACATGTGCGGCCTTCAACTATTAGTTTCTGCAACATAGCTTGAGCTGAAGCGTCATCCCACCTGGCCGGACCAACACTGTAACCGACTGCGGAACCTCTACAATCTACAATATAGGTGGTAGGGAAACCCGGTACTTCCAATATGGCTTCCTGCTTTGGATTAACCAGAAATGATGTCCTTTTTCCAGCCATTTCAACCACTCGAAGGCTAAACCCACGTCCACCGTCAAAAAGGATCGAAAACGGGGTCCTGGTTGTGGCTGCGTACCTTTGTATGGAAGACGGCGGATCTACAAGGTTAACACCAAGTATCTCCAACCCAGAACCACTGTATGCCCTTTTCAGGTTCTCCAAGAGTGGCTCCTCGATCTTGCACGCGGGACAAGTAATGGACCAGAAATGCAGCAACACGACCTTGCCTCTGTAATCATTGAGTGACACAGTCTGGCCAGTAGGAGTCTTCAGAACAAGGTCCGAGACTTTGTGGGGTTTCGGATAGAGGTAGATATTTGCTTGAGTCAGTGAGTCAGAAGCGTCTGAAACAGTGATTGGAATTATAAGAGCGATAATCGAGAGTGAGGTTATGATCATTAGAGAATAGCGAAGCGGACGAGTCATCAGTCCTCCATTTTTATGTAACATTTGAATATTCAATTTATAATATAGATTGGGTGATGTCAATCCTTTTTTTGATTCCTTTTCTTGATTCAGAGACTAACACTTCTCTATGTTTGTTCATACATCCATGTCGTGTTATATTATGATATGAGCGAACGAGTTGTGTTTCAAGGAACGCTGGTTAATGTTTACGGAATTGGGGTCCTCATTGTCGGACAGTCCGGGATCGGAAAATCATTGGCAGCTATCAACCTGATGAGGTCCGGACATAAATTCATCGCTGATGATCTCCTGGCTATATCGAAACAGGAACCCGGAAAACTCGTGGGACAGGCCCTTGAAGAAAATGTTCGGATTGAAGTCCGAGGATTGGGAATATTTGAAGCGCGATCCCTTTTCGAGGACGCAGTCGAGGTTTCCTGCCCAATTGACATCATGGTTGAACTCACATCTTACCTCCCGGAAAGAGACGCAGGACGTATTGAACCGCATATATCTTCAACGAATATTATGGGCTGCTTCCTTGACAAAATATTGGTTCCGCTACCATCCGGTATGGACCCTGGTTTGTTGATCGAGTTGATTGTCCGTTCCCGAAAATAATGGAGCAAATTTGAGCAAGCGTAAAATAGTTATTGTTACTGGATTATCAGGGTCTGGAAAATCAACAGTAGCCCGCACTCTCGAAGACCTGGGATATTTTTGTGTGGACAATCTACCGGTTGATCTGGCGCCCAAACTCATCGAATTGATGGACGCCGGAGGAACCGAACTACAAAAGATAGCCCTGATCATCGACCTGAGACAGAGAAGGTTTTTCCCTAGGTACTCAACCATACTAGACTCACTGGAATTGCGAGACACATCATTGGAAATTTTGTTCCTCGACGCCAGAGATGAGGTCTTAATTCGACGTTTCAGTGAGACTAGACGGCAGCACCCTCTAGCAGTCGACGGTGATGTAATTGAGGGCATAAAGAAAGAACGAGCAGAACTGAAAGAGATCAGGGATAGAGCATACAGGATTATCGACACATCCGATATAACCGTCCATGAACTTCGAGATGATATCAAGAAAATCTACGGTGATGTACGTTCCGGGGAACTCCAAATACAGGTGAACGCATTTGGCTATGGTAAAGGGATACCCCTTGAATCAGACCTCGTTTTTGACGTTCGCTTTCTGCCCAACCCATTTTTCGTGGAGCAACTTAAGGAAAAAGATGGTAGAAACAGCGAGGTCATGGAATGGATATTGGAAAAACCAGTGACAGGCGTCTTTATTGAAAAAATTTATGACCTGTTAAATTTTCTTTTACCCCTTTACATAAAGGAGGGAAAACAGTACTTTACTGTCTCGGTTGGTTGTACAGGGGGTCGCCACAGATCTGTAGTAATCGCATCTTTGTTGGCGAATAGGCTTGTGACTCAAGGTTATCACAACGTGCGCCTCAAGTTACGTGAACTCGGGGTTGAATCGCGTGTAAAAGGCGGCGGATCTTGAATTATGAATTTAAATTTATGAGTTTAGAAGATACACTTATCAGGCGCGTGAGAGACAAAGTTTCCTCATCTTATAGACGAAGCTCATGTCAACTCACAGAAAGATCGTTATGATGATCGGAATTATCGTGTTGACCCACGGGGAACTCGGAATTAAATTCCTCGACACTGCTCGTCTGATCGGTTTGACATCCGACGAGGGGGTTACTGCTTTGTCCATAGATCCGAACAGCTCACCAGACACTCTTCGAGAACAGGTTGCAAAAGCCATAGCAAAAGCAAATTCCGGCTCCGGGATTCTTATATTGACAGACCTCTTTGGGGGAACCCCAACAAACGTTTCATTGTCCTTTTTGGAAGAAGGACGGGTTGAAGTGGTGACGGGTTTAAATTTACCAATGCTGATCAAGTCGGTCAATTCCCGGAATGACCATGACTTGACTGGACTTGCTCAACTTGCTGCAGACGCTGGAAAAGAAAATATTTACAGAGCCTCAGATGTTTTAAAACAGAGGCGGAATCGTGGGGCCTGATATATTGAATAATGAGAATTTGGCAAAATACGGACGGTATTGATCCATGTCCATAGTGCTCCTCAGAGTTGATGATCGGTTTGTTCATGGTCAGATTTTACAGGGCTGGCTTCCGTCTACTCGCGCCCAGGAGCTATACATAGCCAATGATGTCTTGGCCGAGGACGATGTACAAAAAATGATAATGGAGTGCGCTATTCCATACACCGTAAAAATCGTAATAGACACGATTGACCATATCGCACACCTGTTGAAGGACGAAGACAGGACCGACGTCCGGCGAATGGTATTAGTTGACACGCCGGTCGACGCGCTACGGTTAATAAGAGCGGGAGTGAAATTTGATCGTCTCAATTTGGGAAATATGGCAGGGAACGGGAACAGAAAAGTGCTCACCCGGTCCGTGGCGGTCGGCGAAGAATCACTAACCGCGCTCCGTGAAATTCTTGACAGCGGCGTTGATATCAGTGTTCAAAGCGTACCTTTTGAGAAGCCTATAAATTTCTGTGACTTGTGTAATTCTTCCACATTTTGTCCGTCTCCGCAGGACGTCCTTATCTAAAGACCGCGGGGCATAGATGTTAAATGAGGCTTTTTGCGCTGCCACCATTGGCGGCCTGCTATGGCTGGATCGTTATCAGATCGGCCAATTAATGATCTCCAGGCCGATAGTGGTAGGCCCGATTATTGGAGGCGCCTTGGGCGACTTCTCCGTAGGCTTGGCAGTAGGAGTTCTCTTCGAAGTTTTGTGGTTGAGACGCCCGCCCATTGGCGGTTTTATCGCCCCGGATGTTACCTTCGCAAGTACTGTAGCCACGGCAGTGGCCGTAATCGTTAGAAATCAGATTTATTTCGACATCCTTGCGTTGGCATTGTTAAGCTTCATGCTCTTCATGCCACTATCGTTTCTGGGAAGCAAGCTAGACCTGCTCTTGAGATTATGCATGGGGAAGCTTTCAATCCCGGCGGAGCAGGCCATTGCGCAACGGGATGGCCCAAAGATCGCCCTATTGTTTATTACTTCTCTAGTCCTCGGTTTTGCAATTTGTATGGTGGCCCTGTTTCCAATCATAATCTTTGGGACAATCGTTTTGCGACATTTACTTGAAGTGTGGCCCGAAAATCTTACCGAGGCCCTCAAGTTTGCGTACTTTACGATCCCGGCTATAGGGTCGTTAGATATGGTGGCCGGAAACTTTGAGAAATCAACCTTCGCTCTTTTCCTTATAGGTTTTGTCTCAACAATTTGTTGCTACCTGTTTCTCTGATCCGGTTTTCTGTAACCTATCCATAAATGACCTCAACACCCCATGAACAATCAAAGATTCAGTGATGAAACTTCAGAATGGGAGCGCAGAATTGCTCTCTCTCCAATGGCCATTACTGATTTGCCGGAAGCGGTCGAGATCGAGCGGACCACAATCTACAGCCCATGGTCGGGAGAAATGTTCCAAAAGGAAATTGAAGCAAGAAACCCCGGACTAAAGACGTTCAGGTTGAAAAACCGACTAATTGGCTACTTCTGCTTCTGGAAAGTCCTTAACGAAGCTCATTTGCTAAACTTGGCCCTGCATGCCGATTTCAGAGGCAAGGGTTTGGGGCGTTTTCTGATGCGGAGCCTTGAACAAACTTGTAGGGAAATGGAGATATCCAAAATTCTCCTGGAGGTAGCTGAAACAAACTATGTGGCGATAAAACTGTACAAGAACTGTGGATTTGTTAGGGTCGGGCTTAGGAAAAGATTTTACCAGGAAACTGGCGATGACGCCATTCTAATGGAGAAGAGACTACAACGATGCTAACCCTCATTAATATTTAAATTATATTTTGCAACATGCTATTATATAATATTTTTTATGAATCATATTAATAAGTGTTGATATTCTAGATAATAATATATATAAGCTCCGCTTTAAGAGGTTTGAGCGTATCAACCTATTGTCAAAGCGGGTGATTTTATATGAAGAATATTTCATGGATTATTTTGGGAGTCGCGTTCCACTGCCTTGTTTTATCATCCTGCTCATCAATGCAAACTTCCGCCGTACGCCCAGCGGGCTACGAAAGCGAAAAAACGGGTTGGGTCCAAAGGAATCTTCCGAGTTTGGAAACATTGTCTAACATGATCCCACCCCCAACCGAGGCCCGTACTAAATGGGACGAAAGTCAGAAGAAACAAAGAGACGGCGCACACACTGAAGAAGGATTTTGATAATTTCATTGATGTAGGTCTAGATCAACCATCAAAATGGGGAAAACAGGTCCGAGGCTAGTCTTTCTGGAATCCTGGCCTTAAACGACTATGCCCTCATGCAAATAGGTCAACCCAAACGTCAGGGGAAAAGTCCTGATAGATTTGAAACCTGCTGACTCAAACAGGCCACTCAATTGGTCGGGCGTAAGGAAATCCTGAATCGAATCCGGAAGGTATCTGTAAGCTGCCCTGTTGCCGGATATCAAGCCCCCGACAAGAGGAATCATGTGGTTTAAATACCACTTGAAAAAACTCCTTAATTGAAGATTTTTAGGGAATGTCATCTCAAGAGTTATAACTTTGCCTCCTGGCTTTACAACCCGTCCCATTTCATGTAAGGCCGCCAATCTATCAGGAATGTTGCGCAACCCGAAGGCAATGGTCGCCGCATCAAATTGACCAGTTTTAAATGGAAGTTTTGTAGCGTCAGCAGACACATAGTCAATCTTTGAAATGAATCCTCGGTTTTGAGTCTTGGATTGAGCCAGTCTCATCATCTTTTCCACAAAATCGGCCCCGGTTACATGGACTCCAGGCGCCCCATCAGCAATGGCAATCGCAAGGTCACCTGTGCCCGTCGCAACATCCAATACTTCTTTAGCGTCAACAGGAATATGTTTTGCGACAAATTTTCGCCACGTTACATCCCGTCGTCCCGACATAATCCGGTTGAGTAAATCGTAATGCGGTGTGATAGTATTGAAAATGTTTTTCACCGCAGATATGCGCTCATCCGGGGTCCAGTTTTTCAAGGGTTTCAATTCCATAGGCGGCTCCAACTCAAAGCGGCGTTTCACAAAATGTTTATTTTAGTCACTCGATCCATGGGCCGCAACTTTTTTGAACGTCCCCAATCAACTTGACACATAGAAAGCCTTCTTGATAAGAATTTTGAAACGTCATCATCCTGAACTTCTCTTCCGCCATAGTTTTTACTGGATTTGCACGAGGTGAGACAATGAAACTCCGTCACCTGATCGTTAAACCCGATCTGCCGGATGAACTACAACCGCTCCGAATTATCGCCATGAATATGTGGTTCACATGGAATCCAGAAGCGAGTCGCCTATTTCAGGCGCTTGACCCAGAGCTTTGGGAAACATGTGGACACAATCCGATAATGCTTCTGTCCACATTGAAAGCCTCCCGCATACGGGAGATTCTGGGGGACAATCTTCTTGTAGATAGGATAAGGGAAGTTGAAAGACTGTTCGACAATTACGTGAGCAACATCGAGAATTATTCTTTTAACCTCGAGAGACCTATAGACTACCGAATAGCCTATTTTAGCATGGAATATGGAATTGCCGAATGTCTGCCGATCTATTCAGGCGGACTAGGCATATTGGCGGGTGACCACCTTAAGAGCGCGTCAAACCTCTGTTTCCCATTAATAGGACTTGGTCTGTTATACCAGAAGGGATATTTCAGGCAGTATCTTAATATAGACGGCTGGCAACAGGAGTCTTATCCGGATAATGATTTCTATAATATGCCGATCTCACCTGTAGGCGATGGGGCCGGGGGACAACTATCGTTTGATCTCGGACTGGATGGAACATCAGTAAAGATTCTTATCTGGAAGGTTCAGGTGGGACGTATCCCTTTGTATCTTCTGGATTCATCACACCCATCCAACCCGGAGGCGGCAAGACGCATCGCGGCCGAGCTTTACGGCGGCGACCTCGAAATGCGGATCAAACAGGAAATTGTTTTGGGAGTGGGAGGCGCTCGCGCTCTTCACCTTCTGGGGCTCTGGCCATTCGTTTACCATTTGAATGAAGGGCACGCTGCTTTCGCCGCGTTGGAACGTATACGCCAGACGATGATCACATACAAGACCTCGTTTGAAGTAGCCATGGAGGCCGTAACAGCGTCAACCGTGTTTACAACACATACGCCTGTGCCGGCTGGCATCGATTTGTTCCCTCAGGAATTGATTGATAAATACTTCAGAAATTACATGGAATCAATGGGAATGACGGTAAAGGACCTGCTCGATCTTGGTTGCGCCAACCCTGACGATCGATCTTCACCATTTTCCATGGCGGTT
>JARLHM010000204.1 GCA_031292235.1 Syntrophaceae bacterium | reverse complement strand
TTTGTAAACAGACATCGTCCGATAATTGGCAATAGTTAAAGATTAATTCGGTGGAAATTGTAAATTTCGGTCTAATGCGTGTTTCTAATCCGGGGACTACCATGTTGTTATGGCGCCCCGGATTTGTAATCGAAGTTGATCGATAAGATCAAGCAGCGTCAGCGTCCCAAACGGAATCATCGGTGCTTGGAATCTGAGTCAACACGGAAAGGGGAACAGCGACAACTTTCCTGTACACAGCCTTTGGTTCTTTCAAGACTCCATCTACACTGAGGAGTTGTTCAACGGATATGCCGAAATACTTTTCGTTTTCTTTCAAATAGGGCAGGATGAGGCTCCAATCGTCATTGCTCAATTCAGCAAGCACCCCGCCGTTCAGTTGTTCTTCCACTATGAGGCGATGTGGATCCCTGACATAAATCGCGCCACCCGACGCTAGAGAGAAGAGGTTGGATCCAGGATAAGGCCTTTCAAGGAACGTGACATTTCCATCTTCGTTCATTGTTAAACCGTTCAATATGACAAACCCGCCGCCGTTCAAAGGGTCTCCTGCCATGAAACTCTCGGCAAGGAAGTCAAGGGCAGTCCCGTTGATTACAACTCTAGGATGTCCTGCGGCATTTATAAGAGGTCGCCCCGCTGCGTTGCCCAACACGTATACGGACCCACCTTTAGCCCCATACATGAAACACTGTCCAACGTCACCATGAATAACCAGTAGTCCGTCTTTCATGATTTGAGCTATCTGGTCTTGAGCGTTGCCGTGGATGTGCATTTCCATGCCATCTATACCGCTTGCGGAATAATCGCCTGAGGAACCGAAAAGATCGACTCTGACACCTGAAGTCAAGGGGCCAAATCCGCAACCTTCAAAGCGCTGACCTCTAAGGTCGAAAACTATGAATTTTCTCCAGCCCAGCTTATATGCGTCGGCCAACATTACTGCGTCACATTTGTCGCCTTCCGGGTCAAAGTCTTTCCCGTCGACAACCAAGGTCCTCTCTACAGCGATAGGAGGACGAAGCGAAGATCTGCTAGACGCGTCGATGAGGCTGTAGTGGCCAATCTTATTGGTCTCGGTGATCTTCGGCAGCGACCTGAAAATTTCGTTCAGACCGTCAATTACGATTTGAACAATAGCAGATCGTTTTTTGGCGCCTAAATGAACTCTTCTGTCTAGCAACAGGGTCAAAGATTCAATTCCTGTAGGAATGTTATCTTTGTTTTTGATTATCCTTTTTTTCAATTCCGAGATGAACCAACGCGTTGTGTTGTAATCCCAAGACGAAGCTTCCTTTGCGAATAACTTGAAAATGGCGTTGGAGTCCTTTTGAACTAGGGTTTGCTGGATTTTCACCGAAAGATCTTCAAAGTTCTGAGGTTTGATTACTGACTGAGTGACATCCATCGGTTGACGCTTTTCGGCAGCTACCTCTCGTCCGAATTTATCATAACACTGGAGTTCGTATTTCCCCTTGCCTGTCTCACTGACATTGAACATGAACGCGCCGCCATCGGATGAAGACCCGCCTCTTGCATTCCAATACTTGTCAGCAACTGGGCTGAACCGGGGATCTTCAGAGGAGATCGACCTGAGTGTCGCGTCTATGGCCTGTTTTTCGGAACATATTAATCCAATCTGCGCTTCTCCATCATATATGGAAAAAACCTGTGGTCTAAGCATAGCCGTATCTGTAATACCTATCAATTGGAAAGTATTCTTGTCAGGAATATTACGAGCTATGATAAAGAACCAGGGGCCATCGGGAGAAGCTTGAATATGAGTTGACTGCACAGCCTCATAAAGGGCTTGTTTTTCGGGAGATAGGAGGTCGAAATCCAATTCGCCGGTCGGCGCAAGGGCTTCAATTATGACTTCCAATGGATAGCCGTATACACGATTCCATAAATCAAAGAGCATCACGCTGACTTCGGTATCAGTCATGAATTGAGGCACATAGCCCCTCTGTTTGAGGTAATCACAGGTCGCGTGGTAATTAGCGAAATCTCCGTTGTGTACAAGCGCTTCATTAAGGCCAGTAAACGGATGGGCGCCTCCGGGATGCCATACTCGACCTCTGGTGGGATAACGCTGATGAGCTATCCACACGTGGGCTGGGAAATCATCCAGTTTGTAGTATCGCACAACATTCTCTGCATATCCCACTATCTTGAGGATCATGACGTTTCGGCCGTGGGAGAGCACAAATGCCTGCTTTTCTCCCAAAGAGCTGTAGAACTGCTTGTTCAACCTAACCGAGTTTCGGCTTACAAATTCGTCTTCAAGCATTCGTTCAGACAAGCCTTGGAGGCCGTTTTGGTCGGCGAATTCCTTCACTACCGCAGGTTTGACCCTCACAAAGGCACGCCAGATATCCGGCGGTTTGACTTCCAAGCCTTCGAGGTCCCGGAAGTCAGGCAAATGATCCAGCACTTCTTCTTTGGCTACATCGAAGAAAGGCGTTATGAATGCGTCTTTAAGTGTGCCAAGGCACTGAGGTTCGAGTAGCGCTATATGAAGCATATAGTGAGAATCCAGAACCTCACGACTCACGCCAAGCTTTTCGGGATTCATTCCGACTGCTGCGATTCCTCCGCCCTTGCCGTTACCTCTGTTGTGCATTCTGTAGGAAGGTTCAAAAATGTGACGTCCAGCCAGAGGAATATTTGAAGCAAAACCTGTTACCCCGCAGCCTCCCTCATCCTCTCCTTTATTAACCTTTGTAAAATCCGACATACCCATTTCACGAATTCGGGACGCCAGTATTTTGTTAGCATATTCAGAATTACGCATGTTCTAACCTCAAACCAGACTCGATCGGATGTCATCATCCGGAATGGAACTATTGTAATCCAGGTGAGCCAGGACCTCAGTTTTTCCTACCAGTTCACGGATGCTGCGGAGACCGAGCCTGAAAAGGATTTCTCTCAACTGGTCCCTCCAACAACTAAGCATGTTGATGATCCTCTGTGTGCCCCACTGAAGTTCCATCAATCCCACCAATTCGAGATCAGTGCTCGCTATGCCCCTGGCGCAGCCTCTCCCACTCTCGCAGTTATGGCACCTTACGCATTCCAAAGCCACCAGTTCAGGGGTGCCAGTGACCACACCGTCGGCCCCAAGAGCTATTGCCTTGGCTATGTCAAAAGCAGTGCGAATTCCACCGGACGCTATTAATGTTATTGAATCCCTTACCCCTTCATTCACAAGGAAGTTGTGAACTTTAGGAATTGCATATTCGATAGGCATTGCAATATTTTTCTTCGCCACGTCCGGTGCTGCTCCAGTACCACCATAAGACCCATCAAGATGTATAATATGGGCGCCGGCATAGTATGAACCAACAGCAACCATATCCACATCCGAAGGGGTGGACACCTTTACCGATACCAATCCTTTAGGGTTGATGGCCTTGATCCAATCGATATGTTTCTTGTGATCTTCAACAGAATACACGGAATGGAACGGGAAAGGGCTGAAAAGAGACGACCCTGGTACGGTCTCCCGTATCCGGGCAACCGCTTCAGTCACTTTGGGGCCAAGCAAGTGACCGCCAAGACCAGGTTTTGCTCCCTGGGCGTATTTGAATTCAACAATCTTTACGCGCTGGATGGTTTCTTCCTTGACCCCGAAAAGACCTGTCGCAACCTGGGTTATGATGTGGTCATCAAACGGATAGAGCGCTTCAGGGTATCCTCCCTCACCTGTACATGTGAATGAACCCCAAGCGGCAAATGCCCTGATTCTGCTCAACATCGTTATTTGGCTAATTGAGCCGAACGACATCCCACCACCGTAGATAGGGATAGGTATTACTATATCAAAACGCCCATCGTTTTTCTTGTTAAGTGGAACTGAAGTGTCTATCCGGGACCGATCCATATCGGGGATAGGGGGGGTGTCTGGAAATCTAAAACGAAGTTTGTCGAAACCACCATCAGATCCACCAATACGATATTCGAGGTCATTGGATGGAAGTTTGCCGGTTTCGGCCATATGCCAGGCGCTCATGAGCAGGTCCGGGGTCCAGCGAAAATCCCCTAGAGCTTTGGAACTGGGATTTAACCCAACTCTTATAGCATTTACAGGACAGTTCTTGACACATCGGTTAGGTTTCGCTGCGCATTCACGACCAAGACAAAGATGATCCAGAGGTGGCGCTAAACGATTCCCTTTTGTCTGAAATACCCCTTGAGGGCATACTGCCACACACTTCAAGCAATCGGTGCAGGCGTCTAGAATTCTGACTGTATATTTACCCAACGCGCGACCAAAACGCGAGGGAGTGTGCTCGACTTTCGGTTGCGGCACCTCGTTCCAGATATTCCTATAATGCATTTACCTAAAACCTCTTAAGAATTCCGCTCGGAAAATAATTGCGCAAACGTGTCATTTTCGAGATCCTCCCGAAACATGACCCGGCCTCTCTCTCCGCGAAGACGTCTAGCTTCACGAATCCCCATGGCCCCCATCATTTCCAGCAATTGGTTGTGCCATGCCCCGATCAAATTTACTATCCTTTGGGTGCCCCAATTAGGGTTGATTTGGGAGATAGAAACCGGACAAGATAGGCCATCTCTGCAGTTTCTGCATACTCTACATTCAAGGGCAATCAGAAGGGGAATGTCTACTCCGACTAGGTTTGCCCCGCAGAGAATGGACTTGACCACATGTTCGGCCATCGCGATGCCGCCCGAAGCTATGAAAGTCACCTGGTCTCTCAATCCCTCCCTAAGGAGGCCTGAATTAATCTCTTTGATAACGTCCTTAATGTGCAATCCCTCGTTCACACCAGGCTCGTGTCCCTTTTCATCGGCGACGTAGTGGATAACGTCAGCCTGCAGTCTGTTATATTCCAACATTCGCCGTATGGTGTCAGGAGATGACAGGGCTTGCATTCTTACTGAAACCAAAAGGTTCGGTAATTGTTTTTTTAGAAAAATAAGGGCTTCCGCTGTTTCACGTCCATCTGGGATTTCGACCATTCTAAAACTCGCCAGGTCGGCCTCGTTTAACATATCGGCAGCTACAAGTGGCACAATATGAGTCGCAAGATCTGAATACCTACCGACTTCCGCATAAGGCATGAACACGATAGTTTCAAGTCGGGCGGCCGCTGAAACCACTGCTGACAAGACTCTGGGTGAAAGATCGCCGAAAGGAAAGACATCGAATACAATAGGTAAGGGGAGCCTGATTGAAAGAGGCGCCTGTGAAAGAAGTTTCCCTTCATTGTCGAATTCGAGTTTGTCCAAACGTCGGCCCAAATCAACAACGGTAGATATATATTCTCTCCCGTGAATTCCGTCACGAGTAGGCCTGACGATTTCACTCATGTCCGTCCACATGGAATCAAAGCCGTCCCCGGAAAACTTTCCGCCATATCCAGCTCCGGAAACAGGGATTTTGCCGGTGGCAGCCTGTTCCCATGTGATCGAGATGATCTCTGGACCATATAACTCATCACCCAGAGACTCCCACTCAGGGTTTATGGTTTTGTGAATGAGTCGTTTCGGGCAACCCTGGACGCACCGGAAGCAACTCTTGCAAAATTCATCAATAGTGTCGCCCATGATAGAGGTCGAAAAGGAGCGATTCTTGTAAACTCCATAAACGCACTCCGTCTTCACGCACTTTGCGCACTTCAGGCAACCCTCTCCCCAGTCAACTATTCCGGATCGTCCTATGACGGGGAATCTGTTGGCAATAGGCTGAACATCTATATGATACTTTTTCGGCATTTCTGAACCCACCCGATATTGAACTATCTCTGGAAACAGCAACTCCTGAAGCGGTTTAACCGTGATCTTTTTCCTAGCTACGCCACTCCGGCTGGTCTGTTACCTATCCCCGCGGCTTGAAGTATTTCCGGGACCATATGTTCCCATTCAATCGCCATGAGATGAATACCTGCGACGCCGGGAATTTCTTTGACTCTCCGTATGGTTTCTACAGCTATCTTTATGCCTTCTTCCGCCTGCTTTTCCTTAGGCGTCTTCGCCATTCTGCTAATCAACTCTTCGGGAATATCCATACCTGCGACCTTTGTGGCCATATACCTTGCCATGCCAACGGTCTTTAGCGGTGTGACACCCGCCAGAATGTAAGTTTTCTCAGTCAATCCCATGTCCCTAGCCTGAGCCATAAATGTCTCAAATCTGGCAAGGTTGTAAATACACTGCGTCTGGATAAAGTCAGCTCCGGCGCGAACTTTCTTGCCCAATCTGATTACTCTCCAATCGAGAGGGTCCGCAAATGGGTTCTCAGCAGCGCCGACAAACAATTGAGGCGGTCCCTGAATTGCTTCTCCTCCGATAATGATCCCGGATTCTCTCATATCATGAGCCGTCTTGAGGAGTTGAACCGAATCAAGATCAAACACTCCGGCAGCCTCTTTCTGGTTCCCAAAACTCTGATGATCCCCGGTTAAACAGAGCACGTTTCTAACTCCAAGCGCATATGCTCCAAATAGATCACTTTGAAGAGCGATTCGGTTTCGGTCTCTCGTAACCATCTGGAGAATCGGCTCATGTCCGAGCTGTTTGAGTATTGAACAGGCCGCTACCGAGGACATTCGCACAATGGCCGTCTGATTGTCAGTGACGTTGACGGCGTCAATCCAACCGAGGAGAGATTTCCCCTTTTTTATAAGTATCTCCTTGTCCGCTCCCTTCGGCGGCCCACATTCTGCCGTAACAACAAATTTCCCGGATTCAAGCGCTTTCTCAAGTAAACTTTCAGTCTTCACGGTTTTTGATCCTCCCTGATCACACGACGTGGTCCTCCTGAATGCGATGTCGACCAGTTAACTGGGGGCACATACTCTCCCAGCCTGTCAAGCTCTCCAATCGCTTCAAGACGCCTGATAATAAGGTCCCAACCACAGGGTATCTCTGGGTCAATTTCACAACGCCCCCCTTTAGAACCGCCGCAAGGACCGTTCATGAGCTTTTTCGAGCAACGGGCTACGGGACATACCGCGCCAAAATATCCTAATTTGCATTGGCCGCAACCAAGGCAGTTTTCAACCCAAACCCCCCTCATCTGGGTTTCACCAATGAACAGGGTGTTGAGGGCGGGAATTATCGGTTTATCTGTATAAACGCGTGCAAGAGCCTGCACGCCTGCTCCGCAACCAAGGGAGAGTACAACCTCGTGTTCGGGCACTTTCTCAGCGATACCGTCAATAAAATCATCTACGCACTGTCTGTCTATGCAAGCCTCTGATATGATCCTTTTCTGACCGTCCTTGAGATATGAAAGTTTTAACGCGGCGGCCAACAATTGCGTCTCCCTTGCCCCTCCGGCGGCGCACTCAGCCACGCACGAGTCGCACCCAACAACCAGTATGGACGAATAACGGTCAATCATCTTCCTAATTTCATCAATCTCTTTTAATTCAGCGACAATCACGGATTTCCTCCTTAATCGACTCTCTCTCGGCCTCGGAAACCACGCCGATGACGCGCGGCTGATTGACCGTATCAATTTATGACACGAGTCGACATAAAAACTGACTAGGATTGTTCCTTAGACTTTTTCTGGAGCTCCCAGCGCTCCAAGAGATTCGAGTTTTAACACAAACTCTTTTAAGAGAGCTTCCAGGGCTTGCTTGCTAACAGGCCAAATACGGACAAACTCAATCCTCTCAGGGGCGATTCCTATTTTTTCGAGCCAATATCTAGCGTAATCAACTCTCTTACGGGACCGCATAGAACCTTCCAGATATTGACAGGCCTGTTCAGCGCACGCTAGGACGAGCGCTCCTCGCGCGCCGGATGCAAGTGTCTTTAAAAGAAAATGGGCTTCAATTTTTCCTGAACAAGGTATGGACACGAGATTTAAATCAGGCCATGCCTTCAAAAATTCCTTTTGTCCGCCTTCCGGAAACAGGCGAAGGTTACAACAATGAAAGACAACGATTTTGTTGCTCGGTATATCCATATGCACTCTATTCGATCCCTATATAATTAATGCGCGATTTTTGATAATGCCACGGTTAGAGAGCGCAATTCAAGAAAATTTAAACCAAATTGAGTCAAAATCACGACGCAACTGACTGATTTCTGACCTGATTTAGTTCAGCTAACAGCCAAAATTCTTTTTTAGCTCAATCTGGCGATCTTTTGTCGTGAGCGAATTACCCGCTTGCATCATCGCGCTTTGCAATTGCCTCAAAGATGGCAAGCATTCGAGTGTGATTAGCTTCTATGGAATATTGCGACGCTGTGTTTTGAGCCGCAAGAGATGCCTCGCTGAGAAAGTCTGGGTCTAGAAACCGTTTCATGGATACTGCCATCGTTTCAACATCTCTGGGGTCATCCAAAACTGAGCCGTCCACCCCATCTGTAACAACCCCCGACGCGCCATTATCAACGGTCGTAATTGCGGGGAGACCACAGGCCATAGCTTCAAAAACGACCAGTGAACAGGCGTCATAGAATGTAGGCAATACGAAAACATCACAAGCCCCGTAATATCGTTCTGGGTCTCTTGTCGGGCCTCTAAACACTAATGTTGTTTCGAGGCGGAGATTCCGTATTAATCGCCGCAGGGCAGGTGAGGGGGACGAACCGACGACAACAACACCGAATTTCCCTTCCCCGACACCATCCTTGAGTTTGGCGGCGGCTTCAATCAAATATCTGACACCCTTTTTTCTGAAATCATAGGCCATAAAAAGGAAAAGGACTTCATGAGAAAATCCAAGAGCGCTTCTGAAATCTTGAATTTGCTCCTTACCCAATCGTCCGGCGAACCTATGCAGGTTAACCCCGTTGTAAATCAAATGGATTTGGGATGTTTCCAGGTGGTAACGCTTGCACATGTCATTTCTTACCATATCGGATATGGCGATAATGGCTGGCATGGGGCATTTTCGGAAAGGCGCGCTCTCGATCCAGGCTCGGGCAAGACTTTTCGGCGACACAAAAGTCAAAATCGTCTTTACAAGCCGAACTAGTGGGTTTCTCTCTGCACGAATCTTTTTGAGGCTGCTGGTGAAATGAACTCCACCGTGGCTTTGATAGGCATTCATCTCTATCGTGTTACCAAATCCTACAACAACATCCATATCCAATTTTCTTACAAGGGCCCGGTGACTCAACGCGAAATGCAATATCCTAAGAGAAGGTGGGACCAGTTTAGGAGCGCGTGGAATTTCATGAAAAACAGCTCCTGGAGGATTTCCATCCCAAGACTGGCCAATCAGATGGACTTCCCATCCGTTGTTTTGAAGGGTTTCCGCTAACTCTACAGCGTATGATTCCGCTCCACCCGAGAAACGACTAAATTTTTCAAGCGATAAAGCAATTTTCTTCATAGTGGATTTTCTAAGAATCTGGATGCTCAGTATGACTTTTCAAGCTGGATTCCCAGACCTTCGCGTGTTTCAAGAAGACATAGAACGCGCTGTTCACGGCAATAACCAGGCCTTGCGGTCCATCAAGGACACCAAGCTTCCAAATAGCGCACTCAAAGAATTTCGCAATTGCGTGAAAAAGCCCAAGCGCCAGGTAAACTCGTGGAAAACGGGACTTCTTTTGAGACGCGAAAGCGGTTGAAAATGTATCGACAGTGCGTATCTGGTCCGATATGTCACGATAAACGTAATGCCGTATAGGGTTCTTAAGCAGCTTCACTGTTCCATAAACTTCAAGCCTCTCATGTAAGGCTACACCGACCCACCGAGCTGACCCACGGCGAACTAAACGAACCTTCCTATCAGGAAACCATCCTCCGTGATGAATCCACCGATCGAGATACCAACTCAAACGCGGAAAAGAAAAGCCAACAGCTTGATCGGTCTCTACCGCCAAAACATCCAAAATTTCAAGACGTGTCTCATCCGGAATAACCTCGTCGGCATCAAGAGAGAGGATCCAGTCACAGGTCGATTTTTGCATAGCGAACTGCTTTTGTCCGGCATAACCGAGCCATTTCTGGTGAAAGATCTTTGCCCCGTATGACTTGCAAATCTCCAAGGTCCTATCCGAGCTTCCGGAATCGACGACCACAATTTCATCAGCGAAAGAAACGCTACGAAGGAGGTTCCCGATGCGATCCTCTTCATTCTTGGTGATAATGACGACGCTAAGGCTGCGCCCCTTAGAAATATTGTCACAAGGAGGAGAAGACAACTTCATCTGATAGTCCCGAGCAAAGCGATGGAGCTACATCGAAACAAGAGTAGCCATCGTTTGAAAACATCGATAGGCGAGAACATCTCGGGGCAAGCATTGAGACAACTGTGAGTTAACATAATATATCTTATCGGACATTGTTGAAACATGTGACTGTTAGTAAGATCGTCTCAAACCTTCATGGTGTTGCGTCTGGAAACAATTCCACAGCCTTTTTGATGTCGGAAACCTTGAATATAAATAAAGCGCATTCGCTATCTGAGAATCCCGACCCATAGGTATAGGAAATATTGACCCCAGCGTCCCCGAATGACTTAGAAACCTTGTTGAGAAGGCCCGGCTTGTTATCCAGAACCATCCCGATAACTTCCTCGGCTTTGACCTTATATCCGGCCTTATTCAGGGACTCCAAAGCTTTGTCGGGATTGTCCGTAATAAGTCGGATCATGGAGTATTTTGCGGATTCCTTTAGTATCGCTTCATAGTAATCACGTGGAGCGACTCGCCGACCAGTCTGGCTCCTTACATCATACAGCGCGAGCAAATACTCATTTGCGTCTTGAATACTCATCGCCTGGATATTGATGTGATCCTGTTTCAGGACATCTGTAAGTTTGGCCAGCTCACCGGGCGCATCAGCCAGCATGACCTCCAACTGTTTCTTTATAGGCATGACAAGCTCCACAATTTTTCAGTCTACTTTACCTTATTATGCAATAGTTCCTCTTCTAAAGAAAACCTTTTCATGATAAACATGTAAACATCCAAGGTTAGTATTACAGAATCCGCAAATGCCTGACGGCCGTTTTTTTAACGCGTCCAGCGGCTTCATTTTCCCGTTTGGCTCTCAAGGGGTTTGTATAGGGGTGTCAATTTTGTCGAGATCTATGCATGGGGATACAACGGCAAATTTGGGTCATCAACTTAACTAATGTCCCATGCGCCCTTGCATTCCGTAGCGCGTTAACGGGCATTTCGCCATATTAACGGCCCAAGGGAGGATTAGTGGAGCCTTCCGGCTTAGAGAGTTATTATCTCAGCGATTTACTGGCTCGTCGGTTATATTCTGAGACTGGGCAGCGCTTGGGCAAGGTTTCCGATCTCATCCTGGATCTGGAGAGAGCATTGCCTGAAGTCATTGGCGTGGTCTATCGGGTGGGGTTTTCGAAGCTCCGACTATGCATCAAATGGGCTGATGTGATTGATCTTCCCAATTCATTGATCGTGGTTAAAAACGGTTTTGAGGGTCCAACAACTCTAGAAAAAGGTGTATTGGCGCAGACGGAAGTTTTGTTGCGAGATTTCCTTCTGGATAAACAGATTGTGGATGTTCATGGCGCCAAAGTGGAGCGGGTCAATGATCTACAATTTGTTAGATCAGACGGGAAGCTGCTGCTAGTTCAGGTAGACGTTGGTTTAAGGGGGCTCTTGAGGAGGCTCGGTTTCGAAGACTCAATCGTACGCTTCAATAAATGGTTTTTTGACTATAATCTGAAAGAACGCTTTATTGCTTGGAACTATGTCGAACCTTTGGCTTATCCGGACCGCCTAAAACTGCAAATTCCCCAAAATCGTCTCGCTGAACTGCATCCGGCGGACCTAGCGGATATCATAGAAGACATGGATGTTCACGAGCGATCCGCATTGGTGGAAACCTTAGATGAAGAAGTTCTCGCCGAAGCGATCGAGGAAATGGACCCCAGAATCCAGGTGTCCATCATGAGGCAACTGGAACCCGATAGAGCGGCCGACATCATTGAAGAAATGTCACCCGACGAGGCTGCGGACCTTATAGCGGACCTCCCGCAAGATACTGCGACTGGAATTCTACGGGAGATGGACGCGGAATATGAAGAGAAGCTGAAAGGCCTTCTGGCTCATGAGGAAGACGAAGCTGGGGGCCTCATGACTACTCAATTCATGGCTTTGCCACCCGACAGCACCATAGTCGAAGCGCTTGCTCACATAAGGCGACACGCCAATGAGATGGACGTGGTTTACTATCTTTATATAACAGACGCCGAGGGTAAACTCCTTGGTGTAACAAACCTAAAGGAATTGTTGTCTAACGAGATTTTCACACCTCTAGAACAAATAATGACCTCCCGTGTAATTACGGCCAAGATTGACGATGGCCCAAAAGATCTAGCCAACCTTTTTGCAAAATATGGATTCAGAGGCATACCAGTAGTCGATGAAAACGAAAGGATCGCCGGAGTGGTCCGATTTAAGGCCCTTTTGGAGATACTGGCCCCACACCTGGGGAAATAGAGAGATTTGGGAATTTTGAATTGTCAAAGCTTGAACACACTACAAATTCTGACAAACCGATGTTCCGGTCCAGACTCATAAAGCTGTGGGCTCTTTTAGCTCTTATGGGACCGGGGATCATCACTTCCAACGTTGATAACGACGCTGGCGGAATAACCACCTATTCCCTGGCAGGCGCGAAATATGGCCTCAGCATGCTGTGGTCACTAGTTCCAATTACAATGATTCTGGTGATTGTTCAGGAAATGGGAGCCAGGATGGGGGTTGTTTCCGGAAAAGGACTCTCCGATCTCATAAGGGAGCGATTTGGCGTAAAGATTACATTTTATGTCATGATATTGTTGGTAATCACAAACATGGGAAATACCATAGCTGAATTTGCCGGTATAGCCGCATCCCTCGAGATTTTCGGCATATCAAAATATCTGGCGATCCCTTTTGGCATAATGTTCCTGATGTGGCTTGCAGTTAAGGGAACTTATAGGTCCGTCGAAAAAGTTTTTCTTACAGCGTGTATTTTTTATGTTTCTTACGTAGCCGTAGGATTTATCGTCAAACCAGACTGGATTGAGGTGGTCGGCGCCATGGGACGTCCAACATTAAGGCTAGACACTGATTTCCTATTAATGCTTACAGGTCTGGTAGGAACCACAATCGCCCCATGGATGCAATTTTATCTTCAAGCATCTGTGGTTGATAAAGGGCTTCGAGTTCAGGATTTAAAGGCGGTCCGAATAGACGTCATAGTAGGCTCAATAGCAGTGTCCGTTGTTGCGTTTTTTATCATTCTAGCGTGTGCCGCGACCCTGTTCAAAGCGGGTATAAATATTGAAGAAGCGTCTCAAGCCGCGCTCGCGCTGGAACCGTTGGCCGGGAAATATTGCACATGGCTTTTTGCCTTCGGCTTGTTCAACGCGTCGGTATTCGCTGCTGCGATCTTGCCTCTATCAACGGCTTACACAATATGCGAAGCCTTTGGATGGGAATCAAGCCTGGACAAGAAATTCTCAGAAGCCCCACAATTTTATGGCCTCTATTGTTTCATAATATTCTTCTCCGGCTTTGTGATCCTTGCCCCGAATTTACCTTTGGTTTCAATAATGTACGTGTCTCAGATATTGAATGGCTTGGTTCTGCCAATCATTCTTCTTTTTATTCTTTACCTGATAAATGATAAATCCGTAATGCGGAACTTCTCGAACGGTAAAATCTTTAACCTAGTGGCGTGGATTTCGGTTCTTGTTTTAATCGTATTGAGCCTCGGTACAATTGGACTAACCCTAATACAAGGACTTGGCCATTCAAGCTGACCGCCACCGCTCACAACACGATGCACGATTATAATTTAAGCAAAAACAACATATTATATTAATTACTTAAAGTATTTTATTGACTTTTAATCAGAATTATCTTATATTCCTGAACTGTGAGAACGTGATTTGGCTTTTGCCAAATTGTTCCCATTTGGACCTCTGCCCGGGTGGACACCCTCCCTCCCCCATAACCCCCCCATCCGGGCCCTGAGGTCTTTTGCATCATCGGGTTTATTTTTCTGACCCGCTTATTTATCTTAAAGTGACGGTTTTTGCCGTCACTTGAGATTGAGCCTCTCATATGTTCCTAGCCCATATCAAACATCTAGCCTTACCCTTTAAAACCTCCACCGATATATGTTAAATGGAGTAATTGCTATCAAACTTCTAAGCAGGCTATTGGCATGAAACAATCTCTAAGTTGGTTGGTAACGGCTCTTTTCCTTGTTGGAAGCGTAATTTTTCTGAGATGGTTGATGAATTCAGGGTTTTAGAAAATGGGCGGTGATTTTCGATTCGTTCCCGAGACGCTCAGTAGCGGAGGAACGGATCAAATTGAAAACTGATAAGACTTTGTAACGGGGACCCCCAGGTTCTAGAATACTTTGGAAAAGAGTGGCCCGATCAGCGACGAAAGTGATGCTGGGCGTGGGGTTCATGGAATTAATCAAATCCACCAATCTTTCCTTGTCCCGATTGGACTTCGTCCTGCCGAGAGTTAGATGGGGGTTGAAAGATCTGGTTTCACGGTAAAAACCAAACCTGTCAAAGGCGTCTTCTATGAGGGAAACCATTTTGACAAGACGGCCAGATGTATCAGATACACCAACCCAGACGACACGAGGCTGACGCAGGTTGGGGAACGCGCCGATACCGGATATTTCGATTTGTAGTCGCGACTGAGATGAAAAAATAGGTCGCAGGGCAGTTTCAATATCCGGAATTTGAGCGCCGATTATGTTTCCAAGAAATTTAAGGGTAAGGTGAATGGATGTGGGATTCACCCACCGAACATCCACCCTGCTCTGTTTCAACCGATTGGAGATGTTCCCCAGAAAACAAGTCACATCCTCCGGCAGATCCAAGGCCAAAAAAGCCCTGATTTCTTCCTGATTCATTTCGTATTGATCCTTTGTTTAAAGGGTTTCATATGGATTCACCCAATCCATATTTCATCGTCGCTTTGTCGTAGAGTTTCTTTGCTTCCGGAAGTAACTCTTTAAGCTTACTAATTCTTTCATGGTCGGCTGGATGAGTCGAAAGCCAGACGGGTATTGGAGGTTTGTGGATATTTGCCATTCGCTCCCACAAATGTATTGATTCCGAAGGATCATAGCCGGCCTTGGCCATGTATAATTGCCCTATCCTATCCGCTTCCATCTCATGTGTTCGACTATACGGTAAAAGAACTCCAATTGTGGCTCCCAGTCCAAGCGCGCCGATTACCGCCTTGGTTTTATTATCCAAATTACCGTCTTTGTCCCTAAATATCTCTGATCCTACCGAACTTATACCATGAAGCGCCAATTGCTGACTGAGACGTTCTCCTCCGTGCCGCGCGACCGCATGAGCAATTTCATGTCCTATGATAGTCGCTAGTCCCGCTTCGTTCTTCACATAGGGCAGTATTCCGGTGTAAACCACAATCTTACCGCCTGGGAGACAAAAGGCGTTGGGTATGTCCCTATCAACCACATGGACCTTCCAATCAAATCCGGGGTGGTCCATTTCTTCGGCAGCCTTGCTGACGCGATTTGCAACTTTATTTACTTCATCATTGACTTTTTTGTCCTTGCACGACGGTTCTCGAACAAGCAATTCCGAATATGCGCGGGCCCCAAGAGCATCTAGGTCCTTATCCGGCATGAAATTCAGTTGTTTTCTCCCGGAATGCGGAACGGTGGCGCACGCGACGATTAGAGTCATGACGCTCATACACAGGGGAATTACCCACGACTTTCTAATGACATGATCCAAATTTTTCCTTTTGTGAAAAAAGAGTAATGAATTTTCACTATGCCACTAGGAGCGTTTGCCTAAAAGAAGGCTAGGCGTTTCCAGTGCGGCCCAGAAAAATCATTCGGCTTCAGACTCCAGTGGCCACATACCCCTTTCCGTAAGGGTGGAGCGCAACACCTTTAACCCCTGATTAACAACCGGCATTCCGCCGTAAATTCCGCATTGAAATATTACTTCAGCAATTTCCTTCGGCTTGCACCCTACGTTCAATGCTGCATTTATGTGAAGTTTCAGTTCCTCAGATCTTTCAAGGACCGTAAGGGCCGAAATGGTGATAAGCTGTCTGGTTGCATGGGGAATCCTCTCACGAGCGTACATTTGACCAGTGATGAACATCGAAAGTTCTCTGGCAAGGTCCTTGTCAAAGGAACGCCACAGATCGAAAGGTCTTTCACCCGTATAATTTTGAAAATACAGGCTTGCTGTTCTTGCGGTTCTGGATTTTAGGTCCTCAGTCAAGATACTGCCTCCTTCAGAATTTCAAGGCTATTCACCTTTGTAAAAACAAAAAAATATAGAGCAATACAGACAACATTGAAATTCAACGTCTCGATCCTTCCCATCAGAGCCGGTTACACCCTGTTGCGCTGAAATCAACGCTCAAAAAGTAAACGCTTCTCCATCTTTTGGGACAGTCATCGGACATGACAGAGAATTGTCTTCGCACAATTTTATCGCCAAATTGTCCCAATCCTGTTGACACATAGGCACAGAATAAGGTTTTTGGGTCCGCGGGTCCATCATGGGCTTAATAGGAGGGGTCTTTTTAACGGTGTTATTGAAGGGATCTCCGGGGACTTGGTCACCTCCCGAAATGTGAACCAGAAACATTCGCTTGGATGGGCGCCACTTCTTGATAAAATCCAAAGCCCTTTGAAGACTCATGTGGGAAGGGCGGTTTTCTACAGGCTCATTTAACCAGTGACTTTGAATTATCAGAACATCAGGATCGTGCAGTATAGACGAGTCTGTTTCGACATCAATAAAATCAGAGGTATAAACGAGCTTCTTGAAATCTTTGTTTTCCGGTGTTTCACAAATGACGTATCCTACCGATCCTCTGGCTGTTTTTCCGTGAACTGTTTTAAATGGGGTTATCGAGGTGTCGTCAATATTGATGTCTACTCCAGGTTCAGTTACTCTCTTCTCAAATAGTGACCCCAAGAGATATCCGAATCTGAGACCAATAGTTTGCCATGCGGTCTCCGTAGCATAAACCGGTATGGGTCTCCAGGAATCGGGAGGCTGAGATCTCTTGTAAGCTAGTAAATCATCCATACCAAGGTAGTGGTCCCCATGCTCATGGGTAATCAATATTAGGTCCGGGGCTTGCAGTTTAAATCGGCGCATGTGAAACAACAGGTCTGGGCCAGGGTCAATAAGGATCTCCCGTGATGTTGTTACCCTAATGGATGTTCGAGTTCGTTCCTCTTTTAATTCCGTCATCTTTTGGCAAATCATGCAGCGGCAGGAATATTCGGGTAATCGCCATGCGCTGCCAGTGCCAAGGAATAGAATGTCCATATCTGCCCCTCCGGAACGCTCACGAGGTTTTTGATTTGTGGAAAGCCCAGTCCAAGTTCAATTCTACCAATTGACAAACCAATTGCCTAAACTTTTTGAATACCTCTGGTTTCTCCCAAGTTCAAGCATAAAAATAATCGACACAGAAGAAAGGTCTTCTCGTGGGTGGGCAAATGGCAATATCGATGCCAATATGCGGACATATCAAATTTTGCAGGGCTGATAGCTTTAGAATTTAGTATGATGAAAGGTTACTTGCCTCGGTATACAATGAGCCCATGACTAAGGTCATATGGAGACAGGGCCACAGTCACGCGGTCTCCAAGGAGCACTTTTATCCTAAATCGAGACATCCTTCCCGACAATTTGGTCCGGATGCTCTTCCCATCGTCGGTCTCAACCTGATACATACCGCCTGAATGCACCTTGACCACAGTTCCTTCAACCTTTACATTGTCATCTCGGCTCACTTAATTCGTATCTCCTCTCTTTTTTCCATGGGTCTGCAAATAGCAATTGTAGCCGAATCCAGACCAACCACATCTAAATCCTCATATTACACTACTATCATTAAAAGTCTATACAGACTCCTCTTATTTTACCCTGATGTCAAAATCAGCACGACTTGCCGTATTCTTGTTTGACCCGTTCGAGATCCTCATGGGTATCAACCTCGACGGAATCCATTTCCGTGATCACCACCTTGATCTTGAACCCGTATTCGAGGGCCCTGAGCTGCTCCAGACGCTCTGACCTTTCAAGCCTTCCTATAGGAAGTTTATTGAATTTTTGAAGAAAATCGTTTCTAAACGCATAAATTCCATGATGTTTAAAGTACGTTTGTGTTTCTTCGGCATTTCTAGAAAACGGAATTGTGGCCCTGGAAAAATAAATGGCAAAACCATCTGAATCAAAAACCGTCTTTACGGCATTAGGATGATTAATCTCTTCGTCCCGAATAATTTTATATATCAATGTCGACATAGGAATCGAATTGTCTTCGATCAGGGGATTTATAACTTGCTGTATCATTTCCGGCTCTACCAGAGGTTGATCTCCCTGAACATTGACAATAATATCTTGAGGCTCAAGTTTTAGTCTCCTGGCCGCTTCAGCGATCCGATCGGAGCCTGACGCATGGTTCTCATAGGTCAATATGGCCTTTCCAGAATGTTCCGAAACCGCCTCGTAAATGAGAGTAGAATCGGTGGCTACATAAACTTCTGAAAGCAGAGCGCACGATTTTACACGCTCCAGGACGCGAACCACCATTGGCTTTCCAAGAATGTCCGCCAGGGGTTTGCCTGGAAACCTTGAAGATTCAGCGCGAGCAGGGATAAACCCTACTATCCGGCATGGTCTGTGCATAAAATTCGGGTCGATTCCTTTCGACTAATGAAAACCATTGGATACAAGAGTAATTGATTGCGGAAATTGCTCTATAAAGTTTCCCGGGCGATCTCCCTCAGGTCTGAGGCAAGACATTGAGCCGCCTCAGTTGTTGTCCGTAAAGAAACTGGAATTACTATCAAGCGTTGAAGCAAGCCCGCCGTAACAGGCAGAGTAGACGGACTATAATCGACTTTTCCAGAATAATATGGTTCTCCAAAAGGAAAAACTCCCGGCCAAGCAGTCTTACGATTTATCAAATGTTCCCAGTTCCCAAGAAAATGCCAGAGATTGTTCTTGAAACTGATGGCCGAGATTCCTTTTGCCGTGACTTTTTTGTGGAATTCCAATGCGCTGTCCGCGTCCGGAAGGAAGAAGCACACATGGGTGTTGCTATCTCGACCATTTTCCGGGAGTGATCTGATCGTTATCCCGCTGAGCTTGCTCAAGGCGTTAGAGATAATTGAGTGGTTCGTTTTCTGAATCTCGAGGATTTTATTGATCCTGCCCAATTGAGCCAATCCAACGGCCCCCTGGAATTCATTCATTCGGAAGTTGAACCCCAGAAAACTTCTTCCCTCGAGCGCCCGTCCTACATTTGGGTTGTGATCATGTCCGTGATCCGCGTATTCAGAGGCGATTTTGTAGATTTTCGGATCATCAGTGACAATCATACCGCCTTCACCAGTTGTGATTGTCTTGTAAAAATCGAAGGAAAAAGTACCACAGTCTCCAATAGACCCTGTGATTTTTGAGCCTACAGCGGCGCCGAGGGCCTGCGCTGTGTCTTCTAAGACCTTAAGCCCGTTTCTGTCCGCAATTTCTTTTATTTGAGCCATTCTGGCAGGGCTTCCAAGCATATGAACTGGGACTACAACCTTGGTCCTGGGAGTTATCTTCCTTTCAAGATCAGCCGGGTCCATGTTCAAAGTTTCATCTATTTCAGCGGGAACCGGAATTGCCCCACATTCAATTATCGCTTCAAAAGTGGCCACAAAAGTGAATCCCTGGGTTATAACCTCATCTCCAGGCTTTACTCCGAGTGAGACCAGGGCGACCTTCAAGGCAGAAGATCCTGAAGTGACCGCTTGGGCGTAATTGGTTCCCACAAACTTGGCGAATTGGGTCTCAAAATCACGTACCTTGTAAACGCCCTTTCTCTCATTCGCGAATTCGTATCGGAAGAATATCCCATTGTCGAGGACATGATTCACATGTTCACGTTCAGCGTCGCCTATTAATTCAAAACCTGGCATGAGTCTCTCCTGATGTTTTCTACCGGCCGTTTAACGGTGAAAAACAGCTCCGGTGAAAGTTTCTATCTTTGGGCGGTCCTTTCAGAATTCTTTTCACTACTAAAAAGCCGCCTCATATATCGTTTGAGCTTCTTGAGGCCCCAGGAATCTAGGGTTGTTTTCGACAGGTCGCGTCACTTTCAGGGCTCCTTCAACGAGCATCGGGATGTCGGCTTCAGGTATGCCCAAGTCATACAGACTTTCAGGGACACCAATATCAATAGCCAGAGTTTTTACCGCATCTACCGCTGCTTGAGCCGCCCACCTTGGCGAAAGTCCTTCGATGGATTCTCCCATGCTTCTGGCGATCAGCGCCAAAGACCGTTCTGCCGCAGGCAAGTTAAATTCCATAACGTGTGGTATCAAGACAGCATTGGCAAGTCCATGGGGTATTCGGTAGTTGCCGCCAAGTGGATAAGCCAGAGCGTGAGCGGCTCCTACGCCCGCGTCTGCGAGCGCCAAGCCACCGAAGAGACTTCCGAGAAGCATTTTCTCTCGTGCGTCAATATCCGAACCGTTGTAAACGGCGTTTCGGAGACTTTCGGATATTAACCTGACCGATGTTAGGCTAAGCGCCTCCGTGAAAACAGTGGCGGATCGGCTCGTCACAGACTCAATTGCGTGGGTAAGCGCATCCATCCCGGTGAACGCAGTTACCTGCGGCGGTAGTGACAAAGTGAGTTCAGGGTCAAGCAACGCGGCGTCGGGAAAAAGAAATGGGCTGTTGATTCCACCTTTAATCTTTGTCATCCTATGCGTAAAGACAGCGGTAAATGTTACTTCCGCCCCTGTGCCCGCAGTAGTGGGTATCATAATGGTAGGTGTGGTCGCTTTAGTCACCTTGTTTAAGCCAACATAATCTGCAGCCTGGCCCCCGTTTGTTATGAGCGTAGCCGCAGCTTTGGCTGTATCCATAGCGGAACCGCCTCCGATACCGACGACTAGATCCGCTCCCATTTCCTTGCCGATTGTCGCCGCATCATCGGCATTATCCAGATATGGTTCTGGTTCAACCTTTAATGAGGTTTCAACATGAATGCCCGCTTTCCCGAGGGAAGTCATCGCAGCTTCTATGATTCCATGTCGCTCAAGTTCAGGATCAGCTACTAGGAGACATTTATGGGAGCCAAGCTCCCCAGCTATTTCGCCCAAATTCGAAATAGCTCCACGACCTGAAAAAATTTTAGTCTTTAAATGAAAAGTCTTTAAATTTGTTAACATTTGAACTCCAAACTTTATAGGAGAATCTAGTCGTGACGTTGACAATGCTATAACAAAAAAGGCCCACCCGATCAAGGAAAGAAAATCCTTACATTTTGGACGGCGCTATGGTAAAAAAAATATTTTCGGGAAATTTGGATTTTGGAGGCATAAATCGTGCTTGAGATACTGTCTCGTGGTTTCCAAGACGCCCGACATTACTTGCAGGGAATGAGAACGCTCAACGAGGAAAATCTCGGTGAGGCCCTCAAGATTGTCCGCATGTCCCTTCTGGAAGCTGATGTCGAATTCCAGGTGACTCGCTCTTTTCTGGACAAGGTCAAAGAGCAGGCCATTGGAGAAATAGTTCAGGTAAAGGTCAAACACAAAGATAAAAGGCTCAAGATTGCCCCTGGAGACCATTTTATAAGACTGTGTCAGGATGAACTGGTCCGTCTCATGGGGCCGGCCGATGTTTCACTGAATTTTCGATCTAAACCCGTCAGTTCGATCATGTTGGTCGGGCTTCAAGGGTCAGGAAAAACCACCACAGCCGCTAAGATAGCTAAATATCTGATGAAGTCCGGTAAGCGGCCCATGCTTGTAGCGGCCGACGTTTATCGTCCCGCCGCAGTTGAACAACTTAAGAAACTAGGCAAAGACCTTAACATACCTGTTCATTCAAATGGGTCCACCAAACCGCCGGAAATATGCAAAGCCGCCCTGTCTGATGCGCTGGAACTTGGATGCGATGTCACTATATTCGACACCGCCGGTCGTCTGACCGTCGACTCAAACTTGATGGATGAACTGCATCAGATCGAAAAGCTCACATCTCCAGACAATGTGCTCTTGGTCTGTGACGCAATGATTGGTCAAGAGTCGGTAAATGTCGCAAAGGCCTTTAATGAGAGTATCAAACTTACCGGTTTCATCCTGACGAAACTTGACGGTGACGCCCGGGGTGGCGCCGCCATATCCGTAAAGGAAGCGACAGGGGTCCCTATAAAATTCCTGGGTATGGGCGAAGGTCTTGACCGCTTGGAGGAATTCAGACCTGAAGGGTTGGCCTCTCGTATACTGGGATTAGGTGATGTCGTAGGATTAGTTAAAGATTTTGAAGAAGTTGTCGATGAAAAGAAAGCTGAAGAAGACGCTATGCGCATGCTTCAAGGCAACTTCACACTCAACGATTTTCTGTCTCAAATTCGCACGATCAAGAAAATGGGTCCGTTAAAGGACGTTGTTGAAAAGCTCCCGTTCTTCCAGGGGGGGCTTCCCGCCCAAGCCAACTTTGACGATTATGAACTCGTCAAGATCGAATCCATGATTAACTCAATGACCCCTGGTGAACGACAAGCTCCAGATCTCATTAATGATAGTCGTATTAAAAGGATATCAATAGGCTCTGGGCGCAAGGAGAACGAAGTTCGTGACTTGTTGATAAAATTTAAAGATATGCATGACCTCATGAGCGCAATGGGAGGCGGCAAACTCCGTGGTCGCTGGAAAAGAATGAAGGGCCTTAAGCGTATGTTTAGCGGCGGTCTCGGAAATCTCATGGGAGGTGATGCGCCCTCTGTCCCAACTCCGGAAAACCCCTTTGGTTTCCCGGAA
Source organism: Syntrophaceae bacterium (assembly GCA_031292235.1). GTDB lineage: Bacteria > Desulfobacterota > Desulfomonilia > Desulfomonilales > Desulfomonilaceae > CAJBEZ01. The sequence continues at coordinate 5,918 of JARLHM010000204.1, read as the reverse complement.
GTCAAGCAGGGACAGCAAGCTTCCAAGAAAAACGTCGAAAAGCAGCGCAAGAAAAACAAGGAAGCCAAAAAGGCGAGGAAAAAATCCCGGCGATAAACGCTTGCCATGTTATGACTTAAAAAGGCGATCTTCTCACGCGTGTGATCATACCGGGAAGTTTAAATGGACTCGGTGTAATGTTTGAATCCGGTTCCATGTTTCGAACCGACTTTATATTTAGATGGAGGACAAGATGCTTTGGAAATTAATTGGAATGATCATTCTTGGGATAATCAGCGGTGGCTTAAGCTACTACAAAAAGAACATTTTTGTGAACATTTTCGATGACATTCTCGGAAGAGAGGAAGACTCTGACGCAGTTAGCAGGATCGGCAGAGGATTTTTTTACGGGTTCTTTTTCCCGCTGTATTTTTTCCTGCTATTGGCCGGTCTTGCCGCTCTGGTTTCCTTCCTAATTTCAGCCGGTATAATTGCGGCCATAGTTTTTGCGCTGGTATGGATCACCGAAAAGGTCCTCCCTCAAAAATGGATAGGTGAAGTTTGTCTTTCCCTGTTTAAAAAGATCGGACTTAAAGGCGCCGAATCGACTACCCAACCTTGCTGTACTGTTCAGTCAGATATTTATCCGCCTTCGGACAAGTGTAATAAATAGAACGTTTATCCAAGGCCAAACAGAAATAGACATTAGCAATCCGAACAAACAGAACATAAAAAGGCGCTGCTTGAGCGCCTTTTTATGTTCTGTTCATCCAATCCCGTGCGGATTATTTGCTCTGTATTATCAACGGCATTCTTTCCGTGTTTGTTGCCTTTTGTGCAGAAAAATATTACCAATAGGCTGCGGTTAACGGAAAATCCACCGGACATGTTTGGTTCGGAGCGTACAACTGACCTGATGCTCCCAAAAGTATTTTTCAAAGCTCATTGTATCAGACCCACACCTAGGTCTTCGACCTTTCTTACGGTTGGGATATTCGTTCTGTCAGCCATAATCTTGATAGGTTGCGTGCCAACATTGTTTCGGAGTGCGAAGACAACTGATGAAACCACAAAACCGAAGAAACAGGAATCAACCCTAATTAAACCGCGACTCTCCCAACAGCCTGCCGAACCTGAACAGTCTCCATCCAACAACAATCAAGACTCACAAAATGAAGTCAGGTCAGATGATAAATCCACCAGTAAAAGTCATGACGAATCAAACTCTCTTGATGTTTCCACTGCTGGCCGAAACGAATCTTTGACAAACTCCAAGTCTGAAAGTTTGAACAACAAAGAAAAGGCGCCAAGGCGACTGATAGGTGTTGAAAAGGGAAAAGTCCCTCCTGAATCCGAGCAAATCAAGGGTGACAAACCGAGTGACGTAAAAATTGTAGCGCCAGATGACGCGGATTGGATGCTGTCGGACGAAAGAAAGCCCAAATTCAAGAAACATGACCATTCCAAATATGTAAAGCGTATAAAAACACTTGCAATGGAAGCCCTCAACAAAGAGTCTGACCCATTTTACGCTACGCTCTGCAGTGATTCGACCACCGATGAATGGTCTCTGACCATATATTTTAAGAAGGCTGCCAGTTTCCGATACAAGTCTTTAATATGGGACCCCATTGATGATAAATGGGAAAAGCAATATGAATCCGGGAACAAGCCACTTGTAGGGTGGAAAAAGCATGTGAGCTTCGTATCCGCGGACAAGCAATGCAACCAGTTAAAGGGTGGTGATCGCAACTGATCATGCCACAAAGCTTGAGAATTTTCTTGATTTTAGTAAACTAAGAGAGAAGTTTTGTAACAAAGTTGATATGTCATAAGAATAGTCCGATTTTGACACACTTTATTGGGTCCATGGAGATGAGAAATGATCAACAAGCCGTCGGCGTATAAACTGGGATTTTCTTTAAGATTGGCGCCATTAACTCGAATGAGCTTCGTGATCGGATTGTTTTTGTTTACGGCTGGCGTAAATGATTCAAAAGGCCAGGCGCTTTTCCAGCAAACTCGCGAACAGTGTGACGAATGTTGCAAGAAGTCGGGTTACGACGACTATTATCTTGAACAATGCAGGCTAAAGTGTTTTAGGAATCACGATCACTGCATGGGACCCCAGGGAACTCACGCTGAACCACCTTCGCCCGCCAAGAAACCGGAAGCTCCTGCTCAAAACAGTCGACCACCGCGTGAGCGGCCCGTTGAACAATCGGCGCCTCAACCGCAGCAGCAAGTTCAAAAACCGCAGTTCGTGTGGCCCAATCCGCTCAACCTGACACCTGGCCGTGAAGGTGAAGCCGCTGCCCATATTCTGGCCTTAAACGGAATTCCACCTCAACATCCAAACTATGCCCGAGCGCTAGGAGCTATACAAGGTGTTCTCACAAATTTCGCACGAAACAACCCGTCCGGAGGCGCATTACCTACAGCTCAATTACAGCAGATCATATCGCAGCTTAGGTAAAAATGCTCAGGGTCCTTGTTGAAGGGAGAATCGAACCTGAATCGCTTCGAGTTTTGATAGGCATAACCCTGATAATCGCCTCCCTTCTCGGTTGCGGTCCGGTTATGGCGACAGAGTTCCAACTGTCCCCACCTTTGACCGGGGTCAATTGTGCGCCTCCTAACCAATCGTACCCGGATTGGTGGGGAGAATCACCGGAAACATTGATTAAGTCGCGCTGCGATGGCGCGGGATCATGTGTGAAGTGCCATCCGAACAATGCGGAAATGGACCAACTCCATGCGCTTCCGTGCTCAACATGCCACAAGGGGAATGCTCAAGTAGCCGATAAGGACCTTGCTCATGAGGGACTGATTCCAGATCCCGGGGATCTGGATCATGTCGATCAAACATGCGGAAAGTGCCACCCAGAACACGCTCACAACGTTAAGATTTCCAGAATGGCCCTTGTCCCAAAGCTGATAAACCACACCAGGTATGCCTTCGGAGCGCAAGATACAGCAGAGCCTGCGTTTGGTGTTAGGGGGCTTTCAGGGCTTAAAGAAATCCCCCCGCCAAAGTTAGAGAATTTGTTCCCCGGTGATCCGGCTAAGACACCAACACAGGACATACATCCTGCAACGGACATGAAACCTGTTTTCGGGGGCTTGGGGGATGATCTCTTGCGAAGATCCTGTCTACGGTGTCACTTGTATACAAAAGGTTCCGCACGTGCTGGAGAGCACAGGGGTAAGGGATGCTCAGCGTGTCATGTGCCATATTCAAACTCCGACACAAAAAAGCCCTATGCCCATGTCATTTCAAAATCATTAGGTGTTACCCCTTGCTTGAAATGTCACAATTCGAACCATATTGGATGCGACTACGTCGGGCTTTTCGAGAAAGACTTCAACCGAGGATTTCGTAGTCCAATTGTTTCTGGCGCCCAAGCCCCCACCATCTACGGGTCGGAACAACACCGTCTCAGGTCGGACGCGCATTTCAAGGCTGGTATGATTTGCTCCGACTGTCACACATCAGAACAGATTCACGGGACTGGACTGGTATACAATTCGGACATCACACCATCACCGTCTTGTGAGAGTTGTCACGTTAACTTCAGTCATCCGCTTATTTTCAAAAACGCCAATGGAGAAGCTGTATTAAAACGAAGGCCAGATATAAAAGTTCCTGCGCTGCGTCTCGACATAATACCACACCGTATCGACCAACATCGAAAATCGTTGACTTGCGTGGCCTGCCATGCCGCTTGGTCGTTTCAGGATTACGGGTTTCATCTTATGTTGGATGAGAGGGCTGAATACTGGATGTGGTCTATAAATTCGGCCCAAAATGACCCTCAGATTCAGGAACTCCTCCGTAAATTCGTGGGCGACTATGCGGAACTGGTCCCCCCGAGAGATGGAATCAAGCCCCCAATGCATGAAAAGGATTGGACCCCTCCCAAGACAAGAGACTGGCTGACTGGACAATCCAGGTCGGGCGCATGGTTTAGAGGTTTTACAATTAGAAGATGGTCAAGTCCGCCTCTTGGTCTAAACGCTTCAGGCAAAGTTACGGTAATGAGACCCATGCGTCAGTATGTAGTTTCATGGGTCAAATCCGATGGAACGGTAGTCTTGGACAGTGTTATACCTACGGCCGGTTCACGCAGGCCCGCTCTTATTATGGACCCCTATTCGCCTCACACTGTTCAGAAAAAAGCCAGACAGTGTCACGATTGCCACGGAAACCCCAAAGCAGTTGGACTTGGAGATGCCCTTATAGGGAATAGGAAGTTTTCTGTTCAACCCATACTCAGCCCGGAGATAGGAGTACCCGGCGTTACTTTTAGATGGGACGCTTTGCTGGATGAGAATGGGAAAGCGCTTCAGTCCAGTTCATATCCCGGGGCCGGGCCTCTTCGTCCGGAGCTTTTCAAGAAACTTCTGTTTCCAGGGTCTCATTTTCGATCAGTTTGGAGCAAATACCTTGGTGGACCACAATAGTGTCAGATTTTAAGGATCATGAACGGCGTGTCATATTGATCATACAATACAATTTGGGTTTTAAAAACGAACGGCCACTTGACATAATCAACCGCCAGGGTTTAAGTTGACTCAACATCCCGTTTTGATCACATGCGGATAGCTCACAAACACGAAGTAAAATGAAAATCACACAAGAACAAGTCGAATATGTGGCGGTGCTTGGCAGATTGGCCTTATCCAATGAAGAAAAGACAAAATTTATGGGTCAGCTCGATGACGTGCTCAAGTACATGGACACGCTCTCCGCTGTTCCAACGGATGACGTCGAACCTATGGCGGGTCCGGTTGAACTCTTCACTCCGTTAAGAGAAGACGTGGTAAAACCGTCTCTGCCCATTGAACAGGCGTTGGCAAATGCCCCGGCGAGCGACGGCTCGTCCTTTCTTGTTCCCAAAATTATTGAGTGACCAGTTAGTTGGTTCATGAATTCTTCAAAGGGGAAAACAGGTGTCCAACCTTTACGAAAAAACCGCTACTGAATTGGCGAGACTTCTGCTCGACAGGAAGACCTCGTCGGTAGAAATCACTGAGGCTGTCCTAAATCGAATTAACACACTGGAACCCAGGATCCATTCTTTTGTGAATATTTACCCCGATCTGGCCATAGCAATGGCTAAAGATGCGGACAAACGGATCAAAGAAGGGACGGCTCGTCCGTTGACCGGCATCCCAATAGCCATCAAAGACAACATGTGTCTGAAATCAAGGAAAACCACATGTGGATCGAAAATCCTCGCGAATTTCAGTCCTCCATATGATGCTACCGTTGTGAAATCTGTCAAAGACGAAGGCATGGTGATCCTGGGAAGCGCAAACATGGACGAGTTCGCTATGGGATCGTCGACGGAGACATCCTGCTGGGGGCCCACCAGGAACCCTTGGGACCCGGAAAGGACCCCTGGAGGATCAAGCGGGGGCTCGGCAGCGGCCGTGGCCTGTGGTCAGGCTACAGTAGCCTTCGGGTCCGATACTGGTGGCTCAATTAGACTGCCCGCGTCGTTTTGCGGGGTTACCGGAATTAAACCCACTTATGGCTCAGTTTCGCGGTTCGGATTGGTAGCTTACGCTTCAAGCCTTGATCAGATAGGGCCTCTCGCTCGAGATGTCTCGGATATTGCCTTACTTTTAAACTTACTTTGTAAACATGATCCCATGGATTCCACTTCGGTCCCAATTCAGCATCCGGATTTCACGACTTTCCTTGACAAGCCTGTATCCGGAATGACTTTGGGAGTCCCCGTCGAATTTTTTAATAAGCTCAGCAACGAAGATGTGGAAAAGAGTTTGTCAGCCGCAAGAAAGGTTTTCGAAAAACTCGGCGTAAAGTTTGTTGAACTCTCCCTGCCTTCTCTGGACTACGGGATTGCGGCGTATTATGTGATAGCGCCCTGTGAGGCTTCATCGAATCTTGCCCGGTACGATGGTGTCAAATA